>CAYMSD010000062.1:0-19758 GCA_964393015.1 uncultured Klebsiella sp.
GCGCGCGCGCAGCGCGCGCCCTCGCCGCCAAGTCGTACCTGGTACCGTTCGACGCGATCGCTCCCCCATTGCGGCAATGCCGCAGACCGCACCTCAACTCGTACCCGGATCCGCTCGACGCGCCACCGCCTGGATCGCTGCCAACCTCCTGCGCGCGGTTCGGGCGTGTTGGTCGTCGCGCGCGGTCAGCTGCGCGACCTTCTCCGACAACCACTCGGCTTGGATCGCGAGCCACGCCTCGAGCAACGCGCCCCGTTGCATCGACAAGAGCGGACCGACATACAGCGCGACGTCGTCGACCAGCACCGTCGGCTGCGCGCTGCGCTCGAAGACGAGCGTCAGGAACAACCGTCGGCCGTCCGCAGTGAGCTGCTCATCGACCAGCGCATAACCCGCGGCGCACAGCTCGGCGCGGACACTGTGTTCGCCCGCGAGCGCTTGCACGACGATGCGCTCAGGTGTGTGACCGGCCTGGAAGCCGCGCGCCAGGATCGCGAGGGTGTTACGCGCCCCCATACCCGCTAGCACTGCGCAGTCATAGGAGCCAGGCGACACCACCGCAAACCCATCACCCAACAGCACCTCTGCGCGCCCCGCCGCCACCGCAGGAGCGAGGCTCTGCCGCGCCCCAGCGAGCGCCTCGCGCGAAATGTCCACCGCGCAGACGTGGGCCGCGCGCGCCCCGTCGACGAGCGCAGCGCACAGCAACCCATGGTCCGTGCCGATGTCGACCACCCGCGCGCCCCGCGGGACCGCGAGCGCAAGCGCAGCGAGCCGCGCTGGCAGGGAGCCAAAGGCCGGCCGCGCGACCGCGTCGACGCGGGACCTCCAGGCGTCGGGTACCTGCCAGGACATGCAAACGCTCAGGGCTGATTGAAGAGCCCCGGCGTCTCTTCGTCGATCCAAACGATGGGCACGTCGGTCGCTCCCTGGGTCATCCGATCGCGCGACACACCGAGGCACCAGAGCGAGCCGTTCGAGTGGCGCACGATGACCTGGCCGCGGTCGTCGGAGTCATCCGCGATCGCACCGTCGTCGATGGCGAACCCGACGAAGTTGTACGTGTCCGGCACGCCGTTCGCCGCAAACGAGATGAGCGCGGTGTCGAGGTGCCCCGGCTGATTCAAGCGCTGGCCCGCGAGGACCACCTGGTCCGCCGGTCCCAGCGCCAGCCCGTGGGCGGCCGCATTACGACCGAAGTCGACCGAACCGTTGGCCGTCGTTCCGAGGCGCAGCGTGACGACGCCGGAGCGATAGAACGGCGTGTTGAAGCTGCCCGAGAACGCGAGGGCGTCCGGCGCCCCGTTCGACAGGAACCGCCAGACCGCGGGCTGCTCCGCCGGCGTCGAGCCGCCCGTCGCAAAGAGCGTCCCGGCGACGACGATGCGCCCGAGCGAGTCGACGCGCAGCGCGGCCGCAAGGCCCGGGAACACAGGCGTGCTCTGCGGCGGCGGCGTCGCGCAGACCTCCGTCGCAACGACGCGCCCGCCGCTGCCGAAGCCCGGGTCCAGGTCGCCCGTCGCCGTGAAGTGCCGCGTGACGAGCACATCGCGCCCGCCGTTGACGCTGCTCGGCACGAACGAGCGCCCGTCGCCCGCCGTCACGAGGCCGTCTCCGCCGTGCAGCGCGATCGAGCGCGCGGCGCGACTGGCGACGGTCCCGCCGCGGGTGTCGACGAACGTCCACACCGAGCCCGGCGCGCTGGCGGGCGGCGGCGCGAGGTCCGCCAGGCGCAGCGCCTCGAGCATCGCGACCGGAGCGCCAGCGAGGGTCGTCGAGCCCGCGATGTAGACACGCGGATCACCGACGCCGCGCTCGACGACGATGTCGTGGAACACCTCGTCCCCGGAGCCGAGCGCGACGGGGCTGACCCCGAACGACGAGCCCGAGCCCGGGTTGACCTTCCAGACGCGCCCGACGGAGACGCCGCTCGTGAGGACGCTGCGCATCCAGCCGCCCACGACGAGGGTGCCGTCGGCTTCGCGGTCGATGCTGGTCGCCCCGCTCGGACTCTGCGCCGTTTCAAGTTCGATCACGCCGCCGAGGCCCAAGGATTCATCCAGCGTCCCGTTGGGCAGAAAGCGCGCCAGGATCGCCTGCGACGGGCCCGTGCATCCGGCCGAAGCGCAGGTCGCGCCGCGCCAGCCACACGCGACGATGCGCCCCGCCGAGTCTTCGAGCGCATCGGTGAACGTGAACCCACCGAGCGCTCCAGCGAGCTCCGGATGCGCCCGCAGCGAGAGGAACGCAGCGCCCGCGCCGAAGCCGTCTGCGACGAACGACAACGCGACGTCGTCCTGGCGCCGCGAGCGGTCGGTGGCGATGACGAGTTGGTGCGTGCCGCTCGTCTTCGGCGAGCGATAGGAGATGACGTAGAAGCTGTTCGCGAGCTTCGCGACGAGCTGCGTGGCGTCGTCGAAGCGCTCGACGATGTCCTCGAGGCTGCCCGAGGTTCGGCTGCCCTCGGGGCCGATCACGCTCAGCACGTTGGGCTCGATCTCGGACCCGACGCCGATGCTGAACGCGCTGTACTTACGCCGCCCGCCGGTGACGGTCTGGATCCGCTGGCCGACCTGCTGCAGCGTGATGTTGCCGCCGGCCCGGTGGGTCCCGTCGGTGAACGTGACCAGCGTCAGCGTGCGGTTCTGGATGCCCTCCGCGATCGCGAGGGTGTCGACGTCGTCGAGCACATCGAGGCCGCGCATCACCGCACCGTAGAGGTTCGTCGACGGGTTGAACGGCGGCTCGTCGAAGAGGTGCTGGATCGACTCGATCAAGAGGTTCGGGTCGCTCGAGAAGCCGATGTCGAAGCCCGTGATCGGATAGATGTCCTGCGAGCCGTCGAACCAGGACAGCCGGATCGCGGTGCTGTCGAGGCGGGCCGGGTCGTAGGGCCCCCACTGCGGGGGGGTCCCTGTTGGGTTCAAGCGCTCCGAGCCGAAGAGCTTGCGCACGTAGTTCTCGGCGCCCTCGCGGATCGCTGCGGCCGTCGCGACGTTGTTGCCGACGCTGCCGGAGCGGTCGATCAGGAGGTGCGAGAAGCTGCGGAAGTTCTGCGGATTCGAGAGCGTGCGCTGGCCGCTCTCGAACTCGGAGACGACCGCGCCGTTCTCGAAGAGCTGGAAGTCGCCGCCTTCGAGCCCGTCGACGGGCTGTCCGTCCTGATCGACGACCTGCACGAAACCGGTCACGCGGCCCGGCAGGTCGACCTGCAGGTTCTGCGACTGCAGCCGCACGACCCAGTATTCGTCACCGGGATCGTTCCCTCCCGCGGTTTGGAGGTTGTTGCCACCGCAACCCACCACCGCGGCCAGGCCCAGGGCCCACCACGCTCTCCATGCACTCGTCATCGCGACTCCCTCCAGCCCGTGCGCGCTCACGGAGCGCCGCCGCCCGTGCGGGGGCGGCGGCGCAGCGCACGCAGTGCATCCTGCGGATTCGCAGAGAGCGACTCAAGCGTTAACCGGAATAGGCGGCCGCGGCGGCCGCGAGCGGATCCCCCGGCACGGACCGCCCTTGCGCGCGCAGCGCCCCGGCGAGCGCCGCGAGGCCCAGCTCGACGTTGCGCCGGGTCGATCCCGCGCCCATCAGGCCCACCCGCCAGGTGTTGCCCTTCATCGGCCCGAGCCCGCCGCCGATCTCGACGCCGTAGGCCTCGAGGAGGTAGCGCCGCGCCGCGGCATCGTCGACACCCTCGGGGACCGCGATCGAGGTCAAGGGGTTCAAGCGCTCCGCTGCAGGCACCCGCGGCGCGAGGCCGAGCGCGGCGAGGCCCGCCACGAACGCCCGCGCGTGCTGCGCGTGGCGCGCGTAGCGCGCGGCGAGGCCCTCCTGCAGCGTCAGCCGCAGCGCCTCGTGCAGCGCGTACAACATGTTGATCGGCGCGGTGTGGTGGTAGCTGCGCTCTTCGCCCCAGTAGCCCTGGATCAGCGACAGGTCGAGGTACCAGCTCGCCACCTTCGTCTTGCGCCGCTGAATGCGCTCGACCGCGCGCGGCGAGAAGCTGGCGGGCGCGAGGCCGGGTGGGCACGAGAGGCACTTCTGCGTGCCGGAGTACGCGGCGTCGACGCCCCACGCATCGAGGGTGACGGGGTGGCCTCCGAGCGACGTCACGCAGTCCAGCAGGAAGAGCGCTCCGAGCTCGTCCGCGACCGCCTTGATCGGCGGCACATCCTGCAGCACGCCCGTCGAGGTCTCCGCGTGCACGACGGCGACGAGGTCGTAGCGCCCGCCGGCTGCTGCTGCGCGGAACTGGTCCGCGGTGAGGGCGCGGCCCCACTCACCCTTCACCTCCGTGACGGTGGCGCCGCAGCGGCGCGCGACTTCGGCCATGCGTGTGCCGAAGACGCCGTTGACGCCGACGAGCACGCGATCGCCGGGCTCGACGAGGTTCACGAAACACGTCTCCATCCCCGCGGAGCCCGTGCCGCTCATCGCGAGCGTCAGGTGATTCGTCGTCCCGAACACCGCGCGCAGCATCGCGCGCAGCTCGTCCATGATGCGCAGGAACGCGGGGTCGAGGTGCCCGAGGGTCGGCTTGGCGAGCGCCGCGAGCACCGCCGGATCCATGACCGAGGGGCCGGGCCCCATCAACACCCGCTGCGGCGGCTCGAGCGCCGGGGGGAGGGCCATCGTCGCGGGCACTGCGGTCGAAGTCGCCGTGGGGGTCACCATGGCGACAGGGTACCCGAGCGCCGCGTCTACACCGCGCGCAGGAGGTGGCCACGCCGCTCGCCGGCGACCCGGTGCGGCACGAAGGTCACGAAGAGGGGCAGGTGGTCCGAGCTCGTCGGGGGCCCCACCTCTGCGCGCGTCGCGGCGAGGTCCTCGGTCGTGAAGACAAAATCGATGCGGACGAGGGGCGGGACGGGGAGCCCGAGGTACTTGAAGGGCACGGGGAACGTGACCCCAGCGCCGGTCCCGGCGTCCCGGAAGGCGTCGGCGAACCCCTCGCGGGCGACGGCGTCCCAGGCGGCCGTGGCGGCGGTGGTGTTGAAGTCCCCGAGGATGAGCGCTGGCGCGTGGGCGGCGGCCTCGCGGGCGAGGGCGCGGAGGTCCTCGACCGCGGCGTGGGCGGCGCCTCGGACGGCGAGGGCCGCGGGCGGATGGACGACGACGACGTGCAGGGGCCCGACGGGAGACTCGACCGCAGCGACCAAGTAGGGGTGCGCCGCGGCGAGGTGCACGAGCTCATGGCCGCGGATCGGGAAGCGGGAGAGCAGCCCGATGCCGTCGATGCCCGTGCCGTGCAGGACCTGATGCGGGTGCGTCGCGCGGAGCTCCTGCGCCAGGACGAGCGCGTGCTCGCGCTCGATCTCCTGCACGCCGATGAGGTCCGCGCCGCAGTCGCGCAGGAACGCCGCGATCTGCTCGGGGTCCGAGCGGTGGAGGCCGCAGTTCAGCGTGACGACCGCGAGCGACGCCGAGGGCCCGAGCGGCTGGACCCGCCGCGCCCCACGGCGCCGCTCGAACGCCGCCCGCGCGAGCACCACGGCCGCGCCAGCCGCGACCGCCGCAGCTTCGCGCGGGGCATCCAGCGCCGTCAACGCGCCGCCCGCGAGCGCGAGCCCACCGAAGGCCGCGGGCACCCGCAATTGCCAGAACACCGTCAAAGGCGCCCACGGCGCCCGACGCAACAACCCGAGCGCGAAGAGCGCACCGGCGACGGAGGACAGCAACACCATCTGGTGTGCTCTTCGGCGCGAAAGCCCGGCGCAGCACAGGGCTCGCGCGGCGCGCGTCCCGACGTGGGTCGCGGCGGCTGCGTCTCTGAGCGGTACACGTCGAAACTGCGGGGTTCAGGCCCTGCCACAACCCGGAGGGATCGCGTCGAACGGTACCAGGTACGACTTGGCGGCGAGGGCGCGCGCGGAGCGCGCGCTCGTGCGCGCGAAGCGCGCACGACCTCGCCGCCAAGTCGTACCTGGTACCGTTCGACGCGAGCGCTCACACAATGCGGATCACCCCCCCCATCACCGCGGCTGACTGCGCCACCAAGCCAACCACCGGTCGACGTCATCACCGAGCTCACGCTCCCCCGTCAACTGCGTCAACGCACGCGTCACCGCCCGCGCTTCCACATAAACCGTGACCACCGTCGACAACTGCGCCTGCGCGCGCACATCGAACACAACCCCCGAGACCTGACTCGCAACCACCGGGCGCGCGATCGACGCCCCCTGCGCCAGCTCCACGTCGTAATCCGCGACATACGCCGTGTGGAAACCCGCAAACAAATTCGCACGGACCCCGCTCGGACCACCGCCAGAAGAGCGCAAGTGCGCGAGGTGTGCCATCAACGGCGCGATCGCCGCCGTGTACCCCGCATGCCCGAGCGCCTCGATCGCGTTCTTGCGCACGGCCGAGAAGCGGCTCCCCAGCGCATCGACGACGGGGCTCACCACCTCCGCGTCCTGGAAGTCCCGCAGCGCGAGGGCCGCCCCGAGGCGCACGCCCCCCATCGTGTCGAGCACCGCCCGATCCGTGAGCTCCTTACGGAACGGCCCGCGCGCGAGGCGGCGCGCCGCGTGCACTGCGAACTCGCGCCGACGGAA
Source organism: uncultured Klebsiella sp. (assembly GCA_964393015.1). Taxonomy (GTDB): domain Bacteria; phylum Planctomycetota; class Phycisphaerae; order Phycisphaerales; family SM1A02; genus QWPT01. The sequence continues at coordinate 6,555 of CAYMSD010000062.1, forward strand.
CTGCGGCGATACGAGCTCCTTCGCGAGGAACGCCTCGACATCGAAGTTCGCGCGCACCCGCGCGAGCTTCCACACGAGCGCCTCGCGCAGCGCCGCCGAGCCCTGCGCGCCCGCGATCGCGACCGCCGTCCAATCGGAGGGGTCGCCATCCGGCAGCAGCGTCGACCACGCCATGTCGTGCTCGCGCAGGACCTTCAGCGCGCCCGCGTGATCCGGCGCGTCGCCGAGGATGCGGTCGAGCTCGGACAGGCCCTCGCGCTCGAGGCCGCGCCGCAGCATCCAATCCGCGAGCACCGCGCGCGCCGTGTGGTCGTCCTTCTTGACCTCCATCGCCATCGCGCGGGCGCGCGATAGGAGGTCGCTCTCGAGGGTGTGCCCGACGACGACGCCCTCGATCGGCACCCAGTCGCGGCCGTCGCGCCGCTCCCAGCGCCCGTCGTGGAAGCGCGTCCGCGCGCGCAGTAGCCCGCCCTCGGCGAACTCCAGCACGCGCTTGCGATCGAGCGCGCGCGGGTCTTCCGTGCCCGCGACCGGGCCTTGAACGGCGACGGCGGCCGGATCCGCCGGGCTGGCTCCGAAGGCCGCCGCGGCCGCGAGGAAGATCGGGATGACACACATAGGAGGACACAGCACCGAGGGTCCCCATGCAAATTCCCTGCCACAAGGCAGACCCCAGCGAGGCCCCCGAGGGCGGGGTCCCGGCCCGCCGGCGTCCTCCCCAGGGGACAGCGGGCCGAGCGGAGCCGCCGAGGCTCACTGCGCGCCGAGCAAGTGCTCCTGGATCAGTCGCCATTCCGTGACCCACGAGTGCCAGCGCAGGTCGCCGTCGCTGTAACCGTGGCGCGACTCGGGGTACACCATCATGCTCCAGTTCGTCTTCCCGGCCTTCTGCAGCGCATACGAGAACTGGATGAGGTTCTGCACGTGCACGTTGTCGTCCATGACCCCGTGGTGCAGGTGCAGGAACCCCGTGAGGTCCGCAGCCTTCTGGAGGCACGAGGTCGCGTCGTAACCCGCCAAGTTCGTCTTCGGGGTCGCCATGTAGCGCTCGGTGTAGATCGTGTCGTACATGCGCCAGTCGTAGACGCCGCCGCCCGCGATCCCGAGCCGGAAGAGGTCCGTGTGCAAGAGGCAGAGCGCCGTCATCGTGCCGCCGAAGCTGAAGCCCGTGATGCCGAAGCGCGCGGGGTCGATCCACGGCTTCGCACCGAGCCAGCGCACGACGTCGCTCATGTCGGCGACCTCTTGCAGGCCGAGCTGCAGGTAACAGCGCGACGTATCGACCATGCCGCGGCGCGTCGCGGTGCGCACGTTCGCCTGCACGACGACGACCCCTTGCTCCGCGAAGAACTGCCAGCGCTCGCTGAGGCTCCAGCGATTGCGCACGGTCGGCGCCGCGGGGCCGGAGTACGTCGAGATGTAGACCGGATAGCGCTTCTGCGCGTCGAAGCGGGTCGGGTACTGAATGGTGACGTCGAGCTGGAAGCCGTCGCGCGCGGACACCTTCAGGAGCTCCCAGCGAGCGAGCTCGCGGTCGGCCGCCGCCGACACTCGGGCCGCGCCGAGGTCGCGCACGACCTGCCCATCGGCATCGACGACGCGCACGAAGCCCGGGTTCGCGACGCTGGAGACACGGTCGATGAAGAGCGTGCGGTCCGGGTTCCAGCTCCAACTGTGCATCCCATCGCCCGTCGTCAGCCGCACGAAGCCGTTCGGGGCTCCGCTGGGCCGCAGCTCGGCGCGGTAGAGGTTCTCGTTGACATCGCCGTCGATCGTCGCGGTGAACCAGATGCGGTTCGCGGCTTCGTCGATGTGCTCGATGTCGAGCAGGTTCCAATCCCCTGCGGTGACCGCGCCCAGCAGCGCGCCGTCCGCCGCGTAGCGGTAGAGGTGATCGCGCCCGGTCCGGTGACTGCGCCACAGGAACGAACCATCGGCGAGCCAGCGCGGCGACTCCGGCCGCTCCGTCCACGAGCGCGATTCCTCGCGGATCAAGCGCGTCGCGGCGCCCGTCTCGGGGTCGACGGCGAGCAGCTCTGCCCATTGTTGGATGCGGTCTTGCACGTGCACGAGGCAGCGCTCGCCCGCGGGGTCCCAGTCGACGCGCACGACGAGCGGCTCGGCGGCAGCGTAGGCAGCGAGGTCGACCCACACGATCGCACCCGCGAGGTCGGTCACGCCCACGCGCACGATCGGGTTCGGGTCGCCGACCTTCGGGTAGTTCGTGATCTCGGGCTCGACGCGGAAGTGGCCGTCCACGATGTGGTCGATGACCGTGAACTCATGCACGGGCGCTTCGTCGAGCGACAGGAACGCGATGTGGCGCGAGCTCGGTGACCACCAGAACCCCTTGAAGTTGCCGCGGCCGTAGATCTCCTCCTGGTAGACCCAGTCGAGCTTGCCGTTGAATTGGTCGGGGCCGCCGTTCGAGGTCACGCGCAGCTCGCGCGCGCCTTCGGCATCGGCGAGGTAGAGGTCGTTGTCGCGCACGAACGCGACGTGGCGGCCGTCGGGGGACGCCTCCGCGAGCTCGCGCCGCGCGGCGCCGTCGCCCGCCGGGCGGTTTCCGCGGCGCGGGCCGCGCTCGGCGGGACGGTCCCCGGCGGGCGCCGCCGCGTCGGGCGCGCGCTCGGCGCCGGTGCGCGGATCGAGCCACACGGTCGTCTCCCCCCGCTTCAGCGCGATGTGACGGCCATCGGGCGCCCAGCGGACGTCCGGGAGCTCGGCGCGGAACGAGGGGCGCTCGCCGCGGCCGCCGGCCTGTTCGAGGGTCAGCGGCGGGGCGCCCTGGGGCGCGGCGAGGAGGAGGAGCGAGAGCAGCATCGGGGGGTCTCCGGGGGATGGACCCGGGGATTCTAGAGAGCCGCGCCCGAATGCCTCCGTTCGCGCTTCGTAGGCCACGGGTAACCTCTTTGCCCGCAGCGCCAAAGGCGCGCGATCCCCCATGCCGCACGCCCTCTTGCTCGCCGCGCTCGCCCCGGCGCTACCCGTCGTCCTCGCCGGTTCGAGTGACCCTGGAACGCCGCCGCTGGCGCGCTCCGCGCCCGAGGTGCGCCTCTTGGCCACGCTCCCGAGCGACGCGGTCGCGGCCGTCCACGTCGCGGACGTCGCGGGGCTCGTGTCTCGGCGCGAGGCAAACGCGTGGCTCGCGCTGCTCGGCGCGCCCGAATGGCAGCGCGCGCTCGCCGCCGCAAGGGACGCAGACGACGCCGATGCGAGCGGGGACGGGCGGGCCCGCGAGCTCAGCGCCGAGCTGCTCGGCGCGCTCGCCGCAGCCGAGAGCGCCCTCGCCTTCGCGCAGCCGCAGCCGGCGGCTGCGCCAGCGCTCGTCGTCGTCCTGCGCGGCGGCGCGGGACTCGAGGCGCCGTTGTCGGCGCTGCTGTTCGGCGCGGCCGCGCCGGTGCAGGCCGGCGACGCGACCCTCTGGGCCGCGGACGCGGGCGTGATCGAGGCCTACTTGCGCCGCGGCGACCTGCACATCGCGGTGGACGCCGCCGATGCGGCGACCGCCGCGCGCGTCGCACGCGAGACCCTCGCTCGACACGACGCAGGCGCCGCTCCGCAAGGCCGCCTCGCGGCGCTCCTCGGCGCAGGTGACGCCACGTTCGCGGCGGATCTCGCTCCGCTGTGGCGCACGTTCGCTGCCGAGGTCCCCGCGCCCTTCACGTCGGTGTGGGACGCGTGGTCCTCGATCAGCTGGCTGCGCGGCAGCGTCCGATTCGGCGCAGGCGAGACCCTCGACATCACGGTCGAGGCGCCCTACGGCGAAGGCCTCGCCGCGCGCTTCTTCGACACGTTGCGGCCGTGTGACCCGCGCTCGATGGCGCTCGCCCCGCTCGTGTCGGCCGCGGTCTCCGTCGCGCAGATCGACCTGCGCAAGTGCTTCGACCTGGTGCTGGCGGAGTTCGCGGCGCAGGACCGCGAACGCCACGACGCCCTGCGCGCGGCCCTGGCGGGCACGAAGGACAGCCTCGGCTTCGACGTCGAGGGCGAGCTGCTCGGCAGCTTCTCGGGTTCGATGCTCTCGTTCACGCTGCCGTCGGACTCCGGCGCGTTGACGGTCTCCGGGCGCGGGGTTGAGCAGCTCGCAGCGGTCGCGCCGTCGTGCACCGCGTTCGAGATCAGCGACCCAGAGCCCTTCTTCTCCGCGGTCGAGCTCGCCGCGACGTTCCTCGGGGGGACCGCGGAGTCCCGCAGCCTGCACGGGGCCGAGGTCTACACGTTGGCGGCGGAGCCGCCGCTGCTCGTCGCTATCGGCGCCCCGTACCTCTGCATCAGCACCAACGCGGACGCACTGGAGTCGTTCCTGGCCCTCGCAGCCGAGGCCGAAGACGCGCCGGCCGGGTTCCTCACCCGCGCGAGTCACAATGCCGCGCTCGAAGGCCTCGGCGGGGTGTACGTCTCGCTCGCCTCGACCAACATGCTGCTGGCGGGTTACGGGGACGTGCTGCGTTCCCTCGAGGTCTTGCTCGCGGGACTCGTCGAAGCGCCGGCCCGCGTCCTGCGCACAGCGCAAGAGATCGGCGACCTGCTCGAGAGCCGCGGCCTCGCGGGGTTCAAGGGCACGCTACGGACGCGCCTCGAGCGCGACAGCGGTCGAATCCGCTGGCAGCTCGAGGCGCGCTGAACACCGCCGAATCAAGTGCGCTTGCGCTTGAACTGCTCGAACGGGTCGCCGCCGAGCGCGTTGGGATTGGGCTGCACGCGCGACAGTGAATCGTATGTCGCGGATTCATCCGAAGCAGGCAGCGGTGCCGTCGGCTCGGGTGCCGGTCCGTTGCCGGCGATCGTTACCCCGGTCGCGCCGCCGCCCGCGTTCCGCGGATCGAAGCGCACGCCGATCGCCTGCAGGTTGTTGAGCAACCCCTCTTTGTCGACAGCCTTGATGTAGGCCTCCTGCGGATCGACGACGCCGTCCTTCACGAGCTGCGTGAGCGAGTCGTTCAACAGTCGCATCCCGGCTTTGCCGCCCATCTGCATCTGCGACGTGATCTGGTGCGTCTTACCCTCGCGGACGATCGCCGAGATCGCGGGGTTGACGACGAGGACCTCCAGCGCCGCCACGCGGCCGCCGGCTTTCTTCTTGCAGAGGGTCTGCGCGACGACACCCTTGAGCGAGCTCGAGAGCATCGTGCGGATCTGCGCCTGACGGTCGGCGGGGAACTGGTCGATGATGCGGTCGACGGTGGTCGCCGCGGTCGTCGTGTGCAAGGTGCCGAAGACGAGGTGACCCGTCTCCGCCGTTTCGATGGCGATCTCGATGGTCTCGAGGTCGCGCATCTCACCGACGAGCACGATGTCCGGGTCCTCACGCAGCGCAGCCTTCAGCGCGCGCTTGAAGCTCTTCGTGTGCCCGCCGACCTGGCGCTGGTTGATGAGGCACTTCTTGTCCTTGTGCACGAACTCGATCGGGTCCTCGATCGTGATGATGTGATCCGCGCGGTTCTTGTTGATGTGGTCCACCATCGCAGCGAGCGTCGTGGACTTACCGCTACCCGTCGGACCGGTCACCACCACGAGGCCCTTCGAGAGGTAGCAGAAGTCGATCACGGACTTCGGGAGCTTCAACTGCTCTGCCGTGAGGATGTCCTCCGGGATGACCCGGAAGACCGCGCCCGGCCCGCGGTGGTCCATGAAGAGGTTCACACGGAAGCGCGCGATGCCTTCCAGTTGGTACGCGAAGTCCGTGTCCCAGGTGTCTTCGAACTCCTGACGGTTCGGCCCCGGCGTGATCTCGTACAGGATCTGCCGCATCTGGTCGGCGCGGATGACCGCGCACTCGTCGATGGGCGTCATGTCGCCGTGCAGGCGGAGCTGCGGCTTGCAGGCCGAGGTCATGTGGAGGTCGGAGGCTCCGACTTCGACCATTCGCTTGAACAGGGCGTCGATCCAGGGCATTGCGGTAACGGGCGGGCGCTCCGGGGGAACACGCCGCGGGTGGACGGGGCGGCGCGGCGGAGCGGGGCGCTCGGGGTACGTGTCGGCAAGCCGCCGTCCGAACCTGAGGCAGGGAAGGGATTTCCGGGTGCGGCGCCCCTCCGGGCGCTGCCCCTGGAACGGACGGCCGGGGCGTCCGATACACTCGGCGTCCCATGGGCACCTCGCTCCCCACGACCGTGCTGCTCTTGACCCTCGCCGGCGTCTGGTCGGCGGAGGCCGCCGTGCGCGCGACCCGCGACGCGCACCGGGACATCCTCCGCCTCTACCCGCTGCCAGAGGCGCCGCCGAAGCCCAAGCCCAAGCCGAACGAGGAGGTCGTCGCGACGATCTCGCTCCTGCAGCTCCGCGACGCGCGCTACCGCCGGGGCCAGCCGCTCGAGGACTGGATCCAGGACCTCGACGGTAAGTTCGTCGCGATCGAGGGTTACATGGCGATCGGCACGCTGGAAGGCCTCACGCGCTTCGAGTTCGTTCCCGAGGAGTGCGAGTGCGGCGGCTCGAAGGTCAACCACTTCGTCGAAGTGACGCTGACCGAGGACGTCACACGCTTCAAACCCGGCCGGTTCTACATGCGCGGGATCTTCTCCGCGGGCGAGGTCGAGGATGACGGGTTCATCACCAGCGTCTACCGGCTGCGCTCGAGCACCATGCCGGATTGATTCGATCGCCATGCGCCTCATCCTCCCCGCGCTCGCTGCCGCCCTTCTGGCCGCGGCCAGCGCCCGAGCCCAGGAGGCCGCCCCGCCGCAGGACGCCGAGCGCGCGCGGATGGACGGCCTGCTCGAGAAGGCCGTGCGCGGCTCGGCCGTCATCCGCCCGCAGGCCGCCGCGCGCCTCGTGCCCTTCGGCGAGCTCGCGGTCGAGCGCCTGCTCGCGCTCTCCGAAGAGCGACCCGCCGCCACCGCGAAGCTGGGCGCAGACCTCGTCGAGGTCTTCGGCGCCTTCGGCGATGCGCGCCTGCGGGCGCTCCTCTGGCGCTGCATCGAGGACCGCGACTTCCCCTGGCGCCCAGCGGCCGCGCGCTCCCTCGCGGCGCACCCCTTGGAGGACGCGCGCGAGGCCGAGCCCCTGACCGCCCTCTTGGACGACCCGATCGCGCCGGTGCGCATGGCGGCGGTGCAGGCCCTGCACCGCCTCTTCGAAGCGCCCCCTGACACCCAGCGCACCGCCGTCCGCGCCCGCCTCGCCGACCCGAGCGACTTCGTGCGCCGCGCCGCCGCCATCGCGCTCTGCGAGTGGGGCGAGCCCGAGACCCTGCTCTGGCTGGTCGAGGACCTGCAGCGCACCGACACCTTCTTCGAGCGCTGGAGCGGCAAGAACGCCGCCTACGAGTCCCGCCGCGCCCTCGGCGAGCTGCTCGGCGACACCTTCGGTTACGACCCTGAGACGCCGCCGACGACCGCGGCGAACCAAGCTGCGCTGACCAAGCTCCGTGCCGCCGTCGACGCCCGCATCGGCGAGCGCCCCCGCCCGACGCTCCCCGCCGTCGCCCGCGCCGCCGCCCCGGTCACCAATGCCGTCCTCGGCCTCGAGCTCGTCTCGTGCCGCCGCGGCGAGCACTACCTCGCGTGGACCCTCGACGACCAGCTCCTGGTCGGCATGGGCAACCCGACCCGCCTCCCCCTCCCGCCGGGCACCGTCAGCCGCCTCCTGGCCCTCGCCGAGGCCCAACTGACCCGCGTCGAGCGCCCCTTCTTCGGCACCCCCGGCTGCGACCTCGAGATGCTGCGCCACGCCCCGACCCCCGGCGCCCCCCCGCGCAGCTTCATCGTCTCGAAGGGCGAAGCCCGCATCGAAGGCCTCCGCCCCGAACCCCTCGGCGAGCTCCTGCGCGCCCTCGTCGCCTCGATCCCCGACGACTCCCTCCGCACCGCCGCCGCCGAGACGATGGCCGCGGTGGGCGGACCCTGAGCCGCTGCCGCGCGTCGCGCGCAGGACCCCTGACCTTTGAGCCACCGTCGATCGGACCTGCACGCGAGGACACGCGTGGGCGAGGGCGGGTCGCAGTTCGAAGTCGAGCGACCGGCCGTTACCAGACAGGGACCGCAGCCGGGCTCGATCGCGGCCGAGCGCCGGTGATAGGCTCCCTCGACATGCAGGGCTCTGTGCTGCTCTCGAGCGGAGTGTGGGTCGGACATCGCGCGGGGTCGCGCGTGTGCGGCCTGGCGGTTCTGTGCGTCGCGCTCGCCGCTGCGTGCCGTGCGCCGCGCGACGCGCGCGAGGTCCTCGCAGGCCTGCCGGGTCACGCGGCCGCGGGTGACTCGCAGTCGGGGGACCCGGACCTCACCGCGGCCGTCGACGAGCGCGCGCACGTGGACCCCTTGCCCATGACGGCGCCGCGGCGCGCGGAGGTCGAGCGGGACGCGCTCGCGCGCCTCTCCCGTGCCGACGAAGCCGCCGCTGCTGGCCGCGCCGAGGCCGCGCTGCACTCTGCCGCGGCTCGGGCGTTGTGCACGGCGGCGGACTTGCGCCTCCTGGCGGGGCTCGTGGCGCACTTCCGTGGGGCCTCGGCCGAGGGGCCCGGCGCGCTCGTCCGCGGCGAGGACGCGTTGGGCGGCGAGACGCGCAGCGCCGTCGAGGGCCTCGTGCGCGAGGCCGCGCGCCATGCCCGCGCGGCGCTCGCGCTCGCGCCGACGGACCTGGCCGCGCGCCAGGACGAGGCCTTCGCGGAGTCGTTGGCCGCTTGGGCGATGGGTCCGACACGCGCGCTCGTGTCGGGCGCGGGGCGGCGCTTGCCGAAGCTGCTCGCGGCGAACCGCGAGGCCGGCGCGGACCGCGAGGACGCCGCGCCCCTGCGCCTCGAGGGGCGGTTCCTCTGCCTCGCGCCGTGGCCGGTCGGTGACCTGGCCCGCGGCCGCGATGCGCTCGTCGAGGCTGCGCGCCTGGCGCCGACCGCGCTCAACCTGATGTTCCTCGGCGACGCGCACTGGCTCGCGGGAGACGCGACGGCGGCGCGAGACGCCTGGCGCGCGGCGGTGACGGCGGCCGAACGGCTCGACGCATCCCGCGACCCTGCGGGGGTGCTCGTGGGGTGGCTGGCGCGGGAGCGTGCGCTTGTGGACGAGCGCGCGCCCCGCTGACGCGCATCAGCCTGGGAGTCGTTCGAGACGAGCTGACGCGCGCTCTTTCGATGTAGTGCGAAGGTACCAGGTACGCTTTGACGAGCGCCCTTCGCGCTCTTCTGTCTAGCCTCGCGCTCTCGCGCGCTTGTCAGAGCGTACCTGGTACCGTTCGATGCGGGGGATTCGAGCTGCGTTGTTGGAATCGTCGCAGCGCCGAATCAAACGGTACCAGGTACGCTTCGACGAGCGCGCGAGAGCGCGAGGCGAGACAGAAGAGCGCTCGGGGCGCTCGTCAAAGCGTACCTGGTACCTCGCGTTCAATGGGGCTTGGTATGGAGCAGTGCCGCGCGCGGGATGGCGCTTCACGCCGCTGTCGATTGCATGCGAGTCGCCGCGTGAAGCGAAGGTACCAGGTACGCTTTGACGAGCGCCCTTCGCGCTCTTCTGTCTAGCCTCGCGCTCTCGCGCGCTCGTCAGAGCGTCCCTGGTACCGTTCGATGCGGGGGATTCGAGCTTCGTTGTTGGAATCGTCGCAGCGCCGAATCAAACGGTACCAGGTACGCTTTGACGAGCGCGCGAGAGCGCGAGGCTAGACAGAAGAGCGCGCGGGGCGCTCGTCAAAGCGTACCTGGTACCTCGCGCTCGATGGTGCTTGGTGTGGAGTGGTACCTCACGCTCGATGGCGGTCGGTGCGCACGCTGAATGGCGCTTCAAGCCGCTGCCGATTGCTGTGGCGCAGGCTCCCAGGCTCGGGTCAGGAAGGCCCGCCCTGCGCCGCCTCGGCCTACGGAGGGGGCGCCGCGCGCTCAGAGCTCGCGGCGCACGTCGTGGCCTTCGATCGTGTAGGCGCCCGCGGCGTAGCCGGCTTCGTCGGCGAGGCCCGTCAGGCGGAAGATGCCGCGGGTGATCACGGGGACGAAGGCGTAGTAGCCCGAGCCTTCGCCCTGCATCTTCACGTCGGTCCACTCGTCGGGTTTGGGGGTGCCGCCGAAGCAGCAGGCCATCAGGTCGCGCACCAGCATGAAGTGCGGGACCGAGGTGTCCTTCCAGAGGAGCGGCAGCATGTAACCCGTCAGCGCGACCTTCTGGCCGTCGAGGGCGCGGATGCGGGCCGGCCAGTCGATGTCCGTGTCGGCGTAGTCCTCGGGGTAGAGGAGCTTCTCGACGAGCAGCTCTTGGTCGAAGCCTTCGAGGGCCAGGTCCATGTAGCTGATCTGGATGTAGCCGTCTTTGTCCCGGGTCCAGCCGAAGGCGGCGAGGGGGTCATCGGAGGCGGCCGCTTTCGGGCCCTCGGTCGGGGGCGCGGCGGCGGGTTCTGACACTGCCGACCCAGCCGAAGGGGACCCTGCGGGCAGCGCGGGCGCGGGGCTCGCGTTCGGGTCGTAGAACGGCCGGCCGAGCGGGATCTCCACGGCGGCGAGCGGCGCCGCGGGGTCGTCCTGGCACGCGGCCAGGGCGACGCACGCGGCGACACCGGCGAAGGCGGAGAGGAACGCGCGGAGCTCGGGCATGGACCGCTCGGATTCTACGCTCAGTGGTCGTGCGCGTCGGCGGGCCACTCGATGGTGACGTCGGGGTAGGTCGCGCCCTGCATGGAGACCGAAGCGACCTTGCCGTGGATGTGGTCCATGGCCTTCAGGCGCTCGTCGGTCACCGAGTACATCGCGCTGTCGCCGACGGTCTCTTTGGAGAGCGCGCTGGCCTCCTGGTTCAAGGTGAGCGCGAAGGGCTCACCCTCGTGGGGCTCGATCGTGACGGCCAAGGTCGTCTGCTTCGAGCGCACGTAGTCCGTCGCGTGGGCGTCGACGAGGTAGATCTCGAGCTTGCCGTCGGCCTGGTGGAAGTGCACCTCGAGGTTCGCTTCGTGGTCGCCGAGCTCGATGAGCGAGCCGCCGTCGATCAGCGGCATGTGCACGTGGCCCTCTTCGTGGCCCTCTTCGTGGCCGTGGCCGTGGTCGTCCTTCGAACAAGCGGCCAGGGACACAGCGAGCACGAGCGCCGTGGCGCGGAGGAGGATCTGCATGGTGGTTCTAGACGCGGGCGAGCGTTCCCGCGACGTCGGTGGAGTAGGCCTTGAGGGCCGGGAGCACCCCGGACAGGGCTCCGATGAGCACCATCCCGACGGGCGTGAGATAGAGGGCCGGGTGCACAGCGAAGACATCGAGCACGACACCCGTCTGCGCGCGGATGACCGTCGCGGCGCCGGCGAGGATCGCGAAGTACACCGCATAACCGAGCAAGCTGCCGAGCAGAGCGATGACGCTGGCCTCGGCGACGATGACGCCGAACACGGTGCTGCGCCGCGCGCCGAGCGCGCGCAGGACAGCGAACTCCTTGCGCCGCTCGTTCATCGTGTTGTAGATCGCGGCGAGCAGCGCAAAGGCCGAGACCGCGACGACGAGGTACGCGATCAGGGTGACGACCTTGGTGATCCAGCCGAGCTTCGAGAAGAACTTGCCCATCACGTCGGCGATGGGCCACGCGAGCATGCCGAGCGAGCCGCGCTGCAGCTCGCCGCGCATGAACATCCCCGCGCTGGGGTTCTTGAACTTGATCATCACCGACGAGACCTCTTTCCAGTCGTCGGGGATCGTCGCCATGTCGGCCGTGACCTCCTGCGTGCCGCCGGCCAGCTTGTGCCCGCCCATGCGGAAGATGCCCTCGATCGGGATCCAGATGACCCGGTCCGCGGGCGTGTTCGTGGGCTTCATCACCCCCGTGATCGTGTACTGCTCGGTGTGGGGCGCGCTGCCGGGCACGAAGTTCAGGCCGTGGTACGGCTGGAACGTCTGGCCGGGGCGCAGGCCGAGCTCTTCGGCGGCGGCGCTGCCGAACACGGCCTCCATGCGCTCGGAGTCGAACCAGCGTCCGCTGGCGAGCTCGTAGCGCAGGCCCGCTTGGTACTCGAAGACGGTGTGGATCTCGTCGGTCGTGCCGACGATGCGGAAGCCGTAGAGGTTGTCGCCGAGCGCGTACGGGATCGCGTACTTCACCTGCGGCCGGTTCTTCACCTCCTCGTAGAGCGACCACGGGATGTTGCCCGGCGATTGTTCGAGGTGGTAGATCGTGTTCAGCACGAGCTGCAGCTCGCTGCCCTTCGCGCCCAGCACAGCGTCGTAGCCGATGTCGCCGCCGGTGAAGGCGCGCTCGGACTGCTGCGCGACGGTGAAGACGCTCATCACGAGCCCGCTCGCGAGCGCCGCGGAGAGCACCGTCACCGCGGTCGACAGCGCGTGCTGGCGCAGCGAGCGCAGCACGATCATGAGGCGCGCACCGAGGCCCTTCATCGCGCACCTCCCGCGGTGTGACGGGCCGCTGCGGCGCGGTTGAGCTCTGCGAGGTCGACGCGCCGCGCAAAGGTGTCGAGCACGCGCACGTCGTGGCTGACGACGAGCAGCGCAGCGCCGACCTCGCTGCAGAGCCCGCGCAAGAGGCCCAGCGCTTCGAGCGCATGGCGCGGGTCGAGGTTGCCGGTCGGCTCATCCGCGAGCACGAGCCGCGGCCGGTTCGCGAGCGCGCGCGCGAGCGCCACGCGCTGCTGCTGCCCGATCGAGAGCTGGCTGGGCCGGTGGTTCAAACGGTGCCCGAGCTCGAGCCGCTCGAGCAGCTCGCGCGCGAACTTACGATCGGGCCCCGGCCCGAAGGTCATGCCGAGCACGACGTTCTCGAGCGCGGTGTAACCGCCGAGCAAGTGGAACGACTGGAAGACGTAGCCGACGTTCTTCGCGCGCCACGCGTCGCGCGCGGCCTCACCGAGCGCGCCGACGTCCACTCCGTCGAAGCGCACGGTGCCGGAGTCGGGCCGCAGCAACCCCGCGATGACGTTCAGCAGCGTCGTCTTCCCCGAACCGCTCGACCCCGCGAGGGCGACCTCGGCGCGTGCGTCGAGGTCGAACGTGGGCACGTCCAACACCTGCTGGAATTCACCGTCGGGGGCGCGGTAACCCTTCTTGACGTCGCGGAGCTCGAGGAGTGCCATCGGGACGACGAGTGTAGGCCACCTGCGCGCGCGGTGGGTGGAACCGCGCGGAGATTGCACCGCTCTCACCGCGATACTTCGACGGCGGTGCAACTCCCGGTGCAACTCCCGGTGCAACTCCCGGTGCAACTCCGCGGGCGCCCTGGGCACCTCTGATCGAACGGTACCAGGTACGAGTTTGCGGCGCGGCGCGCGGTGGCCGCCCACTCGCGCGCGAGCGGGC
>CAYMSD010000063.1:0-6906 GCA_964393015.1 uncultured Klebsiella sp.
GCGCCGTGAGCGGCGTCGTCTCGGCGGGCTTGAGCACGCAGGTGTTGCCGCACGCAAGCGCGGGCGCCAGCTTCCACGCCGCCATCAGGAGCGGGAAGTTCCACGGGATGATCTGTCCGCACACGCCGACCGGCCGCGGCTTCGCGCCCGCAAACGCATAGTCGAGCTTGTCGCACCAGCCCGCGTGGTGGAAGAAGTGCTGCGCGACGAGCGGAAGGTCCTCGTCGCGCGACTCCTTGATCGGCTTGCCGCCGTTCATCGACTCGAGCACCGCGAGCTCGCGCGAGCGCTCCTGGATCCGCCGCGCGATGCGGAAGAGGATCTTGGCGCGCTCGGCGGGCTTCGTCTTCGCCCACTTCGGCTGCGCCTTGCGCGCGGCGTCGACCGCGCGGGCGACATCGGCCTCGCCCGCGTCGGCGACCGTGGCGATCGCCTCCTCCGTGGCCGGATTGATGGTCTTGAAGCTCTTGCCCGACTTCGCCTCGACGAACCGGCCCCCGATGAAGAGCCCATATTCGGACTTCAGCGTGGGGCGGACCGACTCCGGCGCGGGCGCGTAGGGAAAGGGCGCAATCGTCACGGCCCTGAGTGTAACGGGCGGCGAATCTCGGACGGCGCGGAGGGCGAACTCCACCGCATGACTCGTCTCCTCGCCCGATGGCCGCTTGTCCTTCTCGTCCTCGCTCCGCTTGGCGCCTGCGCGTCGACGGAGTCCGACCCGAGCAAGATCCCCGAGCCCGTGAAGGCGACCGATGGCGGAGCCAGCGCCCCTGGCGCCGTCGCGGACGAGCGCTCGGCGGTCGATGCCGTGAAGGCCACAGATGTCAAGCTCCATTCTGGCCGTGCCTCCGAGCCCGGCGCCGAAGAGTGCCAGCCCGTCCGCACGCCCGAGATGATCACCCGCGTCGGCGGCGACATGGAGGCGCAGATCGAGATCCGCGGCGGCCGCTTCCGCTTCGGTCCGTCGCAGATCGAGAGCCCGCTTCCCGCGGGCTACCCAGAGCCGACGCCCCCCGGCGCGATCGACATCAAGCGCTACCCGACCGTCCGCCGCGCGGAGTTCGTCTCGAGCGGCAGCGCCAGCATGGGCATGAACATGGGCTTCTTCCCGCTGTTCAACCACATCAAGGACAACGACATCGCGATGACGAGCCCCGTCGAGATGGACTACCGCGACATGTTCGAGCCAGGCACGGGCAGGCAGGCGCCCAAGTCGACGATGTCGTGGACGATGAGCTTCCTCTACCGCACGAAGGATCTCGCGCCGACGGGCAAGGACGGCAAGGTCGTCATCACGGACCGCCCCGAGATCACGGTCGTCTCGATCGGCATGAACGGGCCGTACGGGACGGGCGTCGTCGAGCGCGGCCTGCAGAAGCTCAACGCGTGGCTCGCGGAGAACCCCGAGTGGGAGATCGCGGGCGACCCGCGCGCGTTCCACTACAACGGGCCGTACATCTCGAACCGCGTGAAGTGGTCGGAAGTCCAGATCCCGGTCAGGAAGAAGGACTGACGGGTCGCTGCGCGGGACTCGCTGTCGGTGGCTCGGTCTTCGCGTCCTGATGCCCGTCCATCGATCCACGGGAAAAAGTCACTCGTGCGGCTCCTCTTGCCGACGACAGCCGCATGGCAGCCCCGTCTTCGCCCGCGCCCGTCACCGTCACCCTCGACATCGGCGGCACCAACGCCAAGGCTCGCTGCGCGCACTGGCCCGAGAAGCGCGCGACGCCGTCGGGCAAGGGCTACACGCCCGACCAGCTCGTGCGCGACCTGGCCACGCTTCTCGCCGGCGAGCGCGCGGACCGCATCACGATCGGGCTTCCCACGCCGATCAAGGACGGTCGTCCTCTGCGAGACCCTGTGAACCTCGGCGCGGGCTGGAAGGACTTCGACTACGGCCGCGCGTTCGGCGTGCCCGTCAAGATCCTCAACGACGCGGCGATGCAGGCGATCGGCAGCCACCGCGCCGCGGGGCTCGCCGACGAGACGATGCTCTTCCTCGGCCTCGGCACGGGCCTCGGGACATGCATGATCGCGGGCAGACGCGTGCTCCCGATGGAGCTCGCGCATCTTCCCTTCAGGAAGGGGATGACCTTCGAGGACTATCTCGGCGTGCGCGGGCGCGAGCGCAACGGCACCCGCAAGTGGCGTGGCCATGTCGTCGAGTGCGTGAACATCCTTCGGGCGGCGCTCC
This sequence comes from uncultured Klebsiella sp., assembly GCA_964393015.1. Taxonomy (GTDB): domain Bacteria; phylum Planctomycetota; class Phycisphaerae; order Phycisphaerales; family SM1A02; genus QWPT01. Next base: position 2,195 of record CAYMSD010000063.1, read on the forward strand.
TGCCCGATGTGGTCGTGATCGGCGGCGGCAACTCGAAGGCGCTGCGCGAGGTCCCCGAGGGCTGCGTGCTCGGCGCGAACTCCAATGCGTTCCTCGGCGGATACGCCGTCTGGGACGCGGAGTGGTCCGGCGCAGCGAAGGAAGTGTGACGCGCGCTCAGGCGTGTGCGCCGGCCGTCGCAGGCATCTGCGCGATGAGTCCGTCGAGCTGCGAGGCGATCCAGCTCATCGGCTTGCGCCGCGTCGGGAGCCGCTCGAGCGACTCCTGGATCAGCATCGAAAGCGCCTGCGGAACCTCGCGGTTCGACTCGTGGATCGGCGTCGCCGGCCCGAGGCGCTCGGGCGGAAGGATGAGCGACTTCGCGGTCGGCGTGTGCTGGGTCGCGGGGGCGTGGAGCCGCATCAGGATCCAGTACATCGTGGCCGCGAAGTTGAAGACATCGGTGAGCTCCGTGACGGGCTCGTACAGCTTCGACTCCTTCGCCTTGTCGCCGCCGCGCGGGGGCTTCTCCGCCTTCGGCGAACGGGTCTCCGTCGCCTGCTCGGGTGCGATGAAGCCGGGCGAACCCTGCAGCCGCACCTTCTGCGTCCCGATCTTCGCGGCCTGACCGAGGTCGATGACCTTGGTGCGGCGGTCGTCGGTGTAGAGGATGTTGAGGGGCTTCATGTCCGCGTGGACGAAGCCCTTCGAATGCATGTGCATGAGCGCTCCCGCGACATCGCGGAAGATCTGCAGGCACTCGGGCATCGACGGCCTTCGCTGCTCGGAAAGCGGCTGCGCGTCGATGAGCTCCATCACGAGGCCGAGGTCGCGCGAGTTGCGCGCGAGCCAGGTTCCCTGGTGCTCGAGCGCGACGAGCTTGCGGAGCGCGGGGTGGTCGAGCTTGCTGCCGATCTCCCACTCCGCGCGGAGCTGGTCGAGGTAGCGGTCCTGCTTCTCGCCCTCGGAGACCACATGCTTGAGCGCGTACGCCGTGTGGGTCTTCGTGTCCTCGACCTCGTAGACGCGGCTCCACGCACCGTCCCCGATGTGCTTGCGGATTCGGTAGCCGAAGAGCGTCCCGCGGGCCATCTTGCGCTGCGCCGGAGGCAGGTCGTCGCTCATCGCTGCCTCCGCGTCTGCGTGGTGCTCCTCCGCGAGGCGGAAGTCGGCGCCGGGGTGACCATTGGAATGAGATCGGAGGGCGCCCATGGCACAGCGAGGACGACGATCAGGCCGCGTCCGTGCGGGTATGCGCGACAGCGCGCGAGATCAGAGGGTCGACCCTGCGACATATGACTGAGAACCATCGGTTGCCCGAACCGCACCACGCGAACGGGCGGCGAGCCGCAGGATTGCGGTCGCGAAGAAATGAACGGACGAAACAGGATACGCGAACGCGGGTCGATATTGGGGTGAAGCGGCGGATTCGCCGCGAAGTTGCCCACCGGGATAGGCATTCGGGCGTGATCTCGGACATGCGTGTTCGGTCCGCGTGAATGGCGATGGGATGGTCAGGCGCGCGCATCCCTGCGAAGAGGACGCCGCTGGACCGGCTGGGGACGGAGCGGCGTGCCGCGCACAACCTGATGTGCCGTGCGGATCGTGGGTTCTGCCCGCCCAGCGCCGATCTGTGGTGGAGTGGCGGCGGCGCACGCAGTTCGGGTGAGAACTTGCGGCAAAGGCCGCGAAAGACGGCCCATCTTTCCCCTTTGCGCGCGAAAGTCCATCAAGCTTCCGCGAAATCGTCGCGGGCGGCGTAGCCACCGTGTTCAAGCTTGGCGATCTGCCGCAGTAGGTCGTTGAGAAGGGTGGATGCACCGAACCTGAACAGCGTGGGGGTCAGCCACTCCGGCCCAAGCGTCTCCTGAACCATCACCAGCTGCGCGATCGCGGCCTTTGCCGTTCGGATCCCGCCGGCGGGCTTCATGCCGATCCGCACGCCCGTCGCGCGGAATGCATCGCGGATCGACTCAAGCATCACGAGCACCACGGGCATCGTGGCGGCAGGGGTGACCTTGCCCGTCGAGGTCTTGATGAACACCTCGCCGTCCGAAGCGGGGCCGCACGCGAGGGCGGCTGCGATGGCGATGTCGCTTGCGTAACGGACGGCGTCGAGCGTCTCGAGCTCGCCTGTCTCGAGGATCACCTTGAGGTGGGCAGGCCCGCACGCCTCGCGGATCGAGGCGATCTCGTCGGCGACGCGGGCGTATTCGCCCGCGAGGAACGCCCCGCGGCTGATGACCATGTCGATCTCGTCGGCGCCGTCGTCGACCGCGCGGCGGGTGTCGTCGAGGCGCACCTCGAGCGGGAACTGCCCGCTCGGAAACCCCGTCGCCACCGACGCGACCTTCACCCCCGAACCCGCCAGCGCCTCGCGGGCGGTGCGCACGAGCGTCGGGTAGACGCACACGGCCGCCACGCTCGGAATGGGCGCATGGCCGCGTCCACGCAGCTCCGCATCGAGCGCGGGCGCGGGCGAGATCGCCTTGCGGCAGAGAGCGCGGACCTTCTCGGGCGAGTCCTTGCCCTCGAGCGTGGTCAGGTCGGTCATCGCGATCGCGAGGCGAAGCGCCTGGGCCTTCGACGCGGACTTGATCGAGCGCTTGGCGAAGCTCTCCGCCCGCCGCGATGCCATGACGGCGTCGACGGGGCGCTTCGGCGGAAGTTGGATCGCAGCGCGCATCGTCGGCCCTCGCACCGCGGCTCAGCCACCGCGCGCCGCGCGGAAGAGCGCTGGAATGCTCGCGCCGCCGCGGAGCGAGAGGCGGGGCGTCGCGCCGCCGTCGACGCCGTAGACGAACAGCGTCTCCGTGCGGTTGTCGATGATGTAGAGGACCTCGAACGGCTGCTCGTCCGGCCCTTGTCCATTGGAGGAGGTGATGGCGGTCATGCCGCCGACCCCGATCATGGCCGTCGCTGCATCCGCCTCGGGGTGCAGGCGCCCCGCCTCGAGAATCGCGAAGGCGGTGATGGCGAAGGCGCTGGTCGCGAGAAGGGCCTTGGAGAGCTGTGCGGACATGGGGCTGATCTCCTCGAGGCGTTCAGTTTGCGCGCGGGCGCGTGGTGTCTGCGGCGTCCATCTGCAGGCTGCGGTAGCCGAGGCCCCGCATCTGCTTCTTCTGCGGATCCCATTGGACCGCCACGACTTCCTGCGTCGTCTCGTCCACGATGTAGAGCGCGTGCACCTCGGTGCCTTCGATGCGGCCCGATGCAGCGGTGTAGGTGCTTCGGATCCGGGCCTGCGCCTCCGCAGGCCCCGAGAGCTTCACGAACGCAAGGAACCCGAGCGCGGCGATGTTGGCGGCAACGAGCATGTGCACGGCGCCAAAGCGCTTCCCCGCGACGGGCGATGCCGATGGATCGTCGGCGACGCTGCTTGAACCCTGCTGCATGGCGGTGCTCCTGCTCCAGTGGCCTCGGAACGCGGCTCGGCGGCACGCGCACGAGCGCCTCCACCCGGGCCTGGCCCCGATCGACGCAGTCTTGCGCGCCCGACGCGCGCCGTCTTCGATCAAAGATCCTGATGCGAGCGCTTCGAGGGCATCAGCGAAAGCGCGACGATGATGCCGAAGAGGACGGCGATCACGAGGTAGCCGATCACGGGGCTCGTCTTCGGCTCGAAGGCGGGCTGAGGCGGGGCGAGCTGCTCCTGCGCGGAGGCGATCGCCGTCACGGCGAGCGTCACGAGGGCGGCGGTGAAGGTGGAAAGTCGCATCGGGGCAGCATACCCGCTGATCGTCGGGCCGCCGATGGCGCGAACGGACGCTGCGCGAGTTATCGCGCGCCGCCGAGGCCGTCGACCGACGCGAGCGACAGCCGATCGCCGCCCTCGCGCGCCTCGACGCGCACCACCCGCGCCAGCGCGTGCTCCGCATCGTGGTCGAGCGCGATCGTCCACCCTTCGCGCTCGGCGCGGTCGAGGAGCGCGAGCTTCGTGCACATCGCCTCGTAGGCCATCATGTCGTAGCCGAGGCTGGCGGCGGGGTGCGCATGATGGATGGTCGGGCACGCGTCGCCCGTGAAGAGGTGGGGGGTCGCGCCGCCCGCGGCGCTCGCACCGTCGACAAGCACCGCCTGGTGCCCCCAGGTGTGGCCTGCGGCTGGAAGCAGCGTGAATCCTGCGAGCGGCCCGCACTCGCCCTCGTGGAGCTCGACCTGCGCCGCGATCGGGTCGAGATGCGCGCGCAGATAGGTGCGCGTCATCGTGCTCTTGTTGGCGAGCGCGTCGTGCCACTCCGTGCGCTGCACATGGATCCGCGCCTTCGGGAACGTCGGGACGGCGCCTCCGCCATCGCCCGCCTGCGTCAGGCCGCCCGCATGGTCGAAGTGGAGGTGCGTGACGATCACATGCGCGATGTCCTCGCGCTCGACGCCGATCTCCCCCAGCGCGTCGACCGCGGTGCGTCGCTCGAGCGCGTACATCGCGCGTTCCCTGTCGGTCCACTTGTCGCCGTATCCCGCCTCGACGAGCACGAGCCCGTCGCGCGCGGTCTCGACGAGGAGCGACCGCGCGGCGAGCGCGATGCGGTTTTCGGCGTCGGGCGTCGTCCACTGCGACCACATCGTCTTCGGGATCAGCCCGAACATGCCGCCGCCGTCGAGGCGGAACGAACCCGTGCGGAGCGGCGTGATGTGGTGGGCGGAGCGCATGGCGGAAGGCTAGCGCGTGACGGTTGGAACGGCACCCATGAGTTCCGCATCGCACATCGATCAAGCAGCGCATCCCAGGA
>CAYMSD010000063.1:7006-19696 GCA_964393015.1 uncultured Klebsiella sp.
AGCCGGCGGATTCACTCCGCCTGCTTCCCTCCAGAGGGAGCGGCCGCAGCCGCGATCGATCAAGCAGCGCATCCCAGGAAGCCGGCGGATTCACTCCGCCTGCTTCCCTCCAGAGGGAGCGGCCGCAGCCGCGACCGCTCAAACCACGAACGCCTTCACGACCTCGAAGGCGATCAGCGCGATGATGATCCACTCGAGGAGCTCGCTGCGGTACTGCGACTGCCGCGCCTCGAGCCTCTCGCTGACGGAGCCGAGGGTCTCCAGCTTGCGTGCGATCGACTTCTCCCAGTCCTCGATGCGGAAGCGCCGGCCCGCGGCACGCTGCACGCGCGCGAGGAAGGCATCGCCGAAGAGCTTGAGCGCGTTCGTGATCCCGTCGAAGAGCGCCGCGCCCTCGAGCTCGAGCTCTGCGAGCCTGCGCAGGTTCGCGCGCAGGCGCAGGCGCGAGAAGAGCCTGCGGTCGTTCGCCATCGCCCACACCTGGTCGAGGCCGTGGTCGAGCTCCGCGTCGAGGTGCTTGAGCTCCGCCAGCTGCACATTCGCGAACTCGAGCACCGCGAGCGTTGCGGCAGGCTCCGCATCGACCACGAACGCAGCCGCCCAGTCGACGAGCACGAGGTCCTGCTCACCGTAGGCGAGAGGCTGCGCGGTCGCATCCGCGACTTCCTCGGCCGAGAGGGGCTTGTCCTCGAGCCGCACGAGCGCCGCGAGGTTCGCGGCGCCGAAGGAGGCGACCGTATGCGCCGCACCGGCCGTGCGGGCTGGGTCGACCACGAACACGATGTAGTCCTCGGGCGCGCCGCGCACCTCGGGCCGAAGCGCCGAGTCGCCGAGCGTCGCGAGCGCCTCGTCGACGCACGCGCGAGCGGCCGCTGCGAGCGTCGCGTTGTTCCAGAGGGCCGCCGCGAGCGCACGGAGTTCCGAAGGCGTGCCGTCGATCGCGACGCGGAACGACACGCTCATCGCGCCGAAGTCGTAGAGCGTGACCTCGACCGCGCGCTCCGTGCGCCACGCACCGAGCGCGATCGGCGTCCGCTCGACCACGACGCGCAGCGGCTTCTGCGAGAAGTCCGCGTCCGCCGGCAGGCGGCGGCTCTGCGGCAGCGCCTCGCGCGCGCTCGCGGGAAAGCGCGCGGCCGCGCGCACGAGATCGATCGAGAACGCAGCCTCGAACGCGAAGAACGCGCGGCATTCGCCCGCGAGTCTGGCGATCGTGGTGTTCTGCAGCGTGTTCTGCATGGCCTGTCCCCGCACACGCCCGCCTGTCGCGCCTCTTCGGCGCGCTCACGAAAGCAGCGCGTCGGGGTCCTCGAGCAGCTTCACCACGGTGTTGAGGAACCGCGCGCCTTCGGCGCCGTCGACCACGCGGTGGTCGCACGAGAGCGAGAGCGGCAGCACGAGGCCCGCGTAGAACTTGCCGTCCTTCACGCAGACGCGCTCCTTCGCGCGGCCGGCGGCGAGGATCGCGACCTCGGGATAGTTGATGACGGGCGTCGCGAACATGCCGCCGTAGCTGCCGACGTTCGAGATCGTGAAGGTGCCGCCGAGCGAGTCCTCGCGCGCGATCGTGCGGTCCTTGCACTTCGCGGCGAGCGTCTTCACGCCCTGCGCCATCTGGACGGGCGCGAGCGCACCGGCGTTCCTGATGACGGGCACCATGAGGCCTGCGTCGGTGTCGACCGCGCAGCCGAGGTTCACCGCGCTCTTCAGGATGATCTCGCCCTTCGCGTCGTCGACGACCGCGTTGAGGCTCGGGTGCTTCTTCAGCGCGCGGCAGATCGCCGTCATGATGAAGGGCAGCATCGAGAGCTTCTCGCCGACGACCTTCGAGTATTCCTTGCGCTTGGCCTCGAGCGCCGTGACATCGGCCTCGTCGACCACGGTGAAGTGGACGGCGGTCTGCACGCTTCGCGAGAGCGCCTCGGCGATCTTGCGACGGACGCCGCGGAACGGCACGCGCTGCGCGACATCGTTCTGGTCGATGTAGACGGAGCCCGGCGCGATCGTGGCGGCGCGCGGGGCGAAGCCTGCGGAAGACGGCTCGACCATCGTCGCGACGCCGCCCTCCGCGAACGCCGCGACATCGCTCGCGGTCACGCGGCCACCGCGGCCGGAGCCGGGGACCTTCTGGATGTCGACGCCGAACTTCCTGGCGAGGCCGCGCACGGCGGGGGTCGCCATCGCCTTGCCGTCGCGCACGGCGACGGCGGCCTCGGGCGCGCGGCGCGCGAAGCGGTCGCTGACGGTGAGCGTGCCCGACATCGTGCCGACGACGGTGCCCTGATCTCCTTCAGCAGCGGGCGCGCCCGCCGCGATCTGGCTCGACATGCAGGCGTTGCCGTTCGAAGCGGCGGCCGCAGCGCCGACCGCGACGGGCGCGGGGGCCGCAGCGGCCTTCGCAGCGCCGTAGCGGACGAGGACGGCGCCGACCTTGATGATGTCGCCCGGCTTGCCGCAGATCTCGGTGACGGTGCCCGCCCACGGCGACGGCACCTCGACCAGGGCCTTGTCGGTCTGCATCTCGGCGAGGGTCTGCGACTCCTTCACGGTGTCGCCCGCCTTCACCTTCCAGCTGATGAGCTCCGCCTCGGCGAGACCTTCGCCCAGGTCGGGAAGCAGGAAGTGGCTCTTGTCCGAGGGTTGCTTGACTCCGGCCATCGTTGATCCTCACACGCGCCGAAAGTGGCGCGAAGCGTGTTGTACCACAGCAGGTGGCCGCGGCAGGGAGGGAGGGTAGGCTGCGCAGCGCGCCAGAGCCACGCGCCGGAGGATGTCCCTATGCACGAAACAGCCGAGAACGCGGTGGAAGCAGCCGCTGAGTTCGATTGGAGCCTGCCGTACGAGTCGCGCCGGCCCGCCGTGTGCGGGTCGATGGCGGTGGCGACGAGCCAGCCGCTCGCAGCGCAGGCGGGGCTCGAGATCCTGCGCCGCGGCGGAAACGCGGCCGACGCGGCGGTCGCGACCGCGGCGGCGATGGCGGTGCTCGAGCCGACGACGAACGGGATCGGCGGCGACGCGTTCGCGCTCGCGATCTTCAACGGCGAAGTGGTGGGGCTGAACGCGTCGGGCCGCTCGCCCGCGCGGCAGCCGCGCAGCGCCTTCGACGGCCAGGCGGGCATGTCCGTGCGTGGCTGGGCACCCGTGACGGTGCCGGGCGCTGTATCGGGCTGGGTTGCGATGTGGAGGCGGTTCGGCCGGCTTCCCTTCGCAGACCTGATGGAACCCGCGATCCGCTTCGCGCGCGATGGATATCTCGTGGCGCCGCGCACGGCCGATCTCTGGGCGCGCGCGTACCCCGCGCTTGCGCCGTTCGCCGAGTGGAAGCGCGTGTTCGCGCCGAACGGGCGCGCGCCGCGCGCGGCCGAGCGCATCGTGCTCGCCGACCACGCGCGCACGCTCGAGGAGATCGCGCGCACCGAGGGCGCGTCGTTCTACACGGGGCTGCTCGCACGCCGCATCGCCGACGCAGCGCGCGCAGATGGTGCGTTCCTCGATGAACGCGATCTCGCCGCGCACAAATCCGAGTGGGTCACGCCGCTCGAGTCGCCGTTCGGTGCGTCGACGATGTGCGCGATTCCGCCGAACGGGCAGGGCATCGCCGCGCAGATCGCGCGCGGAATCCTCGAGGTTTCGCGGGCAAATCCGCGGTTCGCCGATCTCTCGCCCGATTGCGCCGACGCCGTGCATCTCGCGGCCGAGGCGATGAAGCTTGCGTTCCGCACGGTGCACCGCGAGGTCGGCGACCCCGCCGCGATGCGCGTGACGAGCGACGCGCTCCTCGATCGCGCGGCGCTCGCGAAGCTCGCCGAGGAGATCGACCCGACGCGCGCGCAGGACTTCAACCACGGCCCGCCGAAGACGGGCGGCACGATCCTCCTCTGCACGGCCGATGCGGACGGCAACATGGTGTCGCTCATCCAGTCGAACTACCAGGGATTCGGCTCGGGGATCGTGATCCCGGGCACGGGCATCGCCATGCACAACCGCGGCGCGTGCTTCACGCTCGAGAAGGGCCATGTGAACGAGTACGCGCCCGCGAAGCTGCCGTACCACACGATCATCCCGGGGCTGCTCGTGACGCGCGACGCCGCCACGCGCGCGGCGCGTCCGCATGTCGCGTTCGGATGCATGGGCGGCTACATGCAGCCGCAGGGCCAGCTGCAGATCGCGTCGCGGCTCGAGGACCACCGCGCCAATCCGCAGGCCGCGCTCGACGCGCCGCGGTGGCAGGTGAGCGAGGGGCTCAGGCTCGATGTCGAGCCTGGATTCCCGGCCGATACGCTTGCCGAGCTCGTGCGCCGCGGCCACGAGGTCAAGGTCGCGGGCGCGAAGTCGATCACCTTCGGCCGCGCGCAGTGCATCCGCCGCGTGGCCGACGGCTATGTCGCCGCCAGCGACTGCCGCGGCGATGCGCAGGCCGTCGTCGGGTAGACCGAGTCGGGAAGCCATCGCGGCGCGCGTGTACACTGCGCCGCATCATGCTCGTGAAGACGCTCGCTCTCCCCGTGCTCGCCGCGATTCCGCTTCTTGCGATCCAGACGGCGCCTCTCAACGAGACTCCGAAGGACACGCCGTCGCGGCCGGCCGTGCCGCCGATCACGGCGAGCAGCAACTTCACGCACGATGGCAAGCCGCTTCTCCTCGGCGATGCCGTCGAGCTCTTCAACGGCAAGGACACGACGGGCTGGAAGGCGTTCGTCCCCGACCTTGCGAAGATGGAGAAGGACCAGCTCTCCGTGTGGAGCGTGACGGACGGCGTGCTGCAGTGCGCGGGCCGGCCGATCGGCTACATCCAGACCGAGGAGCTGTACGACAACTTCGTGCTCGAGCTCGAGTGGCGCTTCGACCCGGCGAAGGGCGAGGGCAACTCGGGCGTGCTGCTGCGCACGATCGGCGACGACATGGTGTGGCCGAAGTCGATGGAGGCGCAGCTCCACTCGAGGAACGCGGGCGATTTCTGGAACATCGGCGAGTACATCGCGACGACCGACGCGAAGCGGACCGACGGTCGGCGCACCGTCAAGACGCACGAGACCAACGAGAAGCCGCTCGGCGAATGGAACAAGTACCGCATCGTCGTGAACGGCGGCACGATCGAGCTCTGGGTGAACGGCCTCCTGCAGAACATCGCGACCGGCGTCGAGGTGAACAAGGGCCGCATCGCGCTGCAGAGCGAGGGCGCGTACATCGAGTTCCGCAACATCGTCCTGCGGCCGATCCAGAATTGACCAGCGATCATCCACACGGCTCCTCCGGCGGAAAGCCCGACGCCCGCGGCATCGGCACGCGGCTCGCGCACACCGCGCGTGACCCGGCCGCGCACGGCGGGTTCGTGAACACGCCGATCCATCGTGGCTCGACCGTTCTCTTCAAGACGCTCGACGAACTTGAAGCCGCGATGGCGGTGAACACGCGCACGGGGCCGTACACCTACGGACTGATCGGGAACCCGAACTCGCGCGAGCTCGAGCGCATGCTCGCGTCGCTCGATGGCGCCGCGGGCGCCGTCGTCGTCGAGAGCGGGCTCGCGGCGGTGTCGGTCGCGCTGCTGTCGACGCTCGTCGCGGGCGATCACCTGCTGATGACCGACTCGTGCTACGGGCCGACGCGGTACCTCTGCATGCAGGTGCTCGCGAAGCTCGGCGTCGAGACGACCTTCTACGACCCGCGCGCGGGTGCGGCGATCGAGTCGCTCATCCGCCCGAACACGCGCGTCGTGTTCATGGAGTCGCCCGGGTCGCTCACCTTCGAGGTGCAGGATGTGCCCGCCATCACGCGCATCTGCCGCGCGCGCGGCATCGCGACCATCCTCGACAGCACCTGGGCCACGCCGCTCTTCTTCCGTCCGATCGAGCACGGCGTCGACCTCGTGATCCACGCGCTCACGAAGTACCAGTCGGGCAACAGCGACATCCTGCTCGGCGCGATCGCGTGCGCGGACGACGCGTCGTGGAAGCGCGTGAAGACGGCGGCCGAGGCGCACGGGCACTACGCGCACCCCGACGACTGCGCGACCTGCCTGCGCGGCATGCGGTCGCTCGAGGTGCGCGTGAAGCGCCACGAGGCGAGCGCGCTCGAGGTCGCGCGGTGGCTCGAGTCGCGGCCGGAGATCGTGCGCGTGCTGCATCCGGCGCTTCCGTCGCACGCCGATCACGCGCTGTGGAAGCGCGATTTCACGGGTTCGACCGGGCTCTTCGGCTGCGTGCTGCGCGCGCATCCCGCGGGCCGCGCGCACACGAAGGCGTTCCTCGAAGGCCTGCGCTACTTCGGCATGGGCTTCTCGTGGGGCGGGTTCGAGAGCCTCGTCGTCGCAAGCGACATCCGCGGCTGGCGCATCGCGCCGGCGTTCCTTGACGCCGCGTCGAACGACGGAACGCTGTTGCGGCTGAGCATCGGGCTTGAGGACCCGCGCGATCTGATCGCGGATCTGGCGCAGGCGCTTGAAGGCGCGGCGCGGGCGTAGCGTCGGCTGTGCGCGCGTTCGTGGTGCGGCTGATGCGCATCAATGGTCTCTCACGGAGGCACGGAGGCACGGAGAGCAGGGGAAGGCGTGCGCTGTCTGCGTGGATGGGGAGGAGGAGGCAGGAAGATGGGGAACGGGGAGGAGCGCGCGCGGGGATGAGGGGCGGATGAGGAACGGTGCGATCAGTCCTCTTCCGCTTCCTGATCCGCGCGCGCCGCGATCCGATTGAAAGACTTGGTCTCCGTGAGCTCCGTGCCTCCGTGAGAGACCTCTCTTGTTCGGCGGCGAAAAATCTTCGTGGAAATGCGTCGCAGTTCGCGATCGCGCCGATTCTGAAGTGTACACTTCGAGTTGTACAGTTCAGGAGTCGAACCGATGGCGGCAGAGAAGCGGGCAAAACAGCAGAAAGCACGGGCGAAGTCGGGGGCGAAGTCGGGGGCGAAGTCGGGGGCGAAGTCGGGGGCGAAGTCGGGGGCCACGTCGGGGGCCACGTCGCGGCGTGACGGGGCAAAGTTGAAGTCCGCGGCGCGACCGAAGCAGAAGCAGCAGCCGAAGTCGGGTGCGAAGCGCGAGCGCCCGTCGAAGGCGGACATCCCCGACGGCGCGCGGGCTTTGCCGCTGGCGGCGTTGCGGGCCGCGCTCGGCACCGAGGTCGACCGCGTGCGGCGGCACGGGGGCTACACGCTCATCCTTCGGCGCGGCAAGCCGGTGGCGGCGGTGATTCCGTTCGAGGAGTTCAGGAGGTATCGGATGAAGAACGACGACCGATCGGCAGATGACATCGAACGCGACGAACGCGCGCGACGCGGCGCCGAGATCCTGGCGGACATTCGTCGCGTGCGCGAGGCAATCGCGCGAGACGATGCGGCGAAGAAGGCGCGCGGCGAGCGGGTTCCGGTCGAAACCGCGGCGGAACTGATCAATCGGCTGCGTGAGGAGCGCACCCAGCAGATTCTCGACGCGGCGGAGGGAAGGACGTGATTGCGAACTCAAAGTGGATCTCGCCCGGCGTCGTCGATGCTTCGGTGGCCGCCAAGTGGTTGATCCCGGAGCAGCGTTCGATCGATGCCGATCGCCTGCTCGAGTCAATTCTCGGGTCGCCCGAGGGGAGCTTTGTCGTACCCGAGGTGTTCTTCGGAGAGATCGCTTCATCGCTCAGCAAGCGGCTGGAGGATCGTTCGGATCTGGCTGTCGGGCTCGCAAGCGTGTCGAACATCCCGTTCAAGCGGGTTCCATGGGAAGCGACACCGCATCGGGTCGTCGCAGACCTCGTGCTTCAACGAGTGGGCGCATACGACGCGGTGTATGTCGCGATCGCGCTGGATCGTCAGCTCCCACTCCTGACCTCCGACCGCCGTCTCGCCCGCGCGCTCCGTGAGCCTCCGTGGGTGGTGTTGGTCGAATAGGGGTGAGTTGGCGAGCACTACTCGGACGCATGGGAGGTCGGCGGCGTCAGGGTTCGAGTCGGTGGGGGCGAACGGTGGCTCCGGCACGCGATCCGCGCGATCCGCGCGGGGGAAGCGGAAGGGGGGCGCTGCTACACTCGTCGCCCGCGACGGGATTCCGTCGGATGGCGGTGTTTCGGGGCGTTTCGCCTTTCGAGGCCCGCGTGCCGCGCCGCGTCACGGGTTGTCAGCAGCAACGGTCACGGCAGATCTACCTCGAGTCCACCATGCCCATCACCACCGCCTACGAAACCAAGATCGAACGCATCTCGATTCTCGACGAGAAGGGCAACTTCGACGAGAAGCTCGGGAAGGGTCTGATCCCCGACGCCGACCTCGTCAAGCTCTACGAGGCGATGTCGTCGTGCCGCCAGCTCGACCAGGTCGCGTTCCGTCTGCAGCGCTCGGGCCGCATGGGCACCTACCCGCAGAACATGGGCCAGGAGGCGACCAGCCTCGGCGCCGCCTATGTCCTGCGCAAGGACGACTGGATGGTCACCTGCTACCGCGAGAACTGCGGCCTCTTCTGGCGCGGCGTCCCGAAGGAAGCGATCCTCCTCCACTGGATGGGCGACGAGCGCGGCAACGCGATGCCGAAGCCGCACTGGGTCACGCCGATCTATGTGCCGCTCGGAACGCAGATGCTCCACGCGGCGGGCCTCACGATGGCCGCGCGCTACCAGGGGCTCGATCGCATCGCCTGCACCTTCTTCGGCGACGGCGCCTCGAGCGAAGGCGACTTCCACGAGGCCTGCAACTTCGCCTCGAACCTCAAGATCCCCGTCGTCTTCGTCTGCCAGAACAACTTCTGGGCGATCTCGACCCCGTCCAAGATCAACAGCGCGGCCCCGACCTTTGCCCAGCGCGGCATCGCCTACGGCATGCCGTGCCTCCAGTGCGACGGCAACGACCTCTTCGCCACGGTCTACACCATGAAGAAGTCGGTCGAGTACACCCGCCAGACGGGTCTGCCGTGCTTCGTCGAGATGGTCACCTACCGCCTCGGCGACCACACCACCGCCGACGACGCCACGCGCTACCGCGACAAGGCCGAGGTCGACGCATGGAAGGCGCGCGACCCGATCATCCGCCTGCGCAACTACATGGTCGCCCGCAAGCTGTGGGATGACTCGAAGGAAGCCGCGCTCGCGGAGCGGATCGAGAAGGAGAACGCCGACGCCGTCGCGCGCGCCGAAGGCATCGCAGCGCCGCACCGCGCCGACTTCTTCGACTCGATGTACGCCGAGATCCCCGCCGATCTCGCAGCGCAGCGCGACACCATGCACACCCACTCGCTCGGACAGGACCCGTCGCAGCTTCCGCCCGAGGCGCAGGAGCGCGCGCGGCAGATGAGCGCCGAAGCGCAGGCCGCGCATCACTGACCCGAGAGTTCTCCCGAGCAGCAGACGACCGAACGCACCAGACAGATCCGGACACTTCCATGGCGAATCTCAATCTTGTCCAGGCCATCAACCTCGCGCTCATCCAGGAGATGGAGAAGAACGAGAACATCGTGCTTCTCGGCGAGGACATCGGCGTCAACGGCGGCGTGTTCCGCGTCACCGAAGGCCTGCAGAAGCGCTTCGGCGAGAAGCGCGTGTTCGACACGCCGCTCGCGGAGTCGGGCATCATCGGCCTCTCGATCGGCCTCGCGATGGGCGGCCTGCACCCGGTGCCAGAGATCCAGTTCGAAGGCTTCCTCGGCCCCGCGTACGACCAGATCTGCTCGCACGCCGCGCGCATGCGCAGCCGCACCCGCGGCGCGTTCACCGTGCCGATGACGATCCGCATTCCGGTCGGCGGCGGCATCCACGCGCCCGAGCTCCACAGCGATTCGCCCGAGGCGATCTACGCGCACACCCCCGGCCTCAAGGTCGTGATGCCGAGCTCGCCCTACGACGCGAAGGGCCTCCTGATCTCCGCGCTGCGCGATCCCGACCCCGTCCTCTACTTCGAGCCGAAGCGCATCTACCGCGCGTTCCGCGAGGAAGTGCCCGAGGACGAGTACACCCTGCCGATCGGCAAGGCGCGCACCGTCTGCGAAGGCAACGACCTCACCATCGTCAGCTGGGGCGCGAGCGTCATCCAGTGCATGCAGGCGATCGAGAAGTCGGGCAAGTCGATCGAGCTGATCGACCTCCGCACGATCTATCCGTTCGACATCGACGCGATCGAGGCGAGCGTGAACAAGACGGGCCGCTGCGTGGTCGTCCACGAGGCGCCGCTCACCTGCGGCTTCGGGGCGGAGATCGCTGCACGCATCATGGAGCGCTGCTTCCTCCAGCTCGAGGCGCCCGTCCAGCGCGTGGCCGGCTTCGACACCACGATGCCGTACTACAAGCTCGAGCTCGACTACCTGCCCGACGCGACGCGCGTCGTGCGGGCGATCGAGGATTGCCTCGCGTACTGACGCGCTTGATCCGCAAGTCTCGCCAGGATCGGTCTTTCCGTGGATCGGCGCGGCGAGCTGCGTCGCGGTCGCATCACGAGCCGACATTTTGTGAGCCTCGCCCGGAACCGTCGGACGCGCACGATGCGCATCCTCCATGCCGAAGCAGCGACATCTTTCCGCCGCGTGGATCGCCTGAACTACCGTTCACGTCCGCCCACGCATCTTGAACCCGTCCTCCGAGCCGTCAACCTGACCGCATGCAGACGGTCTCGGCGACACGATTGGATTCGGCCGCATGGAGCGCGGCCGCTGTCTCGCAGGAGGCTGTGCAGAAGCGACGCACCCAGAGGCTCTTCGATCTCGCGGTCGAGGCCTCGGGCCTCACGCGCAAGCGGCTGGCACGAGCGCTCGGCATCGACCTTCGGTCGCTCGACGACATGCGCGAGCTTCCCAGCATCGACTATGTCGGCCGCATCGGAGGCGCGCTCGGACTGCCCGCGGCGCAAGCGGTCGGCATCGTGGCGCTGTCGGCACCGGAGGACCGCGATGCGAGCGAGCTTGCCGCGCTCGTGCGCGCGGCCGATCTCCACGACGACGCGGGTGCGCTTGAACGGCTCTCGGGCGAGATAGCCCAGGTCCGTCGAAGCCCGGGGGCGATCGCGCTGTCGCTTGCGCTTGCGGCGCGCGCGAAGTCCGCGCGCGGCGAAACAGCCGCGGCAGTCGCCGAACTCGACGCCGCGCTGAGGCTCGGCGTCGATCCGCAGGATGGCGAGGAAGTCGCCGCCTTCGTCGACTGCATCCGAGGAGAGCACCTCCTCGGATGTCCTTGGCTCGCACCGCAGCGCATGCATCGACCTCAGCACGGTCGCCTGCGCCGCGCGCATGACTGCAACGGGCCCGTCCCACGCTCCGCGCTCGACGCGCGCCGTCGGGCGTTCGCGCTCGCGTTCGATCTCCTCTGCGGGCTCGGGCCCGACCCCGATGCGTTCGAACTGGCGCGCGCGCTGGGGGCGTTGGCTGGACTTCGCGCCTTGCTCGAGTCATCTGCCGACCGGCTCGGGCTTGGGCGCGGCGAACTCGAGGAGCCAAGGGCGGAGCACGGGCAGCATCTTGAGGAACGGGGCGTGGGCCTCCAACCTTTCGAGCCGAAGCCGCGCGACGCGGCGGCGTGGGGCATCCTCCGCGAAGAGGGACGCTCGCTTGACACGAGCGACGATGCGGAGCGTGCGCTGGGGCTCGCGTGGGTCGCATCCATCGCGGCGGCCGCGGCGCTCAGGGCCGCAGAACTGGCTCGCCCAGGCCCGAAGGTCGAGCACGCCGCGATGCAGCTTCTCGTGCAGGCCGAGTTCACGCTCGACGAGTGTCTGGATGCGCATGGCGCCGCGTCCATCGGCGTCGGCGGCGGAGAGTCGGGGGCGGTGGCGGCGCTGCTGCGCGCGCGGCAATCCCGCATCCAGCTCATCGAGTGGTGCCAGCGCGCACGGGCCGGAGAAGATCCGCATCCCTTTGTGACGGATGAAGATAGGGCGATGCTCGACGACTGGGGGGTTCGGTTCCCGAGATGGGAGTCGGGCGGCGGGCGCGGCAAACTCCGCTGAAGCTGCCGATTTTCCTTGACTGAGATGTGAACGCAACGATCATGGAAGGAACATTCAATTCACGGCGGTCGGGCAGCGTCTTGCCCGATGGCCCTCGAAGGGGCTCGACATGAAGGAAGATGTGGATTCGCGCGAACTCGATCGGGAGGCGCTCGCACGCGAGCGACTCGAGGAGCTGCAGGCGCTCGCGCGCACCTATCGCAACTGGTCCGTCAAGGAGCTGGCCATCGCCCTCGGTCGCCAGCCGGGCAGGCTCATTCCAGACAGCGGCATGCCCAAGATCGATGTGGTGGTCGGACTCGCGAAGGCGCTCGACTGGCCCATCGAGGCGGTGGTCGATCACCTGATGAAGCCGAGCGCGCGGCAGACCGCGCGCCAGAAGGGCGACAAGCCATCCGACTACGCGTCGCTCTTCAACGAGAGTCTGCAGAAGCGCCTGGAGCGGGACTACTTCGGCGCGATTCGATGCGCCGTGCGCGCGGGTGCCGTGGCGGACAATCCGACGCGCCGCGCCGCTGCGTGGGTGATCGAGTCCGACGCGCACGAGGCGAGCGGTTCCTATCAGGAGGCGCTGCGCTGTCTGCAGGTCGCCAGCCAGATCGGGGAGATCGCGCTCGACTGGCGGCTCCTCATCGACACCAAGATCGCGAATGTGCTCTTCATGCAGGGCGGCGGCACGCAGGTGATCGGCATCGCATCGTCGGTGCTCGACTACGCTGCGAACGCCGAGCAGACGCATGTGCTCGACCTCGCGCGCTCGCTCGCATACTGGGCCCGTGGCCACGCGCTGCG
>CAYMSD010000064.1:0-1294 GCA_964393015.1 uncultured Klebsiella sp.
AGCCACACCTGGTCGTGGCCCGCTTCCTCGAACGGTCCGCTCGCCGCAACGGCGCGGCGCACGGTGGGCCAGCGGATGTCGTGGCCCGCGATCAGTCCGCCCGGCCGCACCTTGGGAGTCCACGCGGCGATGTCGCGCGCGACGGCCTCCTCGGTGTGGTCGGCGTCCACGAAGACGAAGTCGACGCTCGAGTCGGGCACGACGAGCGCGGCCTCGTCGGTGGTCATCTCGAGCATGCGGCAGCGGCCCGGGAAGTGACCGGCGAGCGCGAGCGCCTCGGCGCGGTAGCGCGCCATGGGCCAGCGCTCGTAGGTCTCCGCGCCGGGCTCGTCACGCGTCGGCAGCGCGCACCACGAGTCGACGCCGGTCATGTGGCTGTCGGGCACGTGGAGCAGGATGTGCTTCGTGAAGCGTCCTTCGCGCACGCCGAGCTCGACGCCGCGACGTAGGCCGTGCTTTCGGCAGAGGTGGGCGATGACGTGCCAGCGACGCGGCATCAGGCGTGCCCGTTGCCCCACTGGCCCCAGCCGCCGCCTCCGCCGCTGTCGATGCCGCCTCCGCCGGACAGGCTGGCGCCGCCGCCACCTCCGCCGCCCGAGTTGTAGGACTGCGAGCTCTGCGACCAGACCGATGCGCTCGGCGTGCCGCCGGAGTCGGAGTTGAAGCTCGACCCGCTCGACTTGCCGCCGCCGGAGCCGGAGCCCGAGGAACTTCCGCTCGACGAGCCGCTTCCCGATCCCGAGCCCGAGCCGCTCGACGGCGAGCCAAACGTGTCGAAGCTCGGCATGTCGTTGTGCGTCCACGCGCCGTCGGCGAGGAACATGTTCGTGCCGGGCACGTGGATCGTCACGGTGCGCACGACGCCAGCGCGCGCGTCGAGCGAGGTGATGCGCTCCTCCGCGAGGCCGCCGCCCGCCGCGGGCACGATGAGGAAGTCACCGACCTCGAGCAGGTGCGCGGACGCGAAGCCCCACTGGTCGCCGCGCCGCACGAGGAACGGGTGCTCGAAGGTCGCGCGCACGCGGCCGTTGATGACGTAGTGCCCGTCGTGCTCGCCCTTGCGCACCTGGTCGATGCGCACGTTGCGCGGCGCGCAGCCGTCGAGCCCGTGCGGCGAGAGCCACGCGTACTGGGCTCGGTAGTCGGCGTCGGTCTCGAGCCCCGGGACCGCAAGCGACGCGACCTCCATGCCGGGACGAAGCTCCTCGATGGCGACGGTGGTGCCGTCGGCCAGCGTGACGCGCGTGCCGTAGAGGAGGCAGTTCGACCCGCCGCCGCCACCTCCGCCACCGCC
>CAYMSD010000064.1:1394-19575 GCA_964393015.1 uncultured Klebsiella sp.
GACCCGCCGGTATCCCAGGACGAGTTGCCCGACGTGCCTCCGCTGCCGCTCGACGACCCGGACGACTCCGTCCACGACTGGCTCGAGCTCGGCTCGCCGGAGCTTGACCATCCCGACGACTCGCCGGAGGAGCCCTCGGTGCCGCCGGACGAACCCTGCGGCTGCTGCGTCGTGGCCCACACGGGGATGTAGAGGAAGTAGCGCATCGGGTTCGACGCGCCGCTCGAGTTCACGGGCATGGCTTCTTCTCCTTCGATGGTTCGTACCAGCCGTCGGTCGGCACCGGCTTGGAGCACTCCGCGCTCGCGCGCTCGACGGCCTCGGCGAAGTCGATCTTCGGGAACGCCGTCAGCCCGCTGTCCGGGCAGCAGTTGAGGACCTCGAAGCGCGCCTTCCTGAACTCCGGCAGGAGCGCGTGGAAGCGACGGTCGAGGCTGTCGTAGAGCACGTTGTTGTGCCGGATCGACTGCGCGGAGCGGTTCTCCTCGAACGCGTACTTGCGGTCCGTCGCCATGCGGAAGTCGGCGCCCACGAGGTAGACGCTGCGGAAGCCGAGGTAGTGGAGGAGCCCGAGCGCGGCGAGCATCACGCTGCGCTTGCCCTTGATGCCGAGCGAGTCGGTCGCCGCGGTGTGGCAGCCCCACGAGATCGTGTCGGCGCGCAGGAAGGTGCGGTGGTCGAAGTGGTCGCTGCGGCGGTACATCAGCACGCCCGGCATGTCGGCCACGCGGAACTGGCTCTGCCGGAAGCGGCCCTCGCCGAGCGCGACGCGCAGGCGCGAGTTCCAGTGCTCGACCGGCACGATCTTCGTGATGCCGGGGTCCTTCCATCCGGTGTCGACGAAGCGGTCGGGCGAGTCGACGCACGTCCAGAGCGTCGGCCGGTGCACGGTCCATGAGTTGTTGACGCCCATCGACACGATGCCGCGGCGCGAGAGCTGCGACAGGTCGTGCGTCAGCAGGCTCGGCCCCGAGAGGACGAGGAACGCGTGCCTGCCGCGGTAGAAGTTCGCGAGCGACACGTGGTCGAAGTCCGCGGTCCACAGCCGCACGCCGCTCGGCGCTGGCCTGCGCTGGCGGAGCCCGGCCTGGAGCGCGGCGATGTCGCCTCCGTGCTCACGCATGGATCGAGCCCCACACGAATGGCTGCCTGCGCGAGACCTTCGCGCCCGTGAGCCGCGCCGCGCACCAGCCTGCGGTCGGCATGCGCTCGAACGACAGCAGGAAGCTCCCGCCCGGGCGCGCGATGCGCCTGATCTCGGCCCACGCGTGGTCGAGCCCGGCGGTGGTCGCCCCGAGCAGCACGACGCAGTCGGCCACGCCGTCGCCGACGGGGACTCGCTCGCCTGGACGTGTTCCTGACGCTCCCTGCATGTCAGCCGCCGCGGACGAGGGATCGATCCCGAGCCCGTCGCAGCGCCTCCTCCTCAGTGCCGACACGAGCGCGTTGTCGCCGCACCCGAGGTGCACGACGAAGCGCGGCTGCGGGCGCATCGCCTCGATGGCGAGGATCGCGTCGACGACGTGGCCGGGATCCGTCACTGCGGCGCCTCCCCGGGGACGGTCATCTCGGTGAAGACCACGCCGTTGAGCGCCTCGAAGGCGTAGCGCGTGTTCCCGAAGGAGTCCGGCTCGGCCACGAGCTCGACGCAGACGCCGTCGAGGATCGGCTGCAGCAGCGGCACGGCCGCCTTCTCGGGCGGGCACGACTCCGGCACGCCGGGCACGATGCATGCGCCAGCGTTCGCGAAGCCCTCGACGCCGTCGTCCGGCTGCGGGTGGACCTGCGAGAGGTGCGACTCGTAGCGGTTGATCGCCATGCGCGCCTCGGCCTGCGCGCCCGCCTTGTTCCTGCTCGAGAGGCCGCGGTCGAGCGGCACGTAGCTGCCGTAGGTGTCGCTGTTGGGGTCGGCGTCGATGCGCGCCTCCTGCCACTCGTAGCGCCAGCGGAAGCGCTCGCCGGGAAGGAGGTGCGCCGCGCCGAGGATGGCGCGGAAGCGGGTGCGGTGCTGCTGCGCGAGACGGAGCGCCGCGTACCGCTCGCCGAGCCCGGCCTCCTTCCAGACGATCTCCGCGCCGCCGTGGTCGCAGCTGCGCAGGTGGACGTCGCCGTCGACGAGCGGCGTGCCGCCGCTGATGCTCGCGCCGGTCGGCGCGTCTGGCCGGGACGGATAGACGTCGGCGAAGCGGTGGCGCTCGTCCTGGACGACGATCACGCAGCCGAAGGTGCCGGAGACGACCGCGGGGCCGATCTCGCCGTCCTTGAGCGGCTGGAGCAGCACGCCGAAGAGCCCTTCATGGACGCCTGCGATCGGCATCTCGCCGCGGAGGACGAGGTTCTCCGCGAAGTCCTGCGGCAGCTCCTGCTTGCCGCTCGGCGGGTTGTGACGCGGCGCGTAGACGGGAGCGCCGAGCCCGAGCGCTCCCCAGCGCGGGTAGTCGATGCCGGAGACGTTCTTGACGAGCACGACGTCGCGGTCGCGGCGGGCCAGGAGCGGGTCTGCGGTGGCGGACGCGCCTCGCTGCCCGTCGCGGCGGGCCATGTCCATCAGCTTGTTCCATGCGGCGGCGGAGAGCTCGAGGGGCTCGCCGCGGCGGACGCTCTTGAGGTAGTCCGTCATCGCCTAGATCCCCAGCCCGGAGAAGTTGCCGCGCCTGTAGATCTGCTCGACGTACGCCGCCCGTGGCCGACGGACGACCTTCTCGGCGTTGGGGTCCTCCTTGTCCTCGAAGAGGAACCAGAGGTAGTCCCAGCCGTCCTTGTTGATGCCGGTGAAGCCGCCGATGGTGCCGTTGGAGACGTTCGGGCTCGCGGCGAAGGAGTAGGTGATCTCCCAGTCGCCGTTGACGCCGCGCTTGGAGCCGCGTGCGCCGAGGAAGATGACCTCGCCTGCCGCGAAGCCTCGGAAGGCGGAGCTGTTGACGGTGCCGGTGAGCGAGAAGACGGCTGCGACGTAGGAGTTGCCGACGGCGGAGGCTGGCTTGTAGTGCGTCTCGCTGAAGCTGAAGACGGGGACGGTGCGCTCGACGCCCTGCGGCCCGTCGTCTGTCATGTTCACGCCGCTGCGGAAGTCGGGCGCGGGCGGCCCGCCCGGGAGCGCGACGCGCTGCTTGGTCGAGAGCGACACGAACATCGTCTCGCTGCCGCCGCTCGTGTTGAACTCGTAGGAGCTCTCCGGCGGCGCCTGCCCCGACGAGCCCGGGTCGTTCGACTCCTGCGGCGAGTAGCGGGCGGTGACGAGGTACTTCGTGTCGCTGATCGGCTCGGCCGACCGCGACTGCCGCGGCATGCCGTTGTAGGTCGCCGGGCACGTCGAGAGCACGGCGTCGAGCGCGGCGTTCTCGCTCGCGGCACCGTCGACGAAGTACTTGAGCGTGACCGACGGGCTCGCGCCGGTCGTGACCTCGGTTCCCTCGATGAGCTGGTGGACGGTGGTCGGCATGGTTCAGGCCCAGACGAGGCCGCCTCCCCGGATGGCGTCGAGGATGCTGCGGGTGTTGCTCGCGGTCGCCTGCGCGGCGTTCGCGATCCTCTGCTGCGTGCGTTCCTCGGGACCGACGAGCCCGGCCGCGGCGGCGAAGTTGAAGGTGCCTGCGCTGCGCAGGCTCCGCTCCGCCTGCCGCGTGGCCTCCGCGCCGAGCTTCACCTGGTCGATCGTGACGGGCTCGACCTCGAGCGGCGGGATCTCCGGTGCCTTGAGGGCGAGGTCCTCGTCGGGGATCGGCTTCAGGGGCGGCGGCTTCGCCTCGTCGGACGCCTTGCGCGCCTCGGCGGCGCGCTGGCGCAGGCGCTCGAGCTCCTCGCGTGCGGCGTCGAGCTCCGCGGCGTTCGCCCGGCTCTCGGCCGTGCGCGCCTCCTCGAGCGCCGCGATGCGGTCGGTGAGCTCGCGCTCGCGCGCGGCGTTCTCCTCGAGCACGCGGCGGTCATAGTCGGCCTTCATGCGCGAGGCGGCCTCGGCGCCGACGCCCGTCAGCTCCGCGACCTGCTGCAGCACGTAGAGCACCGACCCGACGACCGAGTCGACGATCGCCGCGAAGATCTCGCGCACCGTGACCTCGATCACCGTGAACGCGCCCGCGAGGTCGAAGGTGAAGTCGGTCCAGATGTCCTTGAGGAGCGTCGTGCCGCGCAGCCACAGCACCTTGAGCCCTTGCCAGAGGATCTCGGCGGCGAGCATGAGGTTGCCTGCCGCGAGCGCGTCGGCGATGCCGCCGACGGCCGTCTTCACGTCCTCGACCGCGCCGCGTGCCTGGTCGGCCATGTGCCCGAAGACGCGGCCCACGAAGTCGCCGACCGTCGCGAAGCCGTCGGCCAGGTAGAAGACCGCGCCCACGAGCGCGACGACCGCGGCGATGGCGATCCCGACGGGGCCGGTCATCGCGGCCCACGCGGCCGTGGCCGCACCGGCGACCGTGGCCCACGCGGCGGAGAGGAAGCCGAGCACGGCCGAGAGCGCGCCGATGATCGTGCCGAGCCCGCTGATGATCGCGCCCGTGGCGATGATGCCGACGCCGACCGCGGCGATGGCCGCGCCCACGACGCCGATGGCGATGCCCCAGCCGACGGCCGCGACGACCGACTCGCGGTTGGCCTTGATCCACTGGACGACGGCGCCGATCCCGCCCTGGAGCGCGGCGACGACCTCGCGTGCGGCGGGCGCGAGCGCCTCGCCGATGGCGACGGCGACGCGGAGGGTCTGGTCCTTGAGGATCTCGATCTGCGTGCCGAGCTGGTCGGCGGCGTCGGCGGTCTCGCCGGAGATCGAGAGCCCGAGCCGCTGCGCCTCGGCCCGGAACGCCTGGATGCCCGACGCCCCGCCCGCGAGGACGGGCATGAGCTTCGAGGCGCTCTTGCCGAAGATCTCCATCGCGAGCCCGAGCCGCTCGGTCGGGTTCTCGACCTTGGAGAGCGCCTCGGCGATCGCCGTGAACTGCTGGTCCGGGCTCATCGAGAGGAGCCGCCCGACGTCGAGCCCGAGCGCGGCGAAGCTCGCCTGCGCGGCCTCCGAGCCCGAGGACGCCTCGAAGATCGCCTTCTGCATCTTCACCGCGCTCTTGGCGAAGTCCTCGACCGTCGTGCCCGCGTCCTTGAGGGCCGTCTCGAGCTCGCTCATCATCTCGACGGAGAGCCCCGTCTGCGCCGCGAGGTCGCTGAAGTCGCCCGCGATCTTCGTGTAGGCCATGACGCTCGCGGCCGCGGCCCCGGCGATGGCCGCCCCGAAGGCTGCGATCCGCAGGCCCGCGTCGCGCACGCCAGCGCCCGCCTCGCGCACGGCGTCGCCGAAGTCCTGCAGCTTCTTCTTCGCACGGTCGAGCGCGGCGGTGAGCTTGTCGTTCGCCCCGAGCTCGACGTAGGCGCGTCCGGCGCGGATCCCGGAGGTGCTTCCTGCTGCCATGTCAGCCTCCGTTCACGCTGCGCGCCCACTGCCGGGGGAGCTTCGGCGCCGCCTTCTCGAGCGCGGGACCCATGTACGGGCGTGCCGCGACACGCACCGGCTGCGGGCGGTAGAGCTCGTCGTTGATGCGCGTGGCGCGCTCGGCCTGCGCGGCGGTGCGGATGCGCGCGTAGATGACGTTCGTTCCCGGCCTGCCGACGACTGGCTTGCCGAACGGCGGGGACGTGAGCCGGATCTCGCCGCCGGACCCGATGCGCCGCCTGCGCCTGCGGTCGGATCCCATGGCGGTGCCGCCGAACTCGAGCGTGCGCTGCGCCCAGGTCGTGCTGTCGAGGAGCGCAGGCCCGACGACGGCGACGCGCTCGCGCGGGTCGAACCCGGCGAAGAGGAACTTGCGCACGAGCGCATCGCGTGGGCCACGTCCGGTGCGTGCGTAGGGAGGCTGGCCGGGCGCGGAGCCGGTGCCCTCGGGCTTCCACTTGCGGTAGCGCATCGAGCGCTGCGCGATGGTGCGCACGAGGAACGCCGAGCGCGAGAGCGCCTTCCACGTGGCATCGTCGGCGGCGCGCCTGACGGCGGGCCGGTCGAAGAAGAGGTCCTTGAAGGCGTTGACCTTGAGGGTGATCACGCGGTCACTTGCGCGGGGTGAACTTCGTGATGGGGAAGAGGTGGCCTGCGACGTAGCCAGCGAGGCAGAGCATGAGGCCGAACCAGATGGAGCCGACGAGGCTGGAGGCGGAGGCGAGCATGGGTGGTCCTTTCGTGTGGTGTGCTTCAGGGAACGATGCAGATCGTGGTGACGGTGCAGTGGCCGGTGCCGCCCGCTCCGCCGTTGCCGCTTGGGACGCCGCCTCCGCCGCCGCCGGAGCCGCGGGTGCCGGTGCCGCCGTTGCCGCCGGTGACGGTGCCAGCCGCGCCGCCGCCAGCGCCGGTGCCGTAGGTGCCGCCGGAGGGGACGGTGCCGTTGTCGCCGGGGAAGCCGACGCCGCCCTTGGTCTGATCGGATGCGCCTTGGCCGCCGCCGCCCGTCGCGGGGAGCGCGTCGGATCCCGTGCGCGTGACGCCCGGTGCGGTGCTTCCGCCCGTGCCTGCGGGGTTGCCGATCACGGTGCATCCGCCGCCTCCGCCGCCGGGCCCGCCGTTTCCGACGAAGCCGTCCGCGGTGGCCAGGCCGCCCGAGCCGAAGCCCGTCGCGGAGGCGGAGGTGCCTTGCCAGCGCACGCGCGGGTCGGATGGCGTCCCGCCGCCGACTGCGGTGACGTGCGTGCCGAAGCTCGTGTCGCCGCCCTTGGTGTCGGTGCCTGCCGCGGTGCCGGGCGCGCCGCCTGCGCCGATGGTCACGGCCTCCGTGCTTGCGACGCTTGCGGCGGGGAGCCATCGCTCGACGCGCTGGCCCGCGGCGCCGCCGCGGCCTGCGGCGCTCGTCCCGGCCTTCTCGCCACCGGCGCCGCCGCCTGCGCAGTCGACGATGACGACGGAGGCGTTTGCGGGCTTGGTCCAGGTGCCGCTTGCGGTGAAGGACTGGACGTCGACGGTGACCTTGGCCGGTCCGATGCCGACGACGGCACCCGCGCCGGTCTTGGTGAAGACACGGCCGGTGGCGGTGTTGACCGCGAGCTCCCCGAGCTGGAGCGACCCTGCCGACGGCACGGCGCCCTCGGTCGCGCTGCGCTTGTGCAGGATCGTCACGGCCATCAGAACGTGCCTCCGTCGAGGGTGACGTTGTCGATCGTTCCGCCGGTGATGGCCACCGACGCGGCCGCCTGCGTGGCGAGCGAGCCAAGGCCGAGCGTGGTGCGTGCGGCCGCCGCGTCGGCGTCGTCGATCAGGCTTCGCCCGAACGCGCTGAGGGTCGCGAGCGCCGCGGCTGCCGCGCCCGTGTAGTAGGCGATGCGGTCGGCGACCGGCGTGAGCGAGCCGACGGACGAGAGCGCGTCCGACAGCGCGACGGTCGGGTTCCCCGAGACGCCGTCGCCGTTGGCCACGGTGATGCCGGTGCCGCTTGCGGCGACCGACCGGGCGACGACGCTCGAGCCGGAGGCGCGGACGAAGATGCCGTTGGTCGCGAGGTTGTGCAGGGAGAGCGCCTGCCCGGTGAGCGCGACGCCGCCCGCCTTGCTGACGGCGAGTCCCGTGCCGACGGCGACCGAGATGGTGTTGCCGCTCTTGGCGATGCCGTCGCCGTCGGCGATCTGCCCTGCGCCGCTGAACTGCGTGAAGGCGAGGTTCGTGGTGCCGAGGGTGACCGGGTCGTTGGTCGTGAGGACCCATCCGCTGTCGGCGTTTGCGGCTCCCTCGGTGACGAAGCAGAACATGCCGCCGTGGACCTCGGAGCCCGGCGTGTTGTCGGCGTCGGTCGCGCGCGCCCATGCGCCCGTGGCGACGACGTAGATGCCGTTGGCCGACGCGGTGGTCTGGTTCTTGACGAGCACGCGGTCGCCCGCGACGAGCGCGACGCCGTCGATGGTCTGCGTGCCCGAGAGGGTGATGTTCGCCGTGGTCGCGGCGCGCACGGAGTCCTTGATGTCGAGGCCCGTCTTCACCGCGTCGACGTAGGCCTTGGTGGCGGCGTCCTGCGCGGAGGTCGGGTCGCTGACGTTCGTGAGCCGGTACCCGGCGAGGCTGATGTCGCCGGAGTTGCCGCCGGTGAAGTCGCTGAGCTTGCGCCCGTTGACGGCGGTGTCGAAGTTGCTGATCTTGGCCGCGGTGAGCGAGGGGATGTCGGCGGCGACGAGCGCGCGGAAGGCGGGGGTGCCGGAGATGCCGTCGGGGGCGGCGAGCACGCGGTTGGCGCTCGCGGCGGCCCATGCGGCGGAGAGCGTGCCGCTGGCGGTGACGGGCGAGCCGGTGACGGAGAGCTCCGCGGGCAGCGACAGCCCGACGCTCGTGACGGTGCCGGGTCCGTAGCCCTGTCCCTTGACGAAGGCGGTGGTGGCGACGTGGGTGGAGCTGTCGGCGAGTGCGCGGGTGGGCGCCTGGACGGCGGTCGCGCCGGACATGTTCACGGTGCCCGAGAAGGTCTTGTCGCCCGTGACCGTCTGCGACCCGGCGACGGAGACGAACGCGCCCTTGCCGCCGATGGCCTCGACGGTGGTGGCGGTGCCGCCTGCGCCGCCGGTGCCCTTGCCGTAGTAGAGGGTGTCGTCGACCTCGTTGAAGGCGAGCTCGGCGTTCTGGAGCGAGGCGGGTGCGCCCGCGTTGCCGGAGGCGCGCCGCTTGATTCGGAGGGTCGTTGCCATGGTGGTTCCTGTCCTTGGGTGCGTGTCAGAAGTTGCCGCCGTCGCTCACGGCGGAGTTGGTCCAGCGCTGGCTGGACCCGTCGTAGGCGAGGACGTCGCCGGGTGCGGGCGACGAGAGGCTGATGTCGGTGACGTCGGTCATGGCGTGGGCGTGGGCCACGGGGGTGCGGGCGTCGCCGAGCCGCGGGTCGTCCGCGCGCACGGCCTTCGCTGGTACCGACAGGCCCGCTGGCGCGAAGTCGACCGCGAGCGATCGGTCGGCCGTGAGGTCGCCCCCGCCCACGAGCCCGGTCCCGGCGATGACCTGCACGTCGGCCGAGGCCACCTGCAGGAGGTTCGTCGTCAGCTGCCCGGTCGAGGACATCTTGAGCCCGGTGCCGAGGGTGATCTCCTCGGCGTTCCCGGCGGATCCCGAGCGCCGACCGAGGAGCCTGGCCGCGGTGACGTTGCGCACGTCGGAGACTCCGAGTGTGACCTGCCCCGACCGGCCGTTGACGCTCTCTGCGTAGGCGCCGGTGAAGGTGTCGCCGGGCGGCCCCTGCGGTCCCTGCGGACCGGGCGACGCGACGCGCACGGCGCGGACGTCCTGGCGGACGGTCACGCGCCTCGGGGACTCGCGCACCACCACGCGGCAGCAGCTCATCGCGTCACCTCCGGCGTGATGCGGCAGCTTCCCTCCACGAGCCGGATGACCGTGCCCCCGGGCGATGCGATCTCGAGGTCGTAGACCCCGAGGAACGGCGCGGGCAGCGCCGCCGACTGCGTCGCGCCCACGTTCACGGTGACCGTGCCCTGCGGGCCGTTCACCGAGATCGACCCGGCGAGGCTCGTCAGGTCGAGGACGGCAGACGTGCTCGCGTGGCTCTGGCGCACCTGCATGCGCGCGCTCCAGCCGGTGATGTCGACGGGGGAGCCCTCGGGCTGCTCGTAGGCCACCTCGAGGCCGAAGGTCGTGCCCTGCTCGATGACGATGTTGTGGCGCTCGGCGCTCACTTGCCCTTCCTCCACGCGGCCTCGAAGGCGGGGTCCGACGCGCGCCGTGCCGCGACGTACTCGCGTGCGCTCTCGGGCCGCGACGGGTCGAGCATCGACCGTGCGAGGTCGGCGTCGGAGACGGCGCTCCGCGGAAGCAGCAGCCCGAAGCCCCACAGCGCCCGCTTGACGAGCGCGCCGAGCCCGGTCGTCCAGAGGATGACGGCGACGCCGACGACCGCGAGCGCGGCCATCGTGCGCGCAAGCAGCGTGGCCCACCAGGGCGTCACGTCGGAGACGCCGGGAAGCGCCTCGACGATGCCCGCGGTGGCGCGGACGATCGCCTGCTGCTCTGCGCTGCCGCCCTCGGCCTCGCGTGCGATGGCGTCGACGTCGGGCGCGCCCGCGCGCGCCTCGGTGCCGATGGCGTCGAAGCGGCCGCGGCTCGACTCGGCGAGCCTGCGCACCTCGTTGGCGTTCTCGGCGATGCGCCCGGACGCGCTGCACCCGGCGGCGACGAGGATGATGGCCATGGCGAGGGCGAGCCTCATGCGCGCCCTCCACCGCCCGGCCTCGGGACGAAGACGTCGCGAAGCAGCGTGATGTCGGCCTTCAGCGGCTCCGCAGCGCGCGGGCGCTCGTATGGATGGAACTCGGCGGGCATGAACGGGTCCGACCTCCTCCTCGGGTCGCGGTGCACGTTGGCCAGGAGCGCCAGCACCACGGACGTGTGGTTCCACGACTCCCTCGTCCGTCCCTCCGCCATCGCGACGAGCTCGCGCAGCGTCAGGGGATGCGGGTCCACGCCTACGACACCGGCGAGCTGCCAGACGAGCCTCCAAGCGCGGTCAGCGCCTGCCTCGACGCGTCCTCCAGACGTTCGTCCAGCTTCCGCTCCAGGACGTCCCGCGCCTTCTCCATCGTGGTCCACATGGTGGTGACGAACTTCCGGAGCCTCTTCCTGTCGCGCGGGTTCGGGCAGAAAGAGACGAGTTCCTCCAGGAGCGCCTGCGTCGCGTGGTCGATGGCGTCGCCCGCCATCGCGCGGCCGAAGTCCTCGTCGGTGACCCCGAGCCGCTCGGCCTCCGGCCTGCACAGGGCGCAGAGCACGTCGCAGAGGAGCACGGGATCGGCGATGAGCCGGTCGACCGCCTTGCCGTCCATGACCGAGAGCAGGTCGAACCCGGCGAGCGCGCGCACGCGCTTGATCGCCGCCACGTCGACCGACACGGCCCATGTCCGGCCCGCGTTGTCGCGGAAGGTCTGCATGGGTCAGCTCCCCCCGCCCGAGGCGGTGTGCCAGCTCGGCGCGCGCGTCGAGAGCGTCGGCTTGGCCGTCACCTTCACGGTGATCGCCGAGTCGAGGGGCTCCTCGCGGCTGAAGTTGGTGACCATGAAGTCCGCGTCGAGGCCCTGGCCGCCGGTGGCGGCGTCGAGGACGAGGAGCGCGATGGCGGTGTTGCCGAAGAAGGAGTTCTTCAGCGCCGTGAACCCCGCGTCGGCGGTGTCCCAGACCATCTCGAACTCGATCGAGGCGTCCTTCAGCGTGCCCACGGTGGCCTTCCAGCCGTTGTTGGCGCGCGTGGTGACGTCCGCCTCTCCCTTCTCGAGGTTGAGCGTGACGTTGCGCACGTTGGTGAGCGCCGTCGAGGCGGTGCTCCCGGCCGCGCCGTACTTGATGACCGCGTCCATTCCGAGCTTGTAGGCCATGGTTGGTGTCCCTTCTCCAGTACCGACAGGGAGCGCCCGTCAGGCGTGGCTGCGCAGCCGCGCCTGGACGACTCCCGTGAAGATCCTCAGGTTGAGCGCGTGGTCCTCGGCGACGAGCGGGTCCGCCCGCGCCTCCACGCACGTCCAGTCCGGCGTCGCCGACGGACGCCTCCCGGCGAGCCAGCCCGCGACCTGCTCGACCACGCCGACGGTCGCCGCGAGCGACGCCTCGTCCGTGCCGTCGATCCGGCGCTGGATGCCGACGTCGATCAGGTGGTCCACCTGCGACAGCCCGCCCCGGGCCGCCACCGTCCGCTCCTGCCCGCGCGGCATCACCGTCACCACGAGCGCGCCGAGGTCCTCCCGGTCGCGGTAGGGGAAGAACGCCCTCGACACCGTGGCTGGCTGCCCCAGGTCGAGCGCCGCGAGGTCGGCGGCGATCGCGTCGGCGACGGCGGCGATGCCCTCGTTCACTGGACCCTCCGCGCCTCGGGCCGGTCGAGCCGGGCGACCACCTCGTCGAGCCGCTTGGCGAGGGTCTCCAGGCGCGCGCCCTGCGTGGCGTCGATGATCGCGCCCTGCGCCTGGCTCTTGGCGAGGTCGCCGACGATGCCCTGCAGCTCGCGCACGCGCTCGGCCGTGGCGTTCATCTCCGCGGACCAGCGCCCGCCGAGCCAGATGAGCCCCGCGAACTGCAGCAGGATCGCCGCCAGCTGCAGCATGCCGAGGACGTTGCCGAAGGTGCGTGGGTTGCTTCCGTCGCTCGTCACGTCGCCTCGAGCCTCTTGGTGTGGATGCGGATCAGGACGCCGGATGAGTCGCACGGCCGCCACTCGGGCGCGCCCGCGAGGTTGACCACCTCGTGCCGCTCGCAGGTGCCGTCGGGCATGCGCTCCTCGACCACGTCGCCGCGCCGCGGGACGGCGGGGATCCCCGACAGCACGAGGTCCGCCCGGCGCACGACGTAGTCGCGCACGTGGAAGCGGACGATGCCGTGACCGTCGTCGAGGTCGAAGGACGACCGCCCGACCGTGGCGTCGAGCTCGGCGGCCTCCTGGCCGCGCACGTACGTCACGCGCCGCGAGGCGTGCGCCGCGAGCTTGTCGGCCACGAAGGCGGCGGCCCTCGCCATGAGGTCGGGCATGCGCGCCTCACTGGAAGAGCTTCACGAGCACCGTCGCGTCGGCGTCGGCGGCGGCCTTCACGACCTTGCCGATGAGCTTGTTGCCCGTGGCCGTCGCGGTCGCCGTCGACGTGCCGCTCGCCCAGTAGACGGTGGCGCCGACCGCGATCGCGGTGCTGGCCCCCGTCGCCTTGGGGAAGCTGAACACGCCCTCGGTCGCGAGCGCGCCGAGCGTGTTGGCCGGGATGTCCCGCACCGCCACGCCCACGAGGTCCGCCTGGACCACCACCTGCCCGGCGCTGACCGCCGATGCGGGCGTGTGGTCCACGTACTTGCCGTCATGCACGAAAGTCGCCATCTGTCTGGTCTCCTTCAGGGTTGCCTGGTTCCACTCATCGCCGACGACCGGCTGGCCAGAGGCCATGCGTCACGCCCCGGCCATCTTCACGCCGCCGCGCCAGTCCTGGAGCGCCACGCCGAAGTCGAAGTAGCCGCGCATCTGGACGCCGAGGACGTTGAAGTCGGCCTCCGCGCTCTCGACCGTCGGCTGCTCGCGCCCGTTGAGGAACGCGACCTCGATCACCGGCATGTCCGAGGGGTTGGCGAGCAGGTACCACGCCGCCGAGCTGTTGCCCGCGAGCGCCGCGCTCGACAGGTACGCCGAGTAGACGACGCGGAACTTCCCGGCGTGCGGGTTGAGCGTGGGGTACTTGGTGCTCGCGGCCGTGTCGCGCAGCTCCGTCGACGCCATCAGGAGCGCCGCCTTCGCGTTGAGCGCCGTGGGCACGAGGAGCACCTGCGGCGACAGCGCCATCGGCTGGCCGTCGGTGTCGACCTGGTCGAGGAAGAGCTGCTCGGCCGCGGTGAGCGAGTCGATGCCGAAGGCCGTCGACGCGCCCGAGGCGTAGTTCTTCCGCGCCGAGGTGAAGAAGGAGCCGTTGGCGAGGAAGGCGGCCCAGAAGACCTGGTTCAGCTTCAGCGCCGCGCCGCGGCCGATGCGCGAGGGCACCGCCGAGAGCGCGCCGAGGTCGTCGTTGATGATGTCCTGCCGGGTGAGGCTGAACATCTTGCCGTAGGTCTTCACCTGGTTGGTGAAGCTCTCCTCGCCCGTGTCGCCGTGCTTGAGCTCGCCCGCCGGGCCGACCTCGTCGTAGACGAAGGCGCCGTTCATGCGGTAGCTCGTCACCTGCCGGAAGTCGCTCACCGAGCGCGTCGCGGCGATCGAGCGCCATGCGCCCTCGACGGCGGTGAAGCCCGAGAGGAGGAACTTGTTCGCCACGCTGGAGAAGATGCCGGGCAGGCTGAAGTTCGAGAACGCCGCCTGCAGCACGCCCCGCGTGTCGCCCTTCACCGAGCGGCCCACGTGGCCACCGGCCCACGCCGCCTCGAGGAGCGCCTCCTGGAGCCCGAGCCCGTGCTTCCAGCGGCGGTCGGCCGCCTCGAGCGTGCGCGCGTCGTAGTGGCGCTCGAGCCCGGGAAGCCCGCCCGCCTTGCAGAGGGCGGCCTCGACCACCTCGGGCGTTGCGTCGGCCGTGCGCACGTGCGCGGCGGGGGCGCCGACGGCCGGGCGAGAGGCGCGCAGCACCTCGAGCTCGGCGCGCGTGGCGTCCCAGCCCTCGGCGATCGCCTGCGACTCGATCTCGGCGTGCTGCCCGGCGCATGCCTTGCGGATGGAGCCGATGCGGGCGCTCTCGGCTGCGGCCTCGGCGCGCATCTGCGCGGCGATCGAGGGGATCTCGGCGGCGGGGGCCGCGGCCTGTGCGACGTTCTCTGCTTCGGACATCGTGTGTTCCTCTTCGTTTCCTGCGGCCTCGGCCGCGATGCGTGCTTCCGTGCCGTCGTCGGCGCCGAGCGCGACGAAGCTCACCTCACCCAGTACCGACCGGCGCACGATCGACACCGGGCCGTCGAACGTCCGGCCGTTGGCGATCGCCTGCCTTCCCTTGGGGACCTGCTCGGTCTCCGACGCGTAGGCGCCCACGGACGCCTGCCACGGGAAGCCGTTCATGCCCGCCTCCACGATCTCTCGCGCCACGGGACCCGCGCCGCTCACGACGCCGGACACCCGCAGCACCCCGTCGACGACCGACACGCCCTCGGTGTGGCCCACGATCAGCGACGGGTTGTGGTCCTTCAGGATCGGGCGCGCCTTCGCGCTCCACGAGATCCCGGCGAGGTCGATCACCGTCGGGTGCCGCCAGCCGCGCAGCGTCATCGCGCCGCCCGTGTAGGCGTTCATCGCGAAGCGGCGCAGCGCCGGGGCGCCGCCCTCGGGCACGGCCTCCGCCTGCAGCATCTCCACCGGCGCGCACAGCGCAAGCTCGGCGGCCCTGTCATGCATCGGGTTCGTCATCGTTCTCCTCCGCGGGCTGGTCGGCCATGTCGTTGGACGCAGGTCCCGCACCCGGTGCCGACGGGGCCGCCGCGATCCCGAGCTCGCGCATCAGCTCGAGCTCCCGGGCGCGCTGCCTCAGCTCCGCCTCCCAGTCCTTGCCCTGCTTGGCGAACTCGCACGCGAGCGTCGTGGTGTTGTTGGAGAGCCGCGTCGCCTGCGCGGTGGCCTCCTTCGCCGGGTCGACGTGCTCCGTGCCATCCCAGAACCACTGGTGCGGCAGCGACTCGAGCACGCGCACGCGCGGGGGGACGAGCGACTCGATGAGCTTCGCCTCGTCGAACCACTCCGCGAGCACGCGGTCGAGCACCGTCCGGGCCATGTGGGCCTGGTCGATCCGGATCGCCCGGTAGTAGGTCTGGTGGTCGAGCCGACCGCTGGCGTAGTTGTAGCCAGAGCTGTTCCCGGCGGCGACGTTGAAGGGCATGTTCAGGCAGCGGGCGATCTCGTTCAGGATCTCGCGCTTGAACTCGCCGTAGGTCGTCGCGGGCTGCTCGGGCTTGACCTGCGACATCTTCCATCCCGCGGGAAGCGTCAGCAGCGAGTTCGCCTCGAGCTCGATCGTGTCCATGGGCTCGACCGGGTCGGCCTCGCCGTTGGCCGGTGCGTCGGTCTCGACCGTGCCCGCGAAGTTCGCCGCGGTCTCCGCGGCCGAGAGCACGGCGATCGTGTAGCGCCTCAGCTGCGCGAAGAGCGGCAGCGCCGGGACGAGGTCGGGGATCCCACGGCTCTGCTCGGGCCGCGTGCCCAGGTAGTAGTGCAGGACCTTCGCGGCAGGCAGGGTCTCGTGGGATGCGTTCCCGCTCCGGTCGCCCGGGTGCTCCAGCATCACGCGGTAGGCCACGGGATTGCCGTATGGGTCGTAGACGATGCCGTCGACCTCCGTCGGCGTCAGCGCGCCCCAGTGCGGGCTCGCGACGCGGTCGGCCTCGACGAGGGCGAGGTCGAGCTTCACCGGCCCGGGGAGCGCGGGGTTCGACACGAGCTTCGCGAAGCACTCGCCCGAGTGGGCGCGCGCCATGCGCATCGTGCGCAGCCGGTCGGCCAGGTTGACCGCGAGCGCCCACGCGCCGAAGGCCTGCTCGATGGCGTTGTTCGCCTCGGGGTCGTCGGTGAGCACCTGCAGCCGCGGGCCGGTGCCGACGACGTCGTTCGCGAGCGTCGAGACGATGCCCGCGGCGTAGCTGTTGTTGGCCGCCTCGTAGCGCGTGCGGTTGCGGAGGATGCGGCGGATCTCGGGCGAGGCGGCGGCGTCGGCGGAAAGCCCGTCGGCGTTCGCCCAGTGCTTGCGGTTGGCGTCGGTCGTCTGCGCGGCGTCGTAGCGGGCGCGGATCGAAACCGGACGCGGCGCGGAGGATCCCTTGCGGCCGAGGATGGCGTCGAGCCAGCCCATCAGGCCGTGCCCCCCGTGCCCGGCGGCACGATGCGGGAGATCCGCAGGCCGCGGTTGCGCCGCGACATCGCCTGCTTCGAGGCGAGGTAGCGGTCGGCCGCGATCTGGTCGGCGATCGTGTGCTGCTCGACGCTGCCCGCGTCGTTCGAGGCCTTCTTCAGGCCCGCGGCGTTGTCGCGGATCGCGTCGGCGATGGAGGGCGTCTCGTCAGGCATGGGTTCCCACCCGTGCCGACAGGGATGCCATGAGGGCGTCGCGCCGGGCGTTTCGCCTGCGGGCGGCCCGCTCGGCGCGGATCGCCGAGAGGCGGAAGGACCGCATGGCCTCGCACGCGATCGCGGGCTCCCGCCTGCGGTGGCGACGCTCGCGCTGCGCGAACGTGTTCACCGCACGCGCCGGGTTGCGTCCCTCGAGCGCGGCGAGCCAGGCCTCCTGCATGGCGTCCTCCCGGTCCATGCCGGGGCACAGCCTGAGCTCGAGGGCGAGCTTGGCCGCGAAGGGCGTCTCGGGCAGGTCGGCTGAAAGCGACTCCATCCACCCCGTGC
Organism: uncultured Klebsiella sp.; assembly: GCA_964393015.1. Classification (GTDB taxonomy): domain Bacteria; phylum Planctomycetota; class Phycisphaerae; order Phycisphaerales; family SM1A02; genus QWPT01. The sequence continues at coordinate 18,164 of CAYMSD010000064.1, forward strand.
CGACACGGCGCAGGGCTGATCCGGGAGATTCGGGCGAAGGCCGCCGAAATCGTTCGATCAATCGAACGAAGCGACGGCGATGCCCGCGAGCATCGCCATCAGCGCCACCGCGAGCATGCGCCAGCGCGCCCGGCTGCGGCCCAGCCGGATGATGTGGGAGAGCGCGTCGTTGGAGCTGGCGATCGTTTCCTGCATGTTCATGTGAGGGTCCCCTGCGTGGGTGCGTGGGCGCCGCGGCACGCTGCCGCGATCGCCGACGGCCAACGTAGGCCCCGCCCGGCGCGATCCTGGAAACGCCGCCCTTTTTCGTGAAGATTCCAGGGGTCAGGACTCCGACTCCCGCGTCGAGGTGCGCCGCCCGCAGTGCCTGCACTCCCGCCGCCTCAGCACCTGCCCCTTCGGGAGCCGCCGCAGGTAGATGACCTTGAGGTGCTGGCACCCGCAGCCCCGGCAGGAGAGCCCGAGCTTCGCGCCGTCCTTCTCGAGCCCCGTGCGCTTCTCGCGCGGCATCACCGGCCTCCCTTGCGGATCGCAGACAGCCGCACCTTCGGCCTCGCCACGACCTTGGCGTCCGTGCCGAAGAGCACCGAGCCCTCCATGCTCGCCGCCACCGCGCAGCCGACCAGGCAGTCGAGCCAGTGGTTGTCCGCACCGGCAAGGCGCAGCTTCCACTCGTCGACCACGCGGCCGCGGCCCTCGGTCTTCACGCGGTACTCGCTCGTCAGGTGCGACGCGAAGACCTCGTGCACGCGCGGGTCCCGCCCGAAGAGCGAGAGCGCCCCGGGGTCGCCCTGCGGCACGGCGAGGCGTGCGTGCACGAAGCTCTTCCAGAAGTTCGTGTCGAAGGTCACGTGCCGCACGGCGCGCTTGCCCGTCACCGTCGGGATGCGCCAGTTGAGGCCCACGCGCTCGCCGCGGCGGCGCTTGTAGTCGCTGAACGGCACGCTCGACGCGCCGACGTACCGGCCGTGCGACGGCATCACCGTGCCCGCGTGCTTCGTCTCGCGGCAGAACTGGTAGACGACATCCGTCGACGAGCCCCAGTTCGCGTCGACCAGGACCCGCGACACGCGCACCATCGCTCCGTCGTCGCGACGCCACTCGCGGCCGACGAGGTGCTCGACGGCGCGCTCGAGCCCGGCATAGATCGATCCCTCAAGCCCGGCGCGCGGGCTCGCCGCCGCGAGCGTGCGCTTCACGTCGCGAAGCGTCCACGCGGTGCCCGCGGGGATCTTCTGGTCGGGCTCCGTCCCGTAGTCGACGACCGTGCCGCTGAAGTCGTCCTCCCATGCGACGACGCACCAGAAGAGGCACTTCGCCTGCACGTCGACGAAGGCGGTCAGGTGCGAGGTGCCGATCGGCAGCTCGCCGCGGGCCATGCCCGAGGTCTTCGCCGCGATCGCCTCGGCGGT
>CAYMSD010000065.1:0-3068 GCA_964393015.1 uncultured Klebsiella sp.
CGTTCCACTTCTGGCTCCCGAACGCGATGGCGGCGCCGACGCCCGTGTCGGCGTACCTCCACTCCGCGACGATGGTGAAGCTCGGCGTCTACCTCGTGGCGCGGCTCGACCCAGCGTTCGGCGCGTGGCCATGGTGGCAGTGGACGCTGCAGGCGGTCGGCGCGCTCACGGCGGGCTGGGCCATGGTGCTCGCGCTCCGTGAGCGCGACCTGAAGCGCATCCTCGCCTGGTCGACCGTGGCGACGCTCGGCACGCTCGTTCTCCTCGTCGGGCTGCCTGGTGCCGGCGCCACGGCCGCCGTCGCCGCGCTTCTTCTCGCGCATGCCCTCTACAAGGCGCCGCTCTTCTTCGTCGCGGGCAACGTCGACCACGAGGCGGGCACGCGCATCATCGACAGGCTCGGCAACCTCCGCCGCGCCATGCCGTGGACGGCGACCGCCGCGCTCCTCGCGGGCCTCTCGATGGCGGGCATTCCGCTCACCTTCGGATTCGTCGCGAAGGATGCGATCCACAGTGCGAAGGCGGCGGAACAGCTGCTGCCGCTTGTTCAACTCGGTTACGGCGTGTTCGGCGCGATCGCGGTCGCCGTCGCAGGCGTCGCGGCGGTGCGCATCTTCTGGAGCCATCGCGGCATGAAGGAGCTGCCGAAGGCGCACGAGGCGCCGCTCGCGCTCGTGCTGCCGCCGCTTGTCCTGGCGCTCGCGGGCGTGGTGCTGGGCGCGGTGCCGTCGCTCTCGAGGCCGCTTGTTCTTGCCGCAGCTGAAGCGATGCGCCCCGGAGGCGCGGTCGGAACCGCAGGTGCGATCGACCGTGCCTTCGACCACGCGCTCGACCACGCGCTCGAGCCGGCGTTCGACCTCGTGTCGATGGTGGGAACCCTCGCGACCACGCTTCTGATCGGCGCGCTCGTCTATGCGTTCTGGGATCCGCTTCACCGTGCGTTCGACCGCGTCGCGGGGCGCTTCGACTGGCTCGGATCCGCTGCGCACTACACACGCATCCTGAAGGCGATCCCGCGCGCCGCTGCGTTCCTCACGCGCGGGCTCCAGCACGGCCGGTTGCCGAACTACAGCGTGGTGCTTCTGCTCGCGGCCGCTGCGTTCCTCGCCGGCGCGATCCTGGTGGGCGGGGGGGTCGTCGGCGGAGGCGCATTCGCGGGTGGCGGGCTGTCGCTCCCCGAGTGGACGACGCCGTCCGTGGGAATCACGGGCGCGTGCCTCCTCATCGCGCTCGGCGCGCTGCTCGCGGGCGTCTTCGAGCAGCGGCTCGCCATGATCCTCTGCGCGGGAATCGTCGGCTTCGGCAGCGCGCTCTTCTTCCTGTTCGCCGGAGCGCCCGACGTCGCCTTCACGCAGTTCACGGTCGAGACGGTGTTCGTCGTCGTCGCGGCGTCCGTCCTCCTGAAGCTGAAGCGCCTCGGCCGCGCGACGAGCATCCGCGACCCGCGCAACCGCCCGGGCGCGCTGCTTGCGTCGCTTGCGTTCGCGTCCGCCGTCACGCTCGTCTACCTGGTGACGGGCGCGGACCCGATCGACCCAAGCCTCTCGGCCTACTTCTCCGAGCGGAGCGTGCCCGACGCGAACGGCCGCAATGTCGTGAATGTCATCCTCGTCGACTTCCGCGCGCTCGACACGCTCGGCGAGAGCACCGTGGTCATGCTCTCGTTCCTGGCGGCTGCGCCCGTTCTGCTTGCGCTGCGCCTTGCGCGCGGCGGCAACGACGGAAAGGGGCGCGGGTCATGAAGCGACGCATGAACGCGCGCGTGGTCGTGCTCGAGACTGTGGTGGCGCCGCTCTACTGGCTCATCCTTGCCGCGTCGGTGTGGATCCTGTTCCGCGGCCACAACGAGCCGGGCGGCGGCTTCATCGGCGGGCTCGTCGCAGTCGCTGCGACCGTCCTCTGGGGCGCCGCGCGCGGGCCCGCGAGCGCGCGGCACAAGCTGCCTTTCCGCGACCCCGTGCTGCTTGCGGCTGCTGGCGTGTTCGCGTCGCTTGTCTCAGGCGTTCCCGCGTGGTTCGCGGGCGACAGCTATCTCACGCACCAGTCGTTCACGCTGCCGCTCGGCTTCACCGACCTCTGGCTCTCGACCGTCATGCTCTTCGACGCGGGCGTCTACCTCTGCGTGTGGGGCGCTGTGTCGGGCTTCGGCCTTGGGCTCCTGGCGATCGACGACGATGTGGACGAGGGGAACCTCGACGCGATGGGTGACGATGCGGATGCGCGTGCGGCCGGCGCGCGAAAGGGTGGGCGCCCATGATGTGGGTGATCGCGCTCGCCATCTGGACGACGCTCCTCGTCGGCGCGAGGCTCGCGATGTCGCGCGACCTCTTCCGCGTGGTGGTCGGGCTTGCGCTCATCTCGAGCGGCATCGTGCTCATGCTGTTCGCCTCGGGTCGCGTCTCTTCCGCGGAACCCGCCGTCATCGCGGCGGGGGAGACGGTGCTTCCCGCGACGGCGTCGAACCCGCTGCCGCAGGCGCTGGTACTGACGGCGATCGTGATCGGCTTCGCGCTCATCTGCTTCGCGTTCATCCTTGTCGTGCGCGTGGTGCGCGACGCAGACACGGACAGCGCCGAGGACCTGCGCTTCGCGGAGCCCGTGCCGACCCACGCGGTCGAGCCGCCTGCGTCGCCCGAGGGATGCGACCCGCATCACCCGGACGATGCCGTCGGCGCCGTCGACGCCGCGCACGGGCATGACGGTGCGCGAACGCACGCGGGAGGCCGGCCGTGACCATCCCCGTCAGCATGCTGGTCACCAGCCCGATCGCAGTGCCGCTCCTCACAGCGGTGCTCGCGACCTTCGCCTATCGCCGCCCGGCGCTCCAGCGCGCGATCAGCTTCGCGGGCATCCTCGCGCTCCTCGCCTGCGCGGTGGTGCTCGTCCAGTTCGCGATTCAAGGGCGCCCGATGGCCGTCAGCTTCGGCGGCTGGGAAGCGCCCTTCGGAATCGAGTTCAAGGTCGACCGCCTCGGCGCGATCATGGTGCTCCTGACGGCGCTCATGGGGCTTGCCGCGCTTGTCTTCCAGATCGGGGACCCCGAGACGAGCCCCGAGACGAGCCCCGAG
>CAYMSD010000065.1:3168-16617 GCA_964393015.1 uncultured Klebsiella sp.
CGCGCTTGTCTTCCAGATCGGGGACCCCGAGACGAGCCCCGAGACGAGCCCCGAGACGAGCCCCGAGGCGAACGCCGCGACGGGCCCCGCGACGAGCCCCGCGACGAAGTCTCGCAGCACGCCGCGCTCGCCCTTCGTCCTGCCGCTCCTGCACGGCATGCTCATCGGCGTCGGCGGCGCATTCGTCACGGCCGACCTCTTCAACATGTATGTGTGGTTCGAGGTCATGCTCATCGGCGTCCTCGGGCTCTTCGCCGCGGGCGGGCGGCTCGACCAGCTCGAGGCGACCTTCAAGTACTTCGTCCTGAATGTCGCGGGCACGCTGTTGCTTGTCGTTGCTGTGGGCGCCGTCTACGCCGTCACGGGACAGCTCAATTTCTCCGCTCTCTCCGAGGCGGCTGCGTTCCTCTCGCCGGGGATGGCGCTCCTCCTCCTCGCATCGCTCGGCGTCGCCTTCCTCGTGAAGGCGGGCGCGTTCCCGCTCTTCGCGTGGCTGCCCGCCGCCTACCACACGCTGCCTGGCCCCGTTCTCGCGCTCGTTGCGGGCCTCCTCACCAAGGTCGGCGTCTACGCGCTCCTGCGCGTCTTCGGCGATGTCTTCGCGCCCGCGCCCGAGGCGGCGCTCGACCTCGCGCTCGAGGCGCTCGGCTGGATCGCGGCCGCCACGATGCTCACGGGCGTCCTCGGCGCCGCGTACCACTGGGACATGCGGCGCATCCTCGGGTTCCACATCATCAGCCAGATCGGCTACATGCTGCTCGGAATCGCGCTCGGCACCGACGCGGGAAACGGCGGCACGCTCTTCTACACGGCGCACCACATCATCGTGAAGGCGAACCTCTTCTTCATCGCCGCGATCATCTGGCGCATGACGGGAAGCTACGACCTGCGGAAGATCGGCGGACTTGCGAACGCGCGCCCCGCGCTTGCGCTCGTCTTCGCGATCCCCGCGCTCTCGCTCGTCGGGATTCCGCCGCTCTCGGGCTTCTGGGCGAAGCTGATCGTGCTGCGCGAGACGCTGGCCCTCGGGCATGTGGCGTGGACCGTGGTCGCGCTTCTCGTCAGCTTCCTCACGCTCTACTCGATGATGAAGATCTGGATGGAGGCCTTCTGGAAGCCGCATCCAGAGCCATCGCGCCCGCTCGAGGCGCGTGGGCTGCTGCCCGCGTGGTGCGTGACGGTCGGGCTTGCGCTCATCACCGTGTTGATCGGCCTCTTCCCCGACACGCTCGCCGCCTATTGCCTCGCAGCGGCCGCAGAGATCGGAGGCGCCCGATGACGAAGGCGATCACAGCGACCGTGCTTCTCCTGATCTTCCTCAAGGCGGTCGTCATCTCTGGCCTGCAGACGATCCGCATCATCGTGGTCACGGGCGTGACGGGCCGTCGCCCGCAGGCGGGGCTCGTGCGCATGCGCTTCGCGCCGATGACGGAGAATGGTGCAACGCTTCTCGGCTGCCTGATCTCGCTGACCCCTGGAACGACCACCGTCGACATCGACATGGAGCGCGGCGAGATGCTGCTCCACCTCCTCGATGTCGCGGGCGCCGAGGAGGCGGTGGCGGGAATCCGCTCCGACTTCGAGCCTTCGATTGTGCGCCTCTTCGGCACGGAGGGGCGATGATCGCAGCGGGCGTCGTCATCCTCACCATCGGCGCGCTCGTCGTTGCTGCGCTCGGCACCGTTCGCATCGTGAAGGGGCCGACCTCCGCCGACCGCGTGCTGGCGCTCGACCTCTTCCTCACGGCCGCGGTCGCGCTTTCGATCGCGGCAGCACTCGGAACAGGGCGCACGGTCTACCTCGATGTCGCGATCGGCCTTGCGCTCCTCGGCTTCGTCGGCACGATCGGCTGGGCGCGGCTCATCGACCGCGCCGCGCTGCGAAGGCAGCAGGCGAGGGACGACGCATCCGAGGGATCCATTGGGAAGGTGACACGACGATGAGCCCAGCGTTTCTCGAAGTCGCTTCGCTCGCGTTTCTTGGCCTCGGCGCCGTCGCGCTTCTCATTGCCGCGTGGGGCGTCTTGGCGCTTCCAGACGCGCTTGCGCGCCAGCACGCGGCCACGAAGGCGGGCACGCTCGCTGCGGCGCTCATCACGCTCGGCGCGATGGCCGCCGAGGTCGACACGGGCTGGTGGGTGCGCCTCGTCGTGATCCTCGTCTTCCTCTTCGCCACGCTGCCCGTGAGCTCGCACATGCTCGCGCGCGCGGCCCTGCGTGAGCAGGACCCGGACGAGCACATCGACGAGATTCCGCTTGCGGGCGGCGAACGGTCGCCGAACGCGCGGAAGGGCTGAGCTCTCAGCGCGTCACGGGCAGCCGCTCCAAGGCCCGTCAGGGCCAGCCGCCCCAAGGCCCATCACGGGCAACCGCCCCACGAGCCGAGGAGCAGCGCGAGGTCGCCGCCGTCGACCGTGCCGCTTCCGTCGACATCGGCGGCGCAGCCCGCGCACGGGCCCCACGAGCCGAGGACGAGCGCGAGGTCGCCGCCATCGACGCCGCCGCTGCCGTCGAGGTCGAGCGTGCAGGTCGAGGCCGTCTTCACCGTCACCGCCATGTAGTCGTGGAAGGTGCGGTCGTTCGGGCGCTCGCCGTAGACGAGGAAGCGGACAGAGCCGTCCGCCGCGACGAAGTCGGCGAGGTTCGCATTCAGGCGGCCGACGAGGCGGCCGTCGCGCGTTCCCGCCCAGCTGTCGAGGAAGCGGTTCTGGCCCGTGCGGCCGAGCGCGTCGCCCCACTGGCTGGCGGCGTTGTTCCAGACATAGAGCTCGACCTGCGTGCAGTTGTCCGCGAAGCCCTCCCACACGACCTCGAGCTCGTCGATCTCGGCGGCCGACTCCTCGAGAATGAAGCGGAAGACATGCGTCGACTCGAAGCCCGAGGAGAGCGTGGCGGAGATGTAGCGGTTCGCGTCGGTCGTGCCACCCGTCGCGTTCGCGGTCGCGAGCGCTGCGTAGTTGGCCGCCGTGAGCGCGGTCGACACGGGCTGCGCGTTGCCGTTCACGCTCGTCCAGCTCGAGGTCTGCCGGCCGAAGCCGAACTTGTTCACGCCGCCGCCCGTGGAGAAGTCATAGACGCGGGCGACGCCCGGGAGATGGCGATAGGGGTTGCTGAAGGCGACCGCCGTGTCGCCGTCGGCCGCGCGCGCCACGACGCGCACGAGCGCCTGCTCGGCGCTTCCCGCGGGCACGAGCCAGTTGTACGAGCCGGAGTCGGGGATCGCGGTCGCGATCGGCGTCCAGTTGGCGCCGCCGTCGAGGCTGTAGGCGAGGTCGACGCTTCCGAGCGCTGCGTTCGCGGTGTCGGTCGCGTTCCACCGGATCGTCTGCGTGGTGCCCGTGATCCAGAGCTCGCCGCCCGAAGGCGCGATGACATGGGCCTCGGGGATCGTGTCGACGAATCGCGGCACCTGCTTCACGATGCAGTGGATCGCGCCCGACGCGCCGATGATGCTCGAGCACTGGATCGGCACGATCTGGACGCCCGGGCCCGCGGCGGCCTGCCACTTGGCGAGCGCATCCGCGTCGCGCGTGTTGTAGGCGGAGTTCCCGCCCGGGACGAGCGCGGTGCCGTAGGCGGGGATGAAGATGCGGTTGTTCACGCGGAAGGCGTTCGCGTAGGTGTAGTGCGCGCCGCCCGCGTTCCACGCCTGGGGGCGGAACACCTCGAAGCCGAGCGCCTCCATGTAGGGGACCGCGTTGTTGGTCACGGAGATCGCCGTCGCGTTCGAGCCCGAGATGAACTGCGAGATGATGACCGTGTCTTCGTCGACGAGGTACATCCACATGTCGATGTGGCCCGTGCCGTCGACCGTGGGCGGAAGCTGCGGCATGATGTGCAGCGTGTCGACGCCCTTGAAGGAGTCGTGGAGCTCGCGGATGAACGCCTCGTTGAACCCCGCCGACGACGGGTTGTCGAGGTTGATGAGCGCCGTCACGAAGCCCGATCGGTTCGGGCCCGTCTGGTAGTTGCCGCCCGAGTAGTAGAGCGGGATGTCGTAGGTGGGCATCCCGAGGTTGTCGTCGCCCACCCTGGTCGGGATGAAGTTGTCGAGCGGACGCGTCGGGTAGTAGTGGCTGTCGAGGATGGCGAGCGTGCCGTCCTGCCAGAGGAAGTGCGGGCCGTAGTCGCGCAGCCAGATGCTGTTGCTCGGCGCGATCAGGAACACGACCTTGCTCATGTTCGCGCCGGCGGCCACGAAGGCGCTGGTCGCGGAGTTGGCGAGGCTCTGGCTCGACACGACGACATACGCGATCTCGTCGTTGGCGGCGCTTCCCGTGAGCGCGGCCACACAGGCGGTCACGACGGAGTTCCAGCTGTTCCCGTACTGGAACATCACGCCGCGGGTGGGGCCGTACTCGGGCGGAGAGTCGAGGAGCCCCGTCGTCGGCGCATCGGCGACGCCGCCGTCGCCGGGCGCGCGCAGCGTGACGGCGTAGGGGTGGAGCGACTGGCGTGCGTCGTACGGTGTGCCGCCCTCGCGCACGCGGGTCAGGGTCGAGGGCCTGTCCGCGGCCGTGTCGGAGCCCTGGCCGAATGCGGGCGAGGCCACGAGGAGGGCGGAGGCGAGGGTGCTGGCGAGAGTCGGTCGGAGCGATGCGCGGGAGAGCATGGAGCGGGTCGGGCTGTTCTGCATGGTCTGGTCCTCTGGATCGCGGTGTCGCGGCTTCGAGCCCGCCACACTATGCGGAGGCGCGGCGTGCACCAAGTGGTTCGAAGGTGAAAGTGGCAAATCCAAGGGAGCGCTCCTTGGAAATGCGCACCTGCGTTGCCGCCGCGCGTATAACGCGCCCGCACAGCGGCCTCGTGAGGGCCGCGCGTCCTTCGCGCTCCGCTTCATCATGCTTCCCATCGTCGCCCTCTACGCAGCATCGGTCGTCTACTCGGCGATCCGCTATGTCGTCTTCGCGCCCAAGAACCTCGAGAACCTGCCCGTCTTCGTCGTGAACAAGGGCGTGTCGATGGCGGCGGCGCTGTGCCTCGCGTTCGGATTCTGGGCGCAACTTCGAAAGTTCCGCGGCAAGACGCCTTCGGTCGCACCTGCGGACTGGTTCCGCGCGGGCGTGTTCGGCGCGATCTGGCACATCCCCATGTCGCTTGCGATCCTGCGGCCGAGCTATTTCAAGGAGTTCTTCGCGAAGGCGGCCGACGGCACCGTGCCCGTCGACGCGCGCATGAGCTTCGAGGGCGAGCTCGTCTTCATGTTCGGCGGGCTCGCTGCGGCGGGCGTGTTCCTGCTCCTGCGGCCGCAGTGGAACGCCGTGACGCGCTGGTGGCTCTCGCTCGGAACGATGGGCGTCCTCTTCGCGCATGTGGTCGCGATGGGCTACTGCCGCGGGCTCAACATCAACAAGAGCCACGCCTACCTGCCGCCGATGTGGTTCCTGAGCGCGATCGGAATCGCGCTGGCGCTGTGGTGGCTGCTGAGGACACCCCGCCGCGAGCAATGAAACGCGCGCCGCGCTCAGCTCACGACCGCGAGCACCGCGAACACCACGACGCCCGCCGCGGTGCTTGCGATCGCGAGGTTCCGCGACGGCTTGCGCGTGAACGCCATCACGGCGCCGCTCACGACGAGCGCGAGAAGCCCGACCATCCATGCCGCGGCGAAGTAGCGGAAGAGGTCGCCGCCCTTCGCCTTGTGGAGCTGCACGAAGCGGCGATAGGCCGAGGCCTCCTTCACGCGGAAGAGCGCCGTCGACGCGTCCGCGGTCGGGTGAAGCTCGACATCGCGGGTCGAGCCTGACCACTCGAGATGGAACGAGGTGCCGCTCTTCCGCACGCGCGCTTCGCCTGTCGGCTGGGCGATTCCCTGCGCGCGCAGCTCGGCGTCGGCGATCGCCACCAGCCCCGCGAGGTCCGTGGGGAGCGGCGCGGCGAGCGTGAGCGTGGTGTCGGTCGACCGGTGCGCACCCGTGTAGCGAAGGCCGTAGAGCCCGCCCGTCACGGCGTAGAGCACCGCCATCGGCAGGAAGAAGCACGCGAGGAAGACATGGACGCGGACGATCTGCTTCTGCATGGGCGCGGATGGTAGCGGTCGGGGGCGCCGCCTCCCTAGCGGCATCCTGTTCGGCGTGGGTGAGCGTTGCGTGGACCGCCTATCGTCCCCGCCCATGGACCCCGTCTCACACGCGTTTCTCGGCGCCTGCGCTGCGCTGGCCGTGCTTGGCCCGCGGATCGGGCGCCGCGCGGCCGTCGCGGGCCTCGCGGGGGGGCTCATCCCCGACGCAGACATCTTCCTCGCGCCCGTGTCGGACCCCGCGCTTCCGTTCGAACTCCATCGTCACTTCACGCACGCGTTCGTGCTGGCGCCCGTCTTCGGCGCAATCGCGGCCGCGCCGCTTCTCGCCGTCCCGCGCTGGCGGAGCGCGCCGTGGCTCCTCCTCGCCGCGGGCGCCATCGGCTGCCTGACGCACGGACTCCTCGACCAGTTCACGAGCTACGGCACGCATCTCTGGTGGCCGTTCATCGGCGAGCGGACGGCTTGGGACGCGCTCAGCATCATCGACCCGTTCATCACGCTGCCGCTTCTCCTCGGGGCGATCGCGGCGTGCCTCCTGAAGCGGCCTTCCTTCGCGACGGCCGCGATCGTCTTCGTCGCGGCATATGCCGCGCTCGGATTCGTCCAGCGCGAGCGCGCGCTCTCGGTGCAGCGCGAGCTCGCGGCCGCGCGCGGCGAGACGATCGAGCATGGCCGCGCGATGCCCACGCTCGGGAACGCGATCCTGTGGCGCTCGCTCTACAGGACGCCGGAGGGCCTGATGCGCGCAGACGCGATCCGCCTGCCGCTCTGGTCTTCTCCGACCGTGCGCGAGGGGAGGGTCGCCGAGCCGACGGCGAACCTCGCGGAACACGCCGAGGCGGGAAGCGGGGAGGCGGCGCGCATCGCGCGATTCGCGGCGTTTTCCGATGGATTCGTCCTTGCGCGCGGGGTGCCCGACGCGGCCGCCACGGTCCTCTACGATGCGCGCTACTCGATGGACACCGCTGGATTCGAACCGATGTGGGGCGTGCGCGTCTCCACCTTCCGCCCGATCGGCGGCGACCGCCTCGCGTGGCACTCCGGTGTGTCTGCGCGCCGCGAGCGCGCGGGCGAGATGCTCGCGGAGATCCTCGGGACGAGTGGCGGCGGTGGTGGCGGCGGCGACGCAGGAACCGGCGCGCCCACGGGCGAGGACACGGCTCCATGACACCGGTCGCACTCACCATCGCGGGTTCCGATCCCTCGGGCGGCGCAGGGATCCAGGCCGATCTCAAGACATTCCACCAGCACGGCGTCTATGGCGAGAGCGTGGTCACGCTCCTCACCGTGCAGAACACGCGCACGGTGGCGGGAATCGAGTTCGTGGCGCCCGCGTTCGTGGGCGCGCAGATCGACGCAGTGGTCGCGGACATTCCGCCCCACGCAGCGAAGACGGGCGCCCTTGGCCGCGCCGACATCATCGAGGCCGTGGCGGAGCGGGCGCGCGGGTTCGCCTTCCCGCTCGTCGTCGACCCCGTGATGATCAGCAAGCACGGCCTTCCGCTCCTCGCGGACGACGCCGTCGACGCGCTGGTCGCGCGGCTTCTGCCGTGCGCCGCGCTCGTGACGCCGAACCTTCCCGAGGCCGCGCGTCTCACAGGGCGTGCGATCGACGAGGGCGCGGGCGCCGCCGAAGGGATGGAGCGCGCGGCGCGCGCGATCCACGCCATGGGCGCGCGCGCAGTGCTCGTGAAGGGCGGGCACCTCGCCGGGAGCGCCATGGACCTTCTCTTCGCGGACGGCCGCGTGACGGTGTTCCCTGGAACGCGCATCGAGTCGACCCACACCCATGGCACGGGCTGCACGCTTGCGGCGGCGATCACGGCGCGGCTTGCCCGCGGCGACGCGCTCGAGGCGGCCGTGTCGGGCGCCCGCGCGTTCGTGCGCGCTGCGATCCTCACGGCGCCGCGGCTCGGCGGAGGCTGCGGGCCCGTCAACCACTTCGCGCCGATCGAATAGTCTGCCCGCAACCGCAAAGCACCTCGCGTCAAGCGCGTCCGAATCGATGCACGATCGCCTGAACGCCACCAGGGAGCACCCATGTATCCACCGCCTCCGCCCTCGCCATTCCAGCAGCCTCTCGCAGCGGCGCCGAGCGTCGCCTCAACCTCGATCACGATCAACGGCAGCTTCTGGCGCGGCGCCGTCGGCGCTGTGACGGGCCTCCTCGCGATCGGCCTCGTCTTCCTCATCGGGCTCGTGGTCGGACTCGGAGGCGGCGTCGCCATGGGCGGCGCAGCGCCGCTCCAGGTCGTGCCCGTCCGCGGCGGAAGCGGCGCGAGCATCGCAGTCATCCCCGTCGAGGGCGCCATCGACGAGCGCATGGCCGCGTTCGTCGATGCCGCGGCGCGCACGGTGCTCGACAACGGAGGCTTCGATGCGGTCGTGCTCCGCGTCGACTCTGGCGGCGGCGGCGTGACGGCCAGCGACCAGATCTCGCACACGGTCGGCAAGCTGCGCGCTGCGGGGATTCCAGTGGTCGCCAGCTTCGGCGGCATGGCTGCGAGCGGCGGCTACTACATCTCGGCAGGCACGGACGAGATCTTCGCCGAGCCGACCACCGTCACCGGCTCGATCGGCGTGATCGCGCAGGTCTTCACCATGGAAGGCCTGGCGGACAAGGTCGGCATCCGCCCGCTCACGATCGTCGCGAGCGGAAGCCCCGAGAAGGCCACTGCGAACGACATCTTCCGCTCGTGGAGCGACAAGGACCGCGCGGTCGTCCAGAAGCTCCTCGATGTGTCGCACGCGACCTTCGTGAAGCGCGTGTTCGACGGGCGGCAGGCGAAGCTCGCCACCATCGAGGCCGTCGAGGCGATCGCCACGGGCGAGGTCTTCGACGCGGAGCGCGCCTTGGCGGAAGGGCTCGTCGACTCGATCGGCTATCTCGACGACGCGATCGCGGCCGCGGAGGGCCGCGTGGGCGCGCGCGCGGGCAGCGCAGCGGTCTACCAGATCATGGCGCCGATCGATCTCCTCGGCGGCCTCGCCGGCGTCTCCGCCGCGCAGGCACCGCTGAAGGGAGCCGCGGACATCCGTGCGCTCGCAAGCGAGCTGGCGACGCCGCGGCTCAGGTACCAGGTGCAGTTCTGACGCGCGCGGTTCTCGCGCACGGCGAAGCGCTCAACCCCACGCGGAGAGCAGGATCGCGAGATCTGGCGCGCCCACGGTGCCGTTGCCGTCGAGGTCGCCCGCGCCTGAACCGCCCCATGCGCCGAGGAGCGCTGCGAGATCCTGCGCGTTCACAGCGCCGTCGCAATTCAGGTCGGCGGCCGCGCAGCCCGGGTCGTAGTAGGCTCGGAAGTCGTTGCCCACTCCTGCGATGAGGAGCGTGCCATCGCCCGCGAGGACAGGGCCGCCTGCGTTGAGGTTCGGCACCTCGACGGACCAGCGCAGCGTGAGGTCGGGGTCGAACGAGAAGACGGTGCCCGGGAATCCGCCGTTTCCGAAGAAGATCTTCCCGTCGCCGTCGACGACGATGTGCGGCGAGGTGAGGAAGGTCGGCACGGCCGCGACGGGGACCGAACTCGTCGCGCGCAGCTTGCCCGTCAGCTGGTCGCGGATCTCGAGGAAGCCCTCGTAGTTCACGAACACCACTCCGCCGTCGGCCGTGACGCCGTGCTCGCCGCCGAACGCGGCGCAGGGTGCGGACCAGCGCAATTCGAGCCCCGTCCCCGTGTCTTCGTAGGCGTAGAGGCGGTCGGTCTCGGGAGAGATGCGCGGAACGACGGGGAAGAAGACCATGCCGTTCGAGCCGGCGAAGACCTCGGTCTGCGTGAAGAACACGGCAAGCGGCACGCTCGAATAGCGCTTCGCGCCCGTGGTGGCGTCGAAGCAGCCGACGCGAATCGTGTTGTTCGGGCCCCGCTCATGGACATAGATCGAGTTGCCGACGAGCGCGGGCCCCGAGCTCCCGCTGATCGAGAACTGATACGGCGCCGTCCACACGACGGCGCCCGTGTCGCCGTCGATCCTGCGGATGTTGAAGCCGGCCACGGCGATCAGGTCGCCGTTCTCCGTGAACACGACGCCGTCGTAGAGCCCTGGAGCGCAGGCGTCGCAGTCGGAGACCCACAGCAGCTTGCCCGTCGCCGCGTCAAGGCAGTGGATCGCCGAGTTGTAGGTGACCCCGCCCTCAGCGCGTCCCGCGTAGACGCGGCCGTTCTTCGCGCCGTGGATGGAGGTCGTCCAGTTGCCTGGCACCCATGGGAAGTCGTAGGTCCAGAGCGGCGCGCCCGTCGCGAGGTCGAACGCGTGGATGACCGAGTCGCCGGGACCCTCGAACGGGCTCTGCGCGACCGTCTGGCGGACATTGAAGACTCGGTTGCCTTCGACGATCGGCGTCCAGGAGATCAGCGACTCGGACGCGCCCGACCAGCGCAGCGTGGGCGTGGCGGGGCCGATGGCGGAGGTCAGGCCGTTGCGCGCGGAGTTTCCGCCGAGGTGCGGCCAATCGGCACGGGCCTCCGAAGCCGAGGTGGCGGCGGCAACACAAAGGGCGAGGCCGAGAAGACGGTGTGCGGGCGTGCGGTGCATCGAGTTTCCTCCGTGGGGCTGGCTGTCCCACGGAGTGTTCGCCGCGGCGCGGGCCTCGCCAGAAGTTCCGCGCAAGTTCAATCCGTTCCCGTCGGCGACTGCCCCGCGAAGGGTACGGCGAAGCCGCGAGGGCTTCAGTCGGGCCTTCGGTCGGGCCTTCGGTCGGGGCTTCGGTCGGGGATTCAGTCGCGGATTCAGTCGAGCGCGAACCCGTGCAGCTGCGCGGCGCGGCTGATCCCGAGCTTGCGGTAGACCCGCTTGCACAGCGTGCCGACCGTCAGTTCCGAGATCCCGAGCCGACGCGCGACCTCGGCGCGGGCCTGCCCGTCGCGCAGCGCCCGCGCGATCTGCCTCTCTCGCGCGGTCAGCTTCTCGTGCGACACGCCGCGCACGGTGGCGCGTTCGCGCACCGTGTTGGTCGACACGAACTCGACATGGGGCTGCGGCAGCACATGGCCTTCGAGCGGCTCGATGCGGATGACCATGCCGTGGTTGCAGCGCGGCGCCTTCGCGGGCCCAGCCGCTCCATGCTTGTCGCCGAGGAGCCGCACGAACTCCTCGACGCGCGCGATGCGGCGCTTGAGTTCCTCGAGGTCCGACTCGTCGAGCACCATCGGGCTGCAGTGGTGGAAGTGCCAGGTGTTCGGCCCAGTCGTGCCGATGGCGCGGCGCGCGTTGAAGAGCGCGCCCGCCATCTCGCGATTGATGATCTGCGCGACCTCGTTCACGATGCGGCACTGCGCTGGGTCGCTCGCGTCGACCACGATCGAGATCTCGCGCACGGCTGCGAGGTAGGCCACGGTGCGCCTCTGTCCGCGCGCCTTCTTGGTGGTCACGAGCCCGGCGCGTCCGAGGAGGTCGAGCGCAGCGTGCACGGTGCCGAGTTCGCGCGAGGTCCGGCGCGCGAGTTCTGCCGCCGCCACGGGCTCGCCCGCGCGGCGCAGGCACTCCCAGATTCCCATGGCCTCGAGGTCGCGGACTGCGTCGAGGAGGCCCGGCCGCATCAGCTCGATGCCGGGGTCCGTGGAGCGTGGCGTCGTCATCGGAGGAAGGGATGGGGGCGGAACCAGAGGGCCAAGCGGCCGTCGCTCACAGCGACATCAGCACGACAGCGCCCACGCACAGGACGAAGTAGGGGACGAGCGAGGCGGCGCCCGCGTAGTCCTTGGCAAGTCGCTGGCCGAAGAAGAGCATCACGATGTTCAAGGCGCACAGCTGCGCTGCGTGGAGCCCGAGCGCCTTCGAGCCGTCGAGCGCAAGCATCACGGCGCCCACGGCCGCAAGCGCACCCGCCGCCGTCTCGGTCAGCGTGATCACGGCGAGCATGGGCGCGACCTGCCCCGCAAGCGGCGACTTCGCGAAGTGCCCCTTCAGCCACGCGAGGTTTCCCTTGAAGTCGACGATCTTGTCGACGCCCGACTGGAGGAACAGGATCGCGAGGAACGCGAGCGTCAGGAACTGTGCGGACACGACTGGCGTGAGCAGGGCTTCGAGCATCGGGGTCTCCGCCGCGATCGTACAGCGCGGGCCGCGCGGGCGGAGATGCACAAACCCCCGCGCGCGTGAACGCGCGGGGGTTTGGATGTGGTGGTGCAGGATGCGGTGGCGCTCAGCGGCGGCGGCGCGAGCCGACGAGTCCCGCAGCGCCGAGGAGCGCGAGGACGCCCGGCGCGGGCACATTGCCGACGACGACATTCTCGAAGTAGAAGCCGTTGCCGAGGGTGCTCGGCGCGGCGGTGCCCGACACGCGGAAGAGCATCGAGTCGACGGCCTGGAGGCGCGGCTGGCCCGGGGTGGTGAGCTCGTTGAGGTAGTAGTAGCTCTCCCAGGTCGATCCCGTGTGGACGAGCGAGCCGTTCAGGTAGACCTTGAGCACATCGTTGCTCAGGATGCCGCTGCCCGTGTTCGTCACCCCGTCGACGAAGTCGATGGTGGTCTCGATCGAGTGGAGGTCGGTGTAGGAGAGGCCCGACGCGATCGTGGTCGAGCTCGAGGGGAAGGTGCCGTTCAGGCCGGTGTTGTAGACGCGGAGGTCGAAGCCGCTGCCCGTGTCCGCGATCTGCAGCCAGCTCATGCGGACGGACGACTGCTTGGCCGACGCGGAGAGCGTGATGGCGAGGCCGTTCTGCGCGGCGCCCGTCGCCGAGCGGAAGTCGACGCGCGAGTAGAACTGGTTGTTGGTCGCGAAGGCGCCGAACTGCGGGGCCGTGGGGGCGGAGCCGTTCGTGCCGCGGTCGTTCCAGAGCGCGCTCCCCGTCTCGCCCGCGACCTCGGCGGAGGTGCTCGAGAAGGTCTGCGACGCGTAGGTGCCGCTCGTCACGGCGTTCGAGATGCGCCACACGCGCTTCGCGCCGACCTGCACGACGGCCTGGTCCCAGTTTCCGACGGTGACGGAGGTCTGGAAGCCGTCGCGCGTGGTCCAGCCCTGCTGCTGGTCGATCGTGCCGAGGTTGAAGGTGTCGAAGCTGGCCGAGGCGGTCGCGGCTGCGAGGAAGAGCGGGGCTGCGAGGGAGACCGCGCGTGCAGCGCGGCGAGTGGCGGTGAGGGGGAATTGCATTGTGGGAACTCCTGACGAGGGACTCGTCCGTTCGGTGCGTTCAGGCGGCCGGAATCCACGCGGATCAACCGAGCAGGCGACCACGACCCCTTCGTCGCCGACGCGGCGAGCGGGTTCCATGCACCTGCGTTCCTGATGTCTGTCAGGTGGAGTAGCGCAGAGCCACCGCCTGCTCTGTCAGCGTAACCCGACGAATTCGTCGACTGCGCGTGAAATTGGGGGGCGTGTCCCACTCTGTGGACAGCGGACGCGCGGGCATTTCGCCCGCGCGTCCCCCCGCACGCGTCCTCAGCTGCAGCCGCCCCAGGCGGAGAGCAGCGCCGCGAGGTCGGCGG
>CAYMSD010000065.1:16717-19534 GCA_964393015.1 uncultured Klebsiella sp.
ACGCGTCCTCAGCTGCAGCCGCCCCAGGCGGAGAGCAGCGCCGCGAGGTCGGCGGCATCGACCGCGCCCGAGCCGTCGAGGTCGGCGGCCCCCGCGCCGCCCCATGCCGAGAGGAGCGCCGCGAGGTCGGCCGCGTCGACGGCGCCGTTGCCGTCGAGGTCGCCCGTGCATGGCGGCGTGGCGCTGCGGTAGGCGCGCAGGCCCACGCGGTCCGCGACGACGAGCGTGTCGAAGGCGCCGAGCGACGGGCCGCCCGAGTTCGGGCGGTCGAGCGTCAGCGTGAAGAGGTTCGACGAGAGGTCGGCGTTGAAGGCCCACACGCGCCCTTGCAGCGCGGGGTTGTTCGCCCAGCCGTTCGAGACGAACACGGTTCCGTTCGTGCCGACCGCCGTGCGCGGCGAGATCGCGAAGTCGAGCGGCGTCAACGCGCCCGCGCTCGCGACGACAGCGCCCGTGTTCGGGTCGAGGCGCACGAACTCGTTGTTCGGGAGGAAGGTGTAGATCGAGCCGTCCGCTGCGAGGCCGTGCTCGTGCGAGGTCGTCCAGCGGATCGGCCGCTGCCAGCGGAGCTCGAGCGCGCTTCCAGTGTCCGCGAAGGCGAAGAGGAAGTCCGTGGCCGCGTTGTTCTGCGTGCGCGCGAGGTAGACGGTCGAGCCGTCGAGCGAGAGGAACGGCGCGTTCTGCACCGTTATGCCGAGCATCGGCGGCGTCCGGTAGAGGAACGCGCCGGTCTCGAGGTCGTACTTTGCGATCGCCTGGGAGAACGAGGCATCGGGCGACGGCACATCGATGAAGACGCCGTCGGGGCCGATCGCAGCGCCGCAGTTGCCGCTCACGGAACACTGGCGGTTGATCGCCCACACGGTCGAGCCGTCGGAGCCGCGGAGGCGCGCAAGCCGCTGCTCGTCGCCGACGATGAGGTCGCCGTTGGCCGTGAAGACCACGCCGTCCTGCGGGCCCGCGAGCGTGAGATGCGTCGAGGCCCACGCGAGCGCGCCCGTCGCGCCGTCGAAGGCGTAGACGGGCGTCTGGCGTCCGCTGCCGCCTCGCGCCGCGAACACGCGGCCGTCGCTCGCGCCCGCGACATAGGCGATCCACTCCGTCGCGGAGTTGCCGCCGTAGGGAACGACCGTGCGCCAGAGTTCCGCGCCCGTCTCGAGATCGAGCGCAAGCAGCACATCGTTCGCGGCCGCGCCGGGGAAGCCCGACTGGCGGATCGCGTAGACGCGCCCGTCTGAGATCACGGGGTGCCACGAGATGATGGAGAAGTCGCTCGAGTTCGACCAGAGGAGGTCTGGCGCAGTGGGGCCAGCGCCGCCAGAGCGGCCGTTTCGCTGCGCATTCCCGCCGAAGTTGGGCCAGCTCGCGGGCCCGCCGAGCATCATCATGGTCGCTGCGCGGAAGTCACGGGCGCGCGCGCGGAGCCCGGCGTTCGAACGCGGGTCGGGCGAGAAGGCCCGCGTCGCCGATGGCATGGCGCGCACCTCGCGCATCGTTGCACGCGGCGCGCTGTCGGCGCCGCCGAGCGTCTTCTCGGTGTCTCCCGGCGCGAACACGATCGCGCCGCTGCCGTGCGTGCGCGCGGAGCCCTGCGCGAGGTCGGAGCGCCCGCGCGCGATCTCCGTCGCGGGCCCGCCCGATGCGACGGCCGGCGAGGGGATCGTGACGGCGATCAGGACGGCGAGCGGACGGATGGAGCGGAAGAAGGGCTGGAGCATGGGTTCGGTCCTGTGGTCGGTGGGCGTCGGCAAGCATCGCCCGATCCGCGGGAATCGCAAGCGCCGCACCGACGGATCTGCGAATTCCCGCGGTGCGGTCCTCCTTCACGGTCTGGATGCCCGAAGCGGGGCACACGCCCGCGGCTTTCCACGAACCTCCCGCCTCGCCCCTGCAAGGCGCTGATCGACGACGCGAACTGTGCGAAGATCGCGCGCCCGAGATCGACCGCGCCGCTCGCGGATCGGCGCGGGTGATCCCGGGTTCCTCCACTCCTCCGCACCTCATCGGCATGCCCATCGCCAAAGCCCCCGCAGCTCCTCTCGACATCCGCAACCCCGCGCTCGTCGACGCGATCATCGATCGCGAGGCCATGGCGATCTGGGAGTGCATGCGTCGGCTCGATCGCGCCTCCAGCGCGAAGGAGATCGCGGACGCGACCGCTCGTCCGATCGCGGAGATCGACCGCGCGCTCGAGGTGCTCCTCGCAGCGGGGCTCGTGCGGATGCTGCGCGTCAGGGGGCGGCGGACCTCCGTCGGCTATCGGGTGTGCGCTTCTGCGATCGTCGTCGAGTTCGACCGCCGCGACCCCGAGCAGCGCGCCGCGGTCGAGCGCATCACGACGCACATCGACGGCGCGCTCGAGTCCGATCTCTTCCGCGATGCCCTTGCGCTCGACCGCCTCACCGCGGCCGACTGGCACTTCCGTCTCTGCCATCCCGTCGCGCTCACCGCCGAGGATCTCCGCGAGCTGCAGCGGCGCATCGCGCGCGTGGAGGAGTTCATGAACGCGCTGAGGGATCGCCGCGGCTCCGACGGCGGGCTCGAGCTCGCGCGGTGCAACCACGCCGTCTCGATCCGCATCGCTCCGCTTGGCGGGCATGTCCTGCCCCAGCCTGCGATCGAGATCACCACCCGCACGCCCCAGGATGTGCGGAGGCAGGCGGAGCGCGCCCCGCGCACGCCGCTGTCGGCGCGCGAGCGGTCTGTCGCCATCGAGCTCCGCTCGGGCGCAAGCCGTGCGGAGGCGGCGAAGCGCCTCGGGCTTTCGGTCTACACGGTCGGGACGCTGTGCAAGCGGATCTTCCGCAAGCTCGGCAT
>CAYMSD010000066.1:0-15504 GCA_964393015.1 uncultured Klebsiella sp.
GGCACGTGCCGGGAGGTGCCAGGCACCAGACGGCACGTGCCAGGCACCGTTTCCGAATCTCCCCTGCCAAACCCGCTAGCCTTCGCCCATGGCCACGCTCACCGCAGCCGACCTCTCCCACGACCGCGACTTCGCCCGCGCCCTCGACGCGCAGGACGAGCTGGCCGGCTTCCGCGCCCGCTTCGCGCTGCCGCTCAAGCGCCCCGACGACGTCTACTTCGTCGGCAACTCGCTCGGGCCCATGCCGCTTGCCGCGCGCACGCTCGTGAACGAGGAGCTCGACGACTGGTCGCGCCTCGGCGTCGCCGGCCATCTCGGCGCGCGCCGCCCGTGGTACAGCTACCACGAGGCGCTCCGCGGCCCGCTCGCGCGCTTGGTCGGCGCGCTCGAGCACGAGGTCGTCGCGATGAACTCGCTCACCGCGAACCTGCACTTCCTCATGACGACCTTCTACCGCCCCGAGTTGAATGGACGCGGGCGGCGCACGAAGCTGTTGATCGAGAAAGGCGCGTTCCCGAGCGATACCTACGCGGTCATGTCGCATGTCGCCGCGCGCGGGCTCGACGCGAACGCGGAGGTCGTCGAGATCGCACCGCGCGCGGGCGAGTGGACGCTGCGCGAGGAGGACATCGAGCGCACGGTCGCCGAACTCGGCGAGACGCTCGCGCTCGCGCTCCTGCCCGGCGTCCAGTACCGCACGGGGCAGGCGCTCGACATCGCGCGGCTCACGCGCGCCGTGCACGCGGTCGGCGCGCGCTGCGGCTGGGACCTCGCGCACGCCGCGGGAAACCTCGCGCTTTCGCTGCATGACTCGAACGCCGACTTCGCGGCGTGGTGCTCGTACAAGTACCTGAACTCGGGCCCGGGCGCCGTCGCGGGCGCGTTCATCCACGAGCGCCATGTGCGCGACACCACGCTGCCGCGCCACGCGGGGTGGTGGGGCAACGACCCGAAGACGCGCTTCCGCATGGAGGAGCGCTTCGTTCCCACGCAGCACGCCGACGCGTGGAGCCTGTCGAATCCGCCGATCCTCGCGGTCGCGCCGCTCATCGCGAGCCTCGCGGAGTTCGACGCGGCGGGCATCGCGCGGCTCCGCGCGAAGAGCACGCTCATGACCGCGCTCCTCGAGTTCCGCCTCCGCGGGATCGATGGTCTCACGATCATCACGCCGCATGCATCGCACGCGCGCGGCGCGCAGCTGTCGCTGTTGATCGCGACCGACGCGCACGCGCGCTACGAGGCGCTCAAGGCCGCGGGCCTCGCCTGCGACTACCGCGAATCAGGCCGCGGCGTCGCGGGCGAGGGCATCGTCCGCCTCGCGCCTGCGCCGCTCTTCAACACCTTCGACGAGGTCTGGCGCGCCGCCGAGATCGTGCGCGGCGCGCTCGGGCGCTGACGGCGTCAGAGCCCGAGGAACTCCTCGGCGGTGCCCGCGAGCATGCGCGCGCGATCCGCGTCGCTCAAGCCTCCCATCGCGCGGATCATCGAGCCCGCGACCCTTTCTCCGAGCGGGAACGGATAGTCGCTTCCGAGCGCGAGGCGCGACGCGCCGACGGCGTCGATGAGGAAGCGCAGCGACTGCGGGTCGTGCACGAGCGTGTCGAAGTAGAAGCGCCGCATCTGCTCGCGTGGATCGACCGTGCAGTCGACCGCGCAGAGGTCGGGCCGCTCGTGGAAGCCGTGCGCGATGCGGCCGATCGTGAACGCGAGGCTGCCGCCTCCGTGCGCGAGGCAGACCTTGAGCGACGGAAGCCGCGCGAGCACGCCGCCGAACATCAGCGAGCACGCCGCGCGGGCGGTCTCCGCCGGCATGCCGACGAGCCACGGCAGCCAGTACCTCTGCATCGCGCCCTGGCCCATCATGTTCCACGGGTGGATGAAGACGGCCACCCCGCGCCGAGCGCAGTGCTCGAAGAAGGGGAAGAGCTCGGGCGCGTCGAGGTTGAGCTCGACGACCGAGTCGCCGCCTGCGCCGCGGCGGTGCGCGTTCACGTTCGAGCCGATCTCGACGCCGCGCATCCCGAGCTCGTCGACCGCGCGGTCGAGTTCGCGGCACGCGAGCTCCGCGTCCTGGAGCGGCACCGTCGCGAGCCCCGCGAAGCGCGCGGGATGCGCGCGCACCACCCCGGCGATGTGGTCGTTCAGATGCCTCGCAAGCTCGAGCGCGGCCTGCGCGGGCTGGTGATACGAGAACATCACGGGCACGGTCGAGAGGACCTGCATGTCGACGCCGTGCTCGTCGCACTCGCGCAGCCGGGTCTCGGCGTCCCAGCAGTTGGCCTCGATGTCGCGGAAGTGGCGCCCGTCGATGGTGAGACGCGCGCAGTCGCAGCCCGAAGCGCCCCTTCCGAGGTGCTGGATCTCCAGCCACCCGCGCGTGCCCGCCTTCTCCGCGAGCGCAGGCCAGGCGGGAGGAAGGATGTGCGTGTGCAGGTCGATCGTGCGCATCGGATTCGCTCCGCAAGATTATCCGTTCCCGGGTCGGGGCGCGTCGACGGCACCGCGGCCGCAACGGTATGCTCCCGCCTTCACTCGTGTCGAATCCGCGTGCAAAGCAACTCTCGCGCTCCGCCTATGCGGCGCTGGTGATCGGGGCGATCGGCGTCGTCTTCGGCGACATCGGCACGAGCCCGCTCTACGCGCTCAAGGAGAGCTTCGCGCATCTGAAGCATCGGGGCCACGCGGTCGACGAGATGTATGTCCGCGGCATCCTGTCGCTTGCCTTCTGGCTTCTCTTCCTCGTCGTCAACGTGAAGTACATCCTCGTGATCACGCGGGCGTCGAACCGCGGCGAAGGCGGAATCTTCGCGCTTCTCTCGTTGATTCCACGCGGGCTCTCGGCGCAGTCGCGCCGCAGCCGCTTCGCCATGACCATGCTCGCGGTGGCGGGCGCGGGGCTTCTGTTCGGAGACGGCATCATCACGCCGTCGATCTCGGTGCTCTCCGCGATGGAGGGGCTCAAGTTCGCGAATCCCGCGCTGGAGTGGGCGGTCATTCCCGCGACACTCGCGATCCTCATCGGCCTCTTCTACTTCCAGCAGTTCGGCACGGCGCGGATCGCCACCTTCTTCGGCCCGGTGATGTGCCTCTGGTTCCTCACGCTCGCGGTCTTCGGGGTGCTGGGAATCATGGACCGCCCCGAGGTGCTCGGGTCGATCAATCCGGTGCATGCGTGGCGGCTGACGCTGATGCATCCGCTCGAGGTGTTCCTGCTGTTCGGATCGATCGTCCTGTGCGTGACGGGCGCGGAGGCGCTCTATGCCGACATGGGCCACTTCGGCATCAAGCCGATCCGCATGGGCTGGTATCTCCTGGTCGGGCCGGCGCTCGTCCTCAACTACTTCGGGCAGGGGGCCATTCTCCTGACGCACCTGGAGGAGTCGGGTGGGACGATGTCGGACGACTTCCACTCCTTCTACGCCCTGATTCCGCAGGGGCTGATCTATCCGATGGTCGGCATGGCCACCGCCGCGACGATCATCGCCAGCCAGGCCATGATCTCCGGGGTGTTCTCGCTCGCGCGGCAGGCGATTCGGCTCAGCATGCTGCCGCGTCTCGAGATCGTCCACACGAGCGGGGAGCAGGAGGGCCAGATCTACCTGCCTGCGCTGAACGGCATCCTGCTCGTCGGCTGCCTCTTCACGGTGCTCCTGTTCCCATCCTCCTCGAAGCTTGCGGCCGCCTACGGCATCGCGGTGACGCTCGACATGATCATCACCACGATCATCTTCGCGGTGGTCGCGCGGCGGTTCTGGCGCTGGCGACGGCGCTATGTCCTCGTCGTGATCGGGTTCTTCCTCGTGATCGACACGCTGCTCGCGGGCGCGAACTTCATCAAGGTCACCTCGGGCGGCTGGTTCGCCCTGGCCATCGCGCTGATGGCCTTCGTGGTCATGACGACCTGGGTCCAGGGCACCTACATCGTCGGGCGCAAGCTCGCCGAGGAGACGCAGTCGATCCACGAGTTCCTCGCTCGTCTCTGGACGGAGGCGATTCCGCGGGTGCCCGGCACGGCGGTCTTCCTGACCACGAACTACAACACCCCGCTCGCGCTGAAGCACTTCGTCGAGCACGCTCATGTCCTGCACGAGCAGGTGGTGCTGATGACGATCGTGTCGTCGAACCTGCCCGTCGTGCCCGCGGCACGGCAGGTGCGCGTCGAGTGGCTGCCGGACGGGGTGTGGAAGATCACGGCGCTCTGCGGATTCATGGAGAGTCCGAACATTCCGCGGCTCCTCGACCGCGCGCGGCAGTACGGCTTCAGCTTCGATCCCGAGCAGACGACCTACTTCGCGCGGCGAACCTCGGTCGTTCCCACCGGCGACGCCAAGATGGCGAGCTGGCGCAAGCGGCTGTACAGCACGCTCTCCCGCAACTCCGCCGATGCGACGCGTTCGTTCAACCTGCCGCCCGACCGCGTGGTCGACTTCGGCGCGCAAGTCGAGCTGTGAGCGCGGGCGCTGAACCGCCCGACTGCGACAGCCTTTCACGGGTGCCACCGCTTCCAGCGGTGCGGAGTCGAAGTGCGCCGGCTCGCACACCGCGCCGTTCCGCGCGGGCATCCATGGCCGACAGCAGCACCAGAGGGAGCGGCCGCAGCCGCGCGGGCATCCATGGGCGTCAGCAGCACCAGAGGGAGCGGCCGCAGCCGCGACCGCTAAGGCTTCGCGATTCGATGCCCGCACTTCCTGCAGGTCGAGAGCACCGGGTCGGCCCAGAACTCCTCCATCGCGCGCGCGAAGTGCTGCACGATGTCCTTGCAGTCGAACACCTTGTCGTAGACGAGCGAGTTGCACTTCTCGCAGAAGAAGATCAGGTGCTCGGGCTCGCCCTGCGGGCGGCGGCGCTCGACGACGAGGCCGATGGTGTCGGGCCCGCGCTGCGGCGAGTGCGGCACGTTCGGCGGAATGAAGAAGACCTCGCCCTCGCGGATCCTGTGGACCTTCACCACGCCGTCCTCGATCGTCTTCACATGCACATCGCCCTTCAGCTGGATGAAGAACTCCTCGCTGTCGACCTGGTGGAAGTCGTTGCGCGCGTTCGGGCCCTTGATGATCATCACGAAGAAGTCGCGGCCCGAGTAGAGGTACTTGTTGCCGACCGGGGGCTTGAAGTGCTCGCTGTTCTCGGCGACCCAGCCGAGCAGGTTGAACGGCGCCATCACCGAGCCGTCGGCCATGAAGCCGTTCGGTTCGCCGGGCGTGTCGGGAATCGACTGGAAGCGCGAGACGACGCCTGGCTTCTGCGGCGCCGACGAATCGGTGGTGCTCGGGATCATGCCTTGAATCCTACTGCGGGCGCCCGATCGATTACCATCGCCTCCCGATGGCCATCGGCGAAATCACGCACAACCGCATCCCATTCTCGCGCTCCCTCGCGGGAAGGCTGCTCATTCTCGGGGTGCTTCCCGGCGCGCTCCTGATGGCGGGTCTCATCGCATGGGGCGCCTTCGACAAGTTCGCGCACCTCGAGCGCGCGGCGCAGGACGAGCTGCTGCGCGAGGCCTACCTCGCCGCGGCGCGCATCGAGGAGTCGAACGCGCTTGCGATTCACGCGGCGCGCACGCTCGCCGCGCAGCAGGCGGGCGGACTCTTCGGCGAGCGACGGCTCTCGGTCGAGACGCTGAAGGCGCAGCTTGCGGTCGACGCGAACCTGACCGCGGTGTCGGTCGCCTACGAGCCGGACGCCGACGGACGCGACGCCGCGTCCGTGTCGGGCGAGGGCGCGCTTC
Organism: uncultured Klebsiella sp.; assembly: GCA_964393015.1. Classification (GTDB taxonomy): domain Bacteria; phylum Planctomycetota; class Phycisphaerae; order Phycisphaerales; family SM1A02; genus QWPT01. The sequence continues at coordinate 5,732 of CAYMSD010000066.1, forward strand.
CCGCGGAGTGGATGGAGAAGGGTGGTCGCTTCATCCCCTATGTCTTCCGCGACTGGACGAAGGGGAACGCGATCTCGCTGAAGCCGCTCGTCGACTACGAGACGGGCCTCTACTACGACGGCGTGCGCCGCGCCTTCGCGGAGTCTGGCCGCGCGCAGACCCTCGTCACGGAGCCCTACCTCTACGACGGGCAGCTGATCGTCGAGCAGTCGCATCCGATCGTGATCGACGGCAGGTTCAAGGGCGTGTGCTGCACCGACCGCAGCCTCGCCGCGATCGAGGCGCTCGTGCGCGGATGCGCAGCGACCGTCGGCGCCGACGCGTACCTCGTCTCCTCGCGCGGGCGCTTCATCGTCGCCACCACGGACGCGCCGATCGACGCCGTGGCGGCGGGCGGCGCGGAATCCGCCGCGCTGCGCACGCGCGCCGTCGACGACACGCGCTTCGGCGAGATGCTCTCGCCGTTCCTGCGCGACTCCGACCGCGACGGCCTCCTGCACGAGTCGGTGTCGCCCGTCGACGGCGAGGAGCTCCTCGCCGCGGGCGTGCGCATCGAGAGCGGCGGATGGACGCTCGTCCTGACGAAGCCGCGCGCGGTCGTCTTCGCCGCGATCCGCGCGGAGATGTGGCGCAACGGCGTCATCTTCCTCGGTGGCGTGGCGATCGCCTGCGCGCTCGTCCTCTACACCGCCGTCCGCACGGGGAGGCGCCTCCGCACGGCGGCGCTCGCGGCCGACCGCATCGCGGGCGGCGACCTCGCGTTCGACATCCCCCCGTGCAGCGCGCACGACGAGGCGGGCGTCCTCACGCGCAGCCTGCAGCGCATGCAGTCGAACCTGAACGCGCTTCTCGGCGGGATCCGCACGGCGGGCGTCACGCTCGACTCGAGCGCGCTCGAGCTCGGCGCCACGAGCCGCGAGCAGGCGGCCATGGCGCACGGCTTCGGCGAGTCGACCGCGCAGATCGCGGCCGCGACGCAGGAGATCAGCGCGACGGGCTCGGAGCTCGCGACGACGATGAGCGCCGTCGAGCGCGCCGTCGAGCGCACGGCCGGGCTCGCGTCGGGCACGCGCGAGAACCTCGTGGCGGTCGACGGGACCATCCGCGAGCTCGCCGACGCCACCCAGTCGATCGCCGCGAAGCTCGCCGCGATCAGCGAGCGCGCGTCGTCGATCAACGGGGTGGTGACCACGATCGCGAAGGTCGCGGACCAGACGAACCTCCTCTCCGTGAACGCCGCGATCGAGGCCGAGAAGGCGGGCGAGCAGGGGCGTGGATTCCTCGTCGTCGCGCGCGAGATCCGCCGCCTCGCCGACCAGACCGCGGGCGCGACGCTCGACATCGAGTCGATGGTGCGCGAGATGCAGGCCGCCGTCGGCGCAGGCGTGATGGAGATGGACCGCTTCTCCGAGAAGGTGCGTCGCGGCGTCGAGGAGGTCGTGGCCTCGAGCCGCCAGATGGCGGAGATCATCGGCGAGGTGCAGGCGAGCGCGGGGCGCTACCGCTCGGTCGCCTCGGGCATGCAGAGCCAGTCGCAGGGCGCGACGACGATCTCGCAGTCGATGGAGGCGCTCGTCACGGCCGCGCGCCGCACGGTCGAGAGCGCGGACGAGTTCGGCCGCACCGCCGAGGAGCTGCGGCGCGCGAGCCAGACGCTCCGCGAGAGCGTGAGCGCGTTCAGATTGAAGTGAGCCCCGCCGTCTGCCGCTCGCGTCCGCACTCGGGGCAGTGGGGCGCGTCGGCGGGCTGCGCGTGCAGGTCGTAGCCGCACTTCGGGCAGCGGTCGTCGCGCAGCATGATCGACGCGAAGAGGCCGCATCCCGAGCAGGTGTGGGCGCCCGGCGCGATCTCCGACTTCAGCGCGCAGCGCGGGCAGATCCAGTCGAGGCGGTTGATCGGTTCGTCGGCGATGATCCGCCCGCGGTTGATCCGCATGACGACGAGCGACGCGACGAGCGCGGCCGTCGACGAGACGACGAGCGCCCAGTTGAGCTGGCCGACGAGCGGGTCCTGCCAGACCTGGAACGAGCCGATCGACGCGAGCGCCTGGTACGCGTTGAGGCCGCCGAGGCTGGCGGCCGACGCGATCGCGAACCGTCCGATCCAGCGCAGGGGACCTTTGATGCGTGCGATGCCGAGGACGGACGCGATTCCGCAGGGCACCGACACGCATGCGGCCGCGATGCTCAGCAGCCAGACGGTGCTCGTCGTCCCCATGGGTGGATTGAGCCCCACGCGCGCCGCCATCGCGCCGTCGATCGACTTGAACGCGGCCAGCACGCACCACACGCCGGCCAGGGCGACGCCGACCGCGCCAATCGCCGCCGTGACCTTGGTCCGATCGGGGATCGTCGAGAAGCGGTCCGTCGAGGGCCTGCGGAGACCGAACGCGGACATGGCCATCATCACGGTTCCGCCGAGCAGGATGAATCCGAGTTCGAACGCGTGCTCGATGCCGCGGCCGGTAGGGAGCGTCCCGATGGCGAATCCCGCAGCCACCGATGTCAGGGCGCCGACGATGGCGATGGTCTCGGCGCGCGCCAGCGCCCGCTCCTGCTTGCGTCGATGGCGCATCGCGAGCGCCGCCACGAGGATCGCGGGGTTTCCGAGCCACATCCAGATCCACAGCCACTCGCGCGTCCAGAACGGACTGAGGCCCATGCCGAACCAGATCACGCCGACGACGAGCGCCCCACCGAAGAGCCAGTGCCCGATCAGCGTCCGCTGCAGCATGTCCGTGCGCTGGCCCGCGTCGCCCGGGACGCAGGGGACGACGAGTCCGATCGCGATCGCCAGCGTGAACGCGGTGCCGACGATGCGCCACGAGACATCGCTTCCCGCGAAGATCGAGTAGATCGAGAGCGCGGTCGCGATGCCGAGGACGACGAGCATCGTGCGGAGGACGATCGGGCGACTCATCCGGGCTCCTTGGTCAGGTGCGTGGGTCGTGGCGTCCCGGGCGCTCCGCGGCGCCCCCGTCGTCCGCCGGACCTCTGGACTCGGGCGCCGCGTCTTCCGCGGGCGCGCCCTCGCAGCAGCCCGACTCGCGGTCCGCCTCCGCGCGCTCGATGAGCCCGCAGAGATAGTCGACGGAGCCACGCTTCTCGAGGAACTCCGCGAATCGTGCGAGCGAGACGGGGTTCGCCAAGGTCGAGGCGAGCGGCGAGAAGAAGTGGATCACCGCGGCACCGAGGCCGTTCAGCGGCCGCGACATCTCGAGGAAGGCGAGCGCTGGCCCCGCGAGGCGCCGTTTCGCGACCTCGGCGGCGAGCCGCTCGAGCACCTCGCGCTGCTCGGTCGACGGCTCGCAGGGCTTTCCGTCGTCGAGGGCGAAGGCGTTGCGGAGGAAATCCTTCACGGCGCTACCTTATCCGCATGTCCGCGCCAAGTCATCCATCGGGCCATGCCGCTCCCGCCATCGATCCCGCCATCGATCCCGCCATCGATCCATCGAAGCTCCGCTACATCCTCGCGACCGACTGCGGTTCGACGACGACGAAGGCGATCCTCGTCGAGCGCGTCGGCGACGGCTGGCGCCAGACGCGCCGCGCGGAGGCGCCGACGACGGTCGAGGAACCGTTCGCGGACGTGACGATCGGCGTGTCGAACTCGCTCACCGAGATCGGCGAGCTCGCGGGCCGCCGCTTCATCGCCGACGACGGCACCATCATCCGCCGCAAGGATGAGAACGACCCCGACGGCTGCGATCTCTACATCTCGACCTCGAGCGCGGGTGGTGGATTGCAGATGGTGGTCGCGGGCGTCGTCGCGCAGATGACGGCCGCGAGCGCGAAGCGCGCCGCGCTCGGCGCAGGTGCGATCGTGATGGACACGATCGCCTCGAACGACAAGCGCAAGCCGCACGAGCGCATCCAGCGGATCCGCGAGCTTCGGCCCGACATGGTGCTGATCTCGGGCGGCACCGATGGCGGCAACGTGCAGCAGGTCGTGCAGATCGCCGAGCAGATCGCGCCCGCGAAGCCGAGGCCGCGCTTCGGCGGCGAATACGAGCTGCCCGTGATCTACGCGGGCAACAAGGACGCTGCGCCCGAGGTGCGCGCGATCTTCGGCGACCCGAAGTACGGCGGCTTCGACCTCGCCGTCGTCGACAACCTGCGCCCGACGCTCGAGCAGGAGAACCTCGGGCCCGCGCGCGACAAGATCCACGATGTCTTCCTTGAGCACGTGATGGCGCACGCGCCCGGCTATGACAAGCTGATCTCGTGGAGCAACGCTCCGATCATGCCGACGCCGGGCGCGGTCGGCGACATCCTGCAGCGCATCGCCGCGCGCGACCGGCTCAACGCCGTGTGCGTCGACATCGGCGGCGCGACCACCGATGTCTTCAGCGTGTTCGACGGCACCTTCAACCGCACGGTGAGCGCGAACCTCGGGATGAGCTACTCGATCTCGAACGTGTGCGCGGAGGCGGGGCTCGACCGGGTGCTGCGCTGGGTCCACATCGACATGGACGAGCGCGAGCTGAGGAACCGCGTGAAGAACAAGATGATCCGCCCGACCACGATCCCGCAGTCGGCGGAGGCGCTGGTGTTCGAGCAGGCGGTCGCGCGCGAGGCGCTGCGGCTCGCCTACGCGCAGCACAAGGAGTTCGCGACGACGCTGAAGGGCGTGCAGCAGCAGCGCACCGTCGGCGATGTCTTCTCGCAGCAGGCGAGCGGCCAGACCATCGTCGACGACATGAGGCTCGATCTCCTCGTCGCGTCGGGCGGCGTCCTCAGCCACGCGCCCAAGATGGAGCAGACGGCGGCGATGCTCGTCGACAGCTTCGAGCCGCAGGGCTTCACGCAGCTTGCGAAGGACTCGATCTTCATGATGCCGCACCTCGGCGTCCTCGCGAGCGTGCACCCGCAGGCGGCGATGGAGGTCTTCGAGCGCGACTGCCTCGTGCGCCTCGGCTGGTCGGTCGCCGCGAAGGGCGAGGGGAAGTGGGGCAGGAAGTGCTTCTCGTACCGCGTGTCGGGCGCCGTGAGCGCGTCGGGCGAACTTTCGTGCGGCGATGTCGCGCTCGTGCGCGTGGGGCCCGAGCAGGAGGTCGAGGTCACGGTCGAGCCCACGAGGGAGTTCGACCTCGGCGCGGGTGCGGGCAAGCCCGTCACGCGCCGCGTGAAGGGCGGGACCGTCGGCATCCTCTTCGACGCGCGCGGCCGCCCGCTCGCCCTTCCCGAGAGCGAGGCCGATCGTCGCGCCGCGGTCGCGCGCTGGGCGAAGGTGTGGGAGAGCGCGTCGTGATCGGCATGCCGTGAGCGGAGGTCCGCGGGCCGGAAACGCAGCGAAGGGCCGTCGCTCGCTCCGCCTCGCTGCGGCATCTGCTACCTTCCCGCCCCATGGCGAAGGCCTATACGCCAGGTCTCAAGGTGTCCGCGCGCGCGAACTACAGGGCGCGCAGGCTGCTCCCCGTCCATGGTGAAGTCCTGGTGAAGGTCGGCGACCTCGTGAAGGCGCGCGATGTGGTCGCGCGGACCTACATCGAGGGCGATGTGACCCCGGTCGCGGTCGCGGCGCAGCTGTCCGCGCAGGCGTCCGATGTCCCCGGGCTGATGCTCGTGAAGCAGGGCGACGCGGTGACGGCCGGGCAGCCGCTCGCGCGCTCGAAGGGCATCTTCGGCTTCGGAAAGAAGGAGCTCCCGTCGCCCGCGGCCGGCACGGTCGAGTCGATCAGCGCGACGACGGGGCAGGTGATCCTGCGCGGGTCGCCGCTTCCCGTCGAGGTGAAGGCGTATGTCGACGGCCGCGTGGCCGAGGTCTTCCCCGGCGAAGGCGCGCTCATCGAGACGGAAGCCGCGTTCGTGCAGGGGATCTTCGGCGTCGGCGGCGAGACGGTCGGGCCGATCCGCACGGCGTGCGCGCGCCACGACGAGATCCTCGACGCTGCGCACATCAAGCCCGACATGCGCGGCGCGATCGTCCTCGGCGGCGCGCGCGTGACCGCTTCGGCCGTGAAGGCCGCGCAGGCCGCAGGCGTTGCGGGAATCGTGTCGGGCGGGATCGACGACTCCGACCTGCGTGCGATCCTCGGCTACGACCTCGGCGTCGCCATCACGGGAACCGAGAAGATCGGACTCACCATCCTGGTGACAGAGGGCTTCGGCGACATCGCCATGGCGGAGCGCACCTTCGCGCTCCTCAAGGGCTTCGAGGGCCGCGAGGCGAGCGTGAACGGCGCCACGCAGATCCGGGCGGGCGTCATGCGCCCCGAGGTCGTCGTGGCGCGCAAGGCGGGCGACCCCGAGCCCGCGCAGGGCGCGCGGCCGGAGGAGGGGGCGCTCGAGCTCGGCACGCAGGTGCGCCTCATCCGCGATCCATACTTCGGGCTGCTGGGCACGGTGTCGGCGCTTCCGAGCGAGCCGGCGGTGCTCGGCTCGGGATCGAAGGCGCGCGTCCTCGAGGTGAAGCTCGGCGACGGTCGCAGCGTGACGGTGCCGAGGGCGAACATCGAGCTGATCGAGACCTGAGCGAGAGACCGAGGCGAGAGACCGAGACGAGACAGCGACCCCGTACGGTCGGCCGCGCCGCAGCGCGCGGGAGCGCGATGCGCGCCTCCCGCCGACCGCGACGCCAAGGAGGCTTCTGATGCTGAGAATCTGGCGTGCGCCAGCGATCCTTGCGGCCCTCTTCGCCCTGACGGCGACCGCGCCGCTTTCGGCGCTTCCCCCCGACCCCGTCGATGTCTCGGCGGTCGATCGCCCCGGCGACGGCGGCGCCGCCGTCTTCGTGCGGTGGCGCGTGCCCGCGCCCGACGAGACGGCGCGGGCCATCGTCGAGCGCTCGCGCACGGTCGCCGAAGGCACGCGCGACGGCGCCGCGGACGAGCCTTGGATCCTCGTCGGCGAGGTCGACCCGCTCGCGGGTGCGGGCGACGGCTACCTCGTCTCGGGGATTCCGAACAGCAAGGGCGACCGCCACGCCTCCGACGAGATCGTGTTCCGCGTGGCGTTCATCGGCACCGACGGCGAGCGCACGCCCGCGGTCGAGGCGGCACCCGTCGTGGCCCGCGCGAACGCGTTCCTCCTCGACAAGATCCCGCTGGCGATCGTCTGCATCGTGGTGTCGGCGTCTGTGCTCGCGTGGATCCTCCTCTCGCGCGCGGGCTGGTCGGTCAAGATCCGCCGCATCGCCGCGCTCGAGGCGATCGACGAGGCCGTCGGACGCGCCACCGAGATGGGCCGCTCCGTGCTCTTCGTTCCCGGCATCCAGGACATGAACGACATCCAGACCGTCGCGGGCGTGACGATCCTCGGCCGCGTGGCCAAGACCGCGGCCGAGTACGACGCCAGGCTCGAGGTCCCGACCGCGCGCTCGATCGTGATGACCGCCGCGCGCGAGACGGTGCAGTCGGCGCACTTCGCCGCGGGCCGCCCCGAGACCTACGACGAGTCGTCGATCCGCTACATCACCGACGAGCAGTTCGGCTATGTGGCCTATGTCGCGGGCCGCATGGTGCGCGAGAAGCCCGCCGCGTGCTTCTACATGGGCGCGTTCTACGCAGAGAGCCTCGTCCTCGCCGAGAACGGCAACGCGATCGGCGCGATCCAGGTCGCGGGCACAGCGGAGGCCTCGCAGCTTCCGTTCTTCGTCGCGGCGTGCGACTACACGCTGATCGGCGAGGAGTTCTACGCGGCGAGCGCCTATCTCTCGGGCGAGCGCGACCAGCTCGGCTCGATCAAGGGGCAGGACCTCGGCAAGCTCTTCGCGGCGGCCGCGATCGTGGTCGGCGCCATTCTCGCGACCCTCGCTTCGCTCTCGCCTTCCGGCCCGATGGCCGGCGCAAGCACGGCGTTCCGCGCATTCTTCGGAGGCTGACGCATGCTGCGACGCACGATTCCGATGCTCATCCTCGCCTCGGCGGGGCTCCTCCTGATCGTGGCGAAGTTCTCGCCGTTCACGGTCAGCTGGCAGGAGACCGTCCTCGGCTGGTTCAACATCCTCGCGGCCGTGGCGTTCGTCCTCGGCGCGGGCAACCTCCTCGCCGTGAACCTCGAGCAGATCTCGTCGCGCCGCCCGGGCTGGGCCTATGCGGCGATCACGCTCTTCGCCTTCGCCGTCACGCTCGTCGTGGGCATGTTCAAGGTCGGCGCGGTGCCGAACGGCATGCACCCCGACATCCACCTCGCGGGCGCGCACGATGTGCCGCAGGCGCCGTTCGGCTGGATCTACGACTACATGCTGGTGCCGCTCACCTCGACCATGTTCGCGATGCTCGCGTTCTATGTCGCGAGCGCCGCGTTCCGCGCCTTCCGCGCCAAGAACCTCGAGGCGATCCTCCTCCTCGGCACGGCGTTCATCATCCTCCTGTCGCAGACGGCCGCGGGCATGTTCCTCACGGGATGGATCCCCGAGGACAGCGTCTTCTCGTTCCTGCGGCTCGATGTGATGAAGCGCGGCATCACGGAGCATGTCCAGACCGCGGGCATGCGCGCGATCACCATCGGCATCGCCCTCGGCGTGGCTGCGACCAGCCTCCGCCTCATCTTCGGCATCGACAAGAGCTACCTCTCGAAGACCTGACGGGGCCACCATGACCACGAAGAACACAGAACAGACCCCCGACGGCGTGCGCGGATTCTTCGTCCGCCTCGGTCGGCTCGACCGGCGCTGGATCTTCCTCGCGATGGGACTCTCGATCGCGGTGCCGATCCTGCTCAAGCTGCGCTTCCCCGAAGTGCCCGGACCGATGGCGCGCGCGACCTTCGACGCGATCGACAAGCTGCCGAACGGGTCGCGCGTCCTCCTCAGCTTCGACTTCGACCCCGCGAGCAAGGCCGAGCTCCAGCCGATGGCGAACGCGCTCGTCCACCACTGCGCGTCGAAGGACCACAAGATCGTCTTCATGGCGCTCTGGCCCCTCGGCAAGCAGATGGCGGACCAGGCGATCAAGGAGGTTCTGCTCGAGTACCACGGCGACAGGTACGAGTACGGCACCGACTATGTGCAGCTCGGCTTCAAGGCGGGCAACGAGGGCGTCATCAAGGTGCTCACGACGAATGTCGCCGAGGCCTACCCGACCGATGCCTCCGGCGCCGCCGTCGCGGGGCTTCCGCTGGTCGCGGATGCACGCGACCTCGGTTCGTTCGACCTCGTCTCGACGGTGTCCGCGGGCTACCCGGGGGCGAAGGAATGGGTGCAGTACGGCCGCGAGTCGATGAAGCCCGAGGCGCGGCTGACATCGGGCTCGACGGGCGTGCAGGCCAGCCAGCTCTTCCCGTACTACCCCGCGCAGCTGAACGGACTCCTCGTGGCCGTGAAGGGCGCAGCGGAGTACGAGACGCTCGTGACGGAGAAGTACCCCGTTGACCGCAACTCCGAGCGGCTCGAGCAAGGCCGCATCCGCATGGGCCCGCAGCTGGTGGCGCACCTCCTCATGATCGCGCTGATCGTGCTCGGGAACATCGCCATGATCGCCTCGCGCGGCACGCAGGGAGGTGCTCGATGAACGACACGAACCGTGATGGATCCGGCAGTGGTGGGCCAGGCGATGGCGGAGCGCAGCCCGCGAAGCGCCCGAACACCCTCCTGTGGGTCGCCCTCGCCGTGTTCGGCATCGTGGGCCTCTCGCTCAACGCCTTCATGCGGCCCGAGGGGATGGCGAAGCGCTTCGCCGTGGTGACCACGGTCGAGCGCGTGCTCGTCGAGGAGACGGCGCCCGCAGCCTCAACCGATGTGGCCCCTGGCTCGACGGACGAGTCGGCGACTGGATCGACGACTGGGCCGGCGACTGGGCCGACCTCTGGATCCAGCGCCGGGTCGAAGCCCGA
>CAYMSD010000066.1:15604-19526 GCA_964393015.1 uncultured Klebsiella sp.
CGACTGGGCCGGCGACTGGGCCGACCTCTGGATCCAGCGCCGGGTCGAAGCCCGATCCACGGCGCAAGTGGGTCGCGCCCGACGACGCAGGCATTGCCGCCGGAACGCTCCGCCGTGTCGACGGCGTCGAACCGATCAAGTGGGAGACCCGCGAGTCGGTCAAGGCGTCCGAGGCCGAGCTCCTCCGCGCGGAGCTCACGCCGGGCGGCCCCGTCCGCATCGAGCCGAGCCCCATCGATTCGCTCGGTATCTGGGTTGCAGCCCTTCTCACGCTCTTCATCCTTTCGTTCGTCTACCGCGACAACCCGTTCTACAAGGTCGCGGAGAGCATCCTGATCGGCGTCTCCGCCGCCTACTGGATGGTCGTCGGCTTCTGGAGCACGATCGTGCCCCAGCTTCTTGGCGCACTCGCGCCGGGGTTGGTGCGCGAGCACGCCATGCCGTCGCTGCCCGTGTCGGCCACGCCCGGCCTCGACGCTGCGCTTGCGTTCGTGCCCCTTCTCCTCGGCTTCATGCTCCTTTGGCGACTCGCGCCGAAGGGTGGCTGGATCTCCGTGTGGCCGATCGCCTTCGTGATCGGCACGACGGCGGGCATCCGCCTCGTCGGCGCGATCGAGGCCGACCTCATGCGACAGCTCGTCGCAGCCATGAAGCCGCTCGTCGTCTTCGGGGACGGCGTGGCCGCATCGGGCGAGGCGATCCGCATGTTCGACTTCTGGGGAACCGTCGGCTCCGTGGTCGGCGTCGTCGGCGTCCTCTCCGTGCTGACCTACTTCTTCTTCTCGGTCGAGCACAAGGGCGCCGTCGGCAAGACCGCCCGCGTCGGCATCTGGTTCCTCATGATCAGCTTCGGCAGCGCCTTCGGCCTGACCGTGATGGGACGCATCACGCTGCTCCTGCAGCGGTTCGAGTTCCTGTTCACGGACTGGCTGAACATCTGACCCGCCACGGACCCCGCGCGATGCGCACCGCGCGGCCCGCCGATCGCTCGGACGGGCCGCACGATGCGGCATGCCCCGCGCGGCGTCAGCGCCGACGCCGCCCGACGACCCCTGCGAGGGCGAGGAGCGCGACAGCGCCCGCAGGCGCAGGCACGGGTGTCCCCATCAACGCGAAGTTGTCGAAGCGGATGCTCCCGGTCGAGCCAGTGGCGCCGTCGACGACGATGCGCAGGGCCAGCGGACCCGAGACCGTCGATGCCGCGGTCGCGAGATCGAAGGTCTTCAGCTCCCATGCCGTCGTGCTCGGCGTGAACTCCGCGAGCGTGACCCACGAGAGGCCCTTCCAGTATTCGAGGCGGTTCATCGAGAAGCCGGTGCTCGAGCGCCGCGTCGCGAACTGGAGCGTGAGGCCGTCGTCGTTGAACGCAGAGAGATCCGCGAAGTCGAACCGCAGCGCCAGGCCGTTGCCCGCCGTTCCCACGACCGCCAGGCCGTTGCCTGCCGTCTCGCCGGGCTGCGCACCCACGAGCGTTCCCTGCATCACGGCGAGCGAGTCGCCGAACGCCGTCGCGTCGAGCGTGCCCGAGCCCGTGGATGCCGCGATCGGGCCCGCGCCGATCTCGGGCCCGTTGAGGTTCCATGAGCCGACCACATCGGCGCCTGCCATCGGAGCCGCTGCTCCTGCGAGCGCGAAAGCCGCGACCGCCGCGCGGGCCCGATTCTTCCATGCCAAACCATCGAGGAACATGCCTCTGTCCTTTCCCGGGCGCCGTGCGCCCGTCCTGAGAGTGCGCCGCGCCCGATTTCCGCGCGAACGACGCCCCGCCGCGCGCGGTGGCCGCGAGCGGACGAGCGATCTGATCCCGAGGAACGAGTCGAGCGGAGGAGCGATGCGCCTGCGGTCACCCGTTGTGCCCGAGGCGGCGGGGAGGATACCCTGTGATTTCGCGTCCCCTCCGATTCGCCGCACTTTTGCAGAAACGATTTTGCAGGCTCCCCGAGCGCGCCGCGTCGACGCGTGGGAAGCGGATTGCGAAAGCGCGCGCGCCGGCTTCGGAAGGACGCGGCCCCGATTCGCCGGGGCGCGACCCGAGTGGGCGGTGCGCGGGAAGCCGGAGGAGTAGTCGCGGGGGAGTCTGGTCCACCGAACATCGTTTCGCCGAAGGAGATCGCCATGGACGAAGCCACGGGCAGCACGCAGGCACAGGACGGCAAGTGGTTCTGGTCGCAGCGCGGCGCGACGATGGGCCCCGTCGACCTCGCGGAACTGCGTCGCCTTGCGTCCTCGGGCTCGCTGGGTCCGTCGACCTGGGTGCATGACCCGCGGAGCGCGAGCTGGAAGCAGGCATCGACCGTGCCCGAGATCATGGAGGTCTTCCCGGCGGCCGCGGCCGGACCTCCGCCCGACGCGGCCGACGGCGTCGTCTACTGCCAGCGCTGCGGCGCGAAGCACATGGCGGGCGCGGCGCACTGCTCCGTGTGCAGCCAACCGTTCGCAGCGGCCTCGGGCTCCGGCGTGCCCATGAGTCCGCGGGTCGCGACGGCGATCTGCCGCGCCAGCGTGCTGGCGCACAGCTTCTTCCCGGTCCTGGCGATCGCGGCGCCCGCCGTCGTGTGGGCGATCGGCGCGCAGAGCCCCGAGATCGTGCGCGAGGCCAGGAACTCGATCAACTGCCACATCACGATGGTGCTCGCCCTGCTGGCCGCGTTCATGGTCGGCATGGCGTGCCTCGTCATCCTGATCGGCCCCATCCTCGCCGCTGTCATCGGTTTCGCCGTGTGGATCTACGGCATCGTGGTCGGCATCCTCGGCCTCATCGCGCTCGCGAACGAGCGGCCGTTCGAGTACCCGGGCGCGATCCCGTTCCTCAAGTAGCGTTCGTGTCGTCGGCTTCGGCCTGTCGCGCGGACGGCGCGTGCGCGACCGCTTGCGACACGAGCCTCACAGCCAGCTCGATCGCCGCGCGCATCGAGCCTTCGCTCGCGCGGTTCTGCCCGGCGATGCCGAACGCCGTGCCGTGGTCGGGGCTCGTGCGCACGATCGGAAGCCCGAGCGTGACGTTCACGGCCTTGTCCCATCCGAGGAGCTTCACGGGAATCAGCCCTTGGTCGTGATACATGGCGACCACGAGGTCCCACGCGCCTGCGGCCGCGTCGATGAAGATGGTGTCGCCCGAGAAGGGGCCGTGGACATCGATGCCGCCCGCGCGCGCGAGGTCGATCGCAGGCTTGATGACGCGGATCTCCTCGTCGCCGAAGAGGCCGTTCTCGCCTGCGTGCGGGTTGAGGCCGCACACCGCGATGCGCGGAGTGGCGACTCCGAGTTGCCGGCAGAGTTCGTCGCCGAGGAGAATCGGCTCGTGCACGCGCCCGATCGTGAGGAGGTTGCGCAGCTCCATCAACGGCACATGGGTCGTCGCAAGCACGACCTTGAGCCGAGGCGAGACGAAGGCCATGGCCTGCCGCTTCGCGCGCGTGCGCGCCGCGAAGAGCTCGGTGTGGCCCGGCCAGCGGAAGCCCGCGAGCGCCCACGACTCCTTCGAGATCGGCGCCGTGACGATCGCGTCGAGGCGACGCGGGTCGGCCGCGGGGCGCATCGCGTCCGAGATCGCGTCCTCGACGAAGGTCTTCGAGGCGATGCCGCCCGTCTTCGTCGGCTCGTGCGTGCTGCCGAGGGTGCCCGCGACGCCGTAGTCGATCACGGTGAGGTCGCCGAGCACCATGCTGCCGTCGCGCGCGTGGTCGATCGACGCGCGGAACCAGGTGGGATGGACGCGCGCGCGCTCCGCGGCCGCGAGGAGCAGCTCGTTGTCGCCATAGATCACGAAGCGCGCGGAGCCGCGCAACGCGGCGTCCGACAGCGCCTTCACGACGACCTCGGGCCCGATGCCGAGAGGGTCGCCCATTGTGATGCCGACAAGTGGCTTGGCCATCGCCGCTAGCGTAGCGGACGGGAGTCGACGGCTGACACCATCCGTTCC
>CAYMSD010000067.1:0-6854 GCA_964393015.1 uncultured Klebsiella sp.
TGCGGGCACCCCGGCCCTCAGTAGCACCAAAGGGAGCCGCCGCAGCGGCGACCGCCCAGACACGCGGCGACCGCCCAAACACGCGGCGACCGCTCAAGCCCGCCGCTTGGCCAGCAGGTGATGCCCGCACACGTTCGTCTCGCGCTTGTTGAGAAGCACGGGCGTCTCGAAGCCCGCGCGCTCGAACCAGCCGTTCGCGACCTCGAGCGGGATCACCCAGTTGTACAGCGTGTTCAGCATGTCGAGCTGGTTGATGCAGTTCTCGGGTTGATCCGAGATGCGGTACGCGAACGCCAGCTTCTCCTCGAAGGTGCGGCAGGTGCGGTGGTACTCGCGGCGCCACTCGAGGATCTGCGGCGACGAGTGGTAGGTCGGCGCGTAGACGAAGATGTAGAGGTGCCCGCCGGGCTTGACCGTCTCGGCGACCGCCTCGAAGCACTTCTTCGGATCATGCGTGCACATGATCACGCCCCAGCAGATCGTGAAGTCGAAGGCTCGCTGGAGGTCGGGCCGCGTGGGGATGTCGAAGAGGCTCAGCTTCTCGACATCGGGGTGGAAGCGCCGCGTCGACTCGAGCCCGTGCTGCGAGACATCGATCGACTTCATGTTGGCGCCGAGCGAGAGCAGGGTCTTCGACCAGCGGCCCGCTCCGCAGCCTGCGTCGAGGCAGCGCTTCCCCTGGAAGAAGTCGACGGGGAACTTCGGCTCGAGGACGAGCCGTCCGCCGAGGCCTCTGCGCACCTGCCGCGCGTGGCGTCCCGAGAGCCGCGACAGGACGGGTGCGAGCGCGCCCCAGCGCTTGCGCCACAGGTAGTCCTCGACCCCGGTCAGCTCGGCGATGCGGTCGTCGATGTACTCGTCGGTGGTCTCGACGCCCGTGTGGGTGTGGAAGCCCGTCTGGCCCTCGAGGAAGAGCCGCCACTGGTCGTCGAACTGCTGGTCGTAGGCGACGGGCTGGTAGCGGCCCGAGAGCGAGTCGTCCCAGACCACGAGGTCGTCGTCGAAGTGCGGATTGCGGATATGCGCTGGTTGCTCGGTCGTCACGGATGTCACGGGGTCGATGGTATACGGTTCTCGCGAATCGCGAAATGCAGGGGATTGCGCGGCAAATCCGCACGGAATCAGTCGCGCGCGGTGCCGTCGCGCCTGCCGATCTCGCGCGCGGGCACGCCCGCGACGACCGCACGGGCCGCGACCGCGCCGCGCACGACGGCTCCTGCGCCCACGACGGCGCCGTCGCCGATCGAGGCGCCGCCGAGAACGACCGCGCCCCCCGCGATCCAGACGTCGTCGCCGATCGAGATCGGCAGCAGCTCCGACCCCTGCGCTCGGATCGGCTGGTCGACCCGCGCGAAGCGGTGGTTCGCGGGCACGATCATGGTCAGTCCCGCGATGGCGCAGCCCGCGCCGATCGCAAGGCCGCCGTGGCCGTAGAGGATCGAGTTCGGCCCGACGCCCGAGCCCGCGCCCATCGTGATCGAGCCGTCCGCGCTGTCGAGCGTGACGGAGTGCGTGAAGTCGCAGCGCTCGGCGACCGAGATGCCTCGGCCCGTGGCGATCCAGGTGTTCGACGCGCCGATGTCGCATGCGGAGCCGACCGCAAGCGGCGCCCTGTGCGCCCAGAGCCGCGTGCCGCGTCCGACGCGCGTTCCGTCGCCGAGCGAGAGCGGCGACGCTGCACCCGCGAGGTCCGACTCGAGCTGCGCGAGGTCCTCGACCACGCAACGGGCGCCGATCGAGATCGAGCCTGCGGGCCTGATCACGACGCCCTCGCCGATGCGCGCGCCAGCGCCGATCGAGACGGAGCCGCCGAGGAGCTCGATGCGTGCGCCCACGCCGATCACCGCTCCCGCGCCGATCGCGATCCGCGTTCCCGCCTCGACCCGCTCGTGCGCCTGCGCCGCTGTGAAGGCGCGCACGGCGCGCAGCGCGCCATCGCGCACGACGAGCGCGGGTCCCTCGCCCGCGAAAAGCGCCGCGAGCCGCGCGCCGAATCCGCCGCCAGCGCCTACCGCCATGGCATCAACCTCCCGAGTCCGCCGCGCGCGGGCCGCGGCGCGAAGCCGAGTTCGCGGAGGCCGTCGAGTACCTCCGCAGGGGGACGAGCCGTGAGCGCCGCGTCGTGCGTGCCTGCATGCGTGGCGATGTGCGTGTCGATGGGCGCGGTGAACGCGGACACCGCGACCACGCGCCGCGCCGCGAAGAGGACAAGCGTGCGTGCGCCCGTCTCGGACGGTGCGATCGGCGCGTCAAGGTCCACGATCGGCTCGACGATGCCCGCGTTGTCGTCGCCGCCGAGCGTGATACGCCACGCGGAACGCTCCGCGAAGCCGTTCGCCGCGTAGAGCCGCGCGAAGAGCTTCGGCCCGAACTGGTAGAAGCCGTGGTTCGCGAACCCATCCACCGGCGAGATGTGGATGGCGACTCCGCGCGGTGCGAGCGAGCCCATCAGCCCGCGCAGCGCGGCCGGGGCGTCGAAGACATGCTCGAGCGTGCCTGCGTCGAGGAACGCGCCGAACGCGCCTGCGAACGACGCGGGCAGCGGCTGCGAGAGATCGACGAGTTCGTCGGGTCCCTCGTCGGGGAAGAGGTCGATGCTCGTCGAGGACGCGAAGCCGAGCGCGCCGTAGATGGCGCGGTGGTCGGCCGCCGCAGGGAGCGGAAGCGCGCACGAGCCGCGCGTCGCGCGGATCGCGCGCGTGGCGGTCTCTCCGTCGCAGCGGATCGTCTGCACGCCGAGCGCGAGCAGGCGTCCGCCGAGCGCGTATTGCCTGGCGACGCCGCCGAGCGCCGCGAGAAGCGGTGCGCTCAGGCCCATCGCGCCTCCTTCCGATCGGCGCAAGGCTCGATCGCGATCTCCGCGCCGAGTTCCGCGATGCTCGCGTCGTAGGTCGACTTCGCGCGCTCGACCTCGAAGTCGAGGCCGTCGTAGCGGTAGTCGAGCTTCGTTCCGTCGCGGCGGGCGAGGCCATAGCTCGCGAAGTAGCGCCCGCCCGCAAGGTTGCAGGTGAAGCGGATCGCGACATCGAGCGCGCGCGCGGGATCGGCGGTGAACCCGTCGGGCATCGCGGCGGTCGTGTCCGTGCCATAGGCGACGAGCCCCTGCGGCGTGCGCACGAGAAACCCTGCGACCATGTCGGCGATCGCCACGCTGCCCGTCGCGCGGAAGCGAATCGTGGCGCGCTCGCCCGCACGGAGCCTCCGCGTCGGCAGGCCGTCGGCTCCGAGGAGCGCGACCTCCTCGATCGACCATCCCCCCACGCCGAAGGCGCGCGAGGCGCCCTCCGCGAGGCGCGCATCGGTGGCGCGCGCGTCCTCCTCCGCGAAGAGGAGGCGCGTGTAGGCGCGCGTCACGAAGTCGGGGTCGCCGTCTGCGATCTTCTTCCCGCGCTCGAGGATGATCGCGCGCGTGCAGAAGGCGCCGACCTGCTCGGTCGAGTGCGTGACGAGGAGGATCGTGCAGCCCTTCGCGCGCAGCTCGCGCAGCCTGTCGAAGCAGCGCAGCTGGAAGCGCGCGTCGCCGACCGACAGCGCCTCGTCGACGATCAGGACCTCGGGGTCGGCCGCGAGCGCCGTCGCGAAGGTGAGCCGCGCCTGCATGCCCGACGAGTAGGTGCGGAACGGCTGGTCGATGAACTCGCCGAGCTCGGCGAAGGCGATGATCGCGTCGAGCTTCGCGCGCGCCTCGCGGCGACTGAGCCCGAGGCAGATCGCGCCGAGGAGCGCGTTCTCGCGTCCGTTGTAGTCGGGGTGGAAGCCCGTGCCGAGCTCGAGGATCGCGGACAACCGGCCGCGCACGCGCGCAGACCCCGCGCTCGGTTCGAGCGTGCCCGCGAGCAGCTTCAGCAGCGTGCTCTTCCCCGCGCCGTTTCGTCCGAGGATTCCCACGATCTCGCCTTCGCGGATCTCGAGGTCGACCGAGTCGAGCGCGCGGAACTCCGTGTGCCGCACGCCGCCGAGGACGGCCTCGAGCAGGATCTCGCGCGGATGCGCGTAGCGGCGGAACGCCTTCGAGAGGCCCGTCGCCGCGATCACGGGTGGTCGCTGCGCGTCGGTCACAGCGCCTCCGCGATGCCCTGCTTCGCGCGCGCGAAGACGAAGGCTCCGAGTTCGAGGAGGACGAGCGCCGTCGCCGCGAAGATCGCCCACGACCACGGGTGCTCGAACCGCCCCGCGACGAGCGCATCGCGGTAGGCGTGCACCATGTGGCTCGCCGGGTTCAGTTCGATCACGACCTGCGCGGCCCTTGGAAGCGACTCGAGCGTGGCAGGCATGAAGAGGATCGGCGTGAGGAAGAGGCCGATCGTCGCCACGAACGCCATCACCTCGCGCGTGTCGCGGAGCCACGCGCCGACCGGCGTGAGGAGGAGCGAGAGCCCGAGCATCGCAGCGAGCTGCAGCGTCCACAGCACGGGCAGCAGCAGCATCGTCGCCGAGAATCCATGCGAGACGAGCGCGATCGCAAGCGACACGGCGCTTCCGACCGCCCACGCGACGGTCGTCGCCGCCACGGTCCGCGCGGCGAGCACCTCGGTGGGGAACACCACCTGCCGCACCAGCGAGCGGTTCGCGAGGAAGACGCCCGGCGCGCGCGTCAGCACCTCGACGAGCGCCAGCCACGGCGGGAGCCCCGCCAGGACGAGCGCCGCGCCGAGCCACGGCGAGCCGTCGACGCCGAACCGCGCGGGAAACACCACGCCGAACAGGAAGACATAGACGCCCATCGTGAGGAGCGGCGCGAGCACGGCCCAGCCGCCGCCGAGCGCGCTGCCGATGTAGCGGTCCGCGAGCTCGCGCCGCGAGAGCTCGATCACGAGCTCACGGTTCCTGCCGAGGACCGAACGCAGGATTCCGATCGCTGTCGGGAACCCCGACCGACGGTTCGTGTGATGCTGGACGGCGCTCTCGGGCATGGCGGGGCGACGATGGTCGCCCGCTAGCGTATCGGCTGCGCCACGACCGCGTTCCCGCGCTCACTCCGCGTCGCCGGGGCGCGCGATCTGCCACGAGGTGCTCGCGCTCGTGAAGAGCCCGCCGCCGTAGCTGTCGAAGTCGTTCATGGTCCAGATCGCGGTCTGGCCCGAGTTCATGTTGCGCCACAGGACCTCGCGGCGTCCGTCGCCGTCGATGTCGGGCGCCGCCTCGATGCGCCATGCGGAGCTCAGCCCCGCGTGAAGCACGGCGGAACCGGTCATCGCGAGCCCGCTCATGCGCCAGCTGCTGACCATCCCGGTCGTCGACGAGCGCCACACCACATCCTCCATGCCGTCGCCGTTCAGGTCCGCGATCGTGGCCACGCGCCAGGTGGCGCCGACCGTCGCGTTGAAGTTCGCGATGCGCCCGCTCGTCGGAACCGATGCGCCGTTCATGAGCCAGCCCCAGATCTCGCCGTTCGCGCGCCGCCAGAGGATGTCGCGCCGTCCGTCGCCGTTGAGATCGCCCGTGCCGAGCACGCTTGCGCCCGCGAAGGTGCCGACGATGCCGCCGCCCGCAAGCGTCGGCCCGTCGAGGAGCCACACGGCGACCTGTCCGTTGCTCGGGTTGAAGAGCAGGATGTCGGCCTTGCGGTCGCCGTCGACATCCGACACGGCGATCGTGCGCCACTTGAGGCCCGGGTTGTGGCCGAACTGCACGGTCGAGGCGGCGCCGAGCCCGTTGAGGAGCGTGACGGAGAAGAGCCCCGTGGTGCGATGCCGCCAGAGGATGTCCGCCTTGCCGTCGCCGTCGACGTCGCCGATTCCCTGGAACGCCGCGTTCGCGGGGCCCTGCGCCGCGAGCAGCGAGAAGCCCTTCAGGTCGAAGCCGTCGAGGAGCCAGCCGAAGATCTGGTTGTTCGTCGGGTGGACGAAGATGATGTCGCTCTTGAAGTCGCCGTCGATGTCGTCGATGGCCGCCATGTCGCCCGCGGCCGTCGCGAGGCTCCACGAGCGCGTCTGCGTCGCGAACTGCAGCGTGCCGCCCGAGGACACCCCGAGCGTCGCGGTGACATGAAGCTGCGCATCCGGCGCCAACTCGCTCTCCCGAACCGTGAACTGGCCGATCAGCACGCGATAGTCGGCGCCGGCGAGCCCGTGTTCGTTCGTCGGGGGCAGGTTGTACCAGCCGCCTCCGCCGATCCCAGCGCCCGAGGCCGCGCCCGAGTCGTCGAAGTCCGGATCGGCGACGGTGCCGTTCGAGAAGGTTCCCTGCTCTGCGCCGACCGTGATGAAGCTGTCGACGATCCACTCCTCGCCCGGAAGGGTGAAGGGGACGGGCAGGAATGACGGCGGGACCTCGGAGTCCGCGTCCTCGGCCTGGAGGAAGGTCGGGTCGGTGGAGCCCGAGAGCGACACGGACACGTCGAAGGCGTTGAGCAGCCGGTCCTCGGCGCGCGTGAAGTTCGCGTAGACGCGCACGACGCGGTACGACTCGGACGCGCCGATCACCTCGGAGCGAATCGCGGTGAAGCCCGAGAAGTCGGCCGCCGCGGGCGAAGCCGCGACGGCGAGCAGGGCGACAGGAATGAACGACCACCTCATGCACCACCTCCTGTGACGCACGGGGATCGGCGGTGCCTTCAGCGCGAATGAGCCCGACTGCAGAGTCGGGCGCAAGTCTCGTTTTCCCCGTCGAGCCGCACGCGACTTCTGCCTGTCGCGGGCCTCGCAGCCCGCACGACCCGCACGCCCCCCACAGGCGGCGCGCGCGGCGGAATGAAAGCGACCGCGCCCCCGGCGGCACATCGGAAGTCGTCCCGTGAGGGACACATCCCATGTGCGCCGAAGGCGCGGCGCTCTCTCTGCGATTCGTCTCGGGCACCGCGACGCAGTCTGCGGCGCGGGCCCGTCATTCGGTCACTTCATTCGGTCACTTCA
>CAYMSD010000067.1:6954-10050 GCA_964393015.1 uncultured Klebsiella sp.
TCATTCGGTCACTTCATTCGGTCACTTCACGAGGTCACTTCACGAGGTCGCGGGTCTTCCACTTCATGTCCACCGTCTTGATCGCTCCCGAGCTCACGATCGTGGACCCGTTGAGCTCCCACAGCCAGGTGCGGCCGTCGTTGGCGCGGAAGAGGATGTCGCGGCGGCGGTCGCCGTTCAGATCGGGGAAGCCGACGATCGACCACTGCGAACCCGTGGTGGGCGAGACGACGCTCTTCGTGGTCACGGCCCCGTTGAAGATCGCCCAGCGCTCGACGGAACCGTTCGGGCCCGTCCAGATGATGTCGTCGACGCCGTCCGCGGAGGTGTCCGCGGTGCCCGCGATGCGGTTGGCGAGGGAGACGGGCGCCTCCATCTGGCCGCCCGCATTCATCAGGCGTGCGGGCGTGCCGAGCACCGCGCCGCTGAAGTTGGCGAGATAGAGCGCGCCTGCGTCGGGCCCCGACATCTTGCGCAGCAGCACCTCGCTCGCGGGGTCGTTGTCGAAGTTGCCGACGAAGATCTCGTCGAACTCGCCGTCGAGCGCCACGAGGCCCGTGCCGGCGAGCGCGGTCCCGTTCATGACCCACACCGCGATGTCCGTCTTGCCGCCGGCCGTGCGGCGGAAGACGACGTCGGCCTTGCGGTCGCCGTCGACGTCGCCGATCACCGGCGACCACTGCGAGTTGACATGGCGCACGATCTGCGTGGCCGTGGCCGAGAGATCGTTCATCAGCCAGATCGCGTAGCGCGACGCGGACGCGTCGTACCACAGCATGTCCGCGCGGCCGTCGCCGTCGAAGTCGCCCGTGCCCACGATGCGCGTGGAGTTCGTCGACGGATTGATGTCCGTGTAGCCGCCCGTCACGGTCGAGCCGTCGACATGCCACACGGCGCACCTCGCGCCGGGCTCGTTGAACCACGCGACCTCCGAGCGGCCGTCGCCGTCGTGGTCGTCGCGCACATACTGGAGCGCGAGCAGCGCGGCGCCCGTGTACTGCACGTGGTCGATCGCGATCGGCGTCGCGGCCGACACGGCGATCGAGTCGATGCCCGTGAGCGAGGTCGCGCCGAGGTCCACGCCGATGAAGACGTCGTCGGTCGCGTCGGCGGGCTGGCTGAGGATCCCGAACACATTCGAGAGGCTCGTGCCGTCGGTGAGGTAGACGGTCAGGGTGACCGAGACGGGCACGGGATTGCCGAGCTTGTCCTCGACGCCGCTCGCGTCGGTCACGACGACGCCCGCAAAGCGCGGTGCACCGCCGATGTCGTCGGCCGCGAAGGTGAGCGTCACGTTCGACGGCTCGAAGGGGAACCACGAGCCGAGGCCGAGCGACTTGCCGTTGGCGCTGCCGTCGAGGAGGCCGTCGTCGGCATCGACCGAGTTGCCGTCGGAGACGACGCCGCTGCTGACGGTGAGGCCGGGCTGGAGAACCTCGGACTCGAAGTTCTCGATGATCAGCGAGTCTGGAAGCGCGACGGGGCCCGACGCGGGGCTGTCGGTCGGCGAGCGGTAGCCGTCGACACGAGGCATCGTTGGAGCGCCATCGCCTGCCAGAGCGACGGACGCGGCGAGCGTGGCGAGAGCCACACCGCTGAGGACAGATCCCGAGAGCAGAGAGACATTCTTCATTTGTGTTTTCCTCTTCCTGAAGCCCACACACTTGCCGGCGGGGCTTCCCCGAAGCCCGTCACGGCGGAACATCAGCCCGCTGGCGGCACATCCGTGCCCTTGCGGGTGAGATCTTCCCTGACCTCGACGAGGCGTTCCCTCGGCGACCAATGTACACGGCGCAGACGGGATGTGTTCTCCCTCCGCTGCGATTGGGAACATGTCTCCGATTCGACGGCGATCAAGCGGAAACGCGGCAAGTTCCGTGCGTGTCGGGAGATTGCAGCCCTCACAGACCGAACTCAGCCCGCTGCGCGGCCGCCGTCGAGTCCGAGATCACGCATCTTCCTATAAAGCGTCGTGCGGTTGATCCCGAGCGCGCGCGCGGCCCGCGAGCGGTTCCACCCGGCCGCCTCGAGCGCGGCCACGAGCGCCGCGCGTTCCGAGCCGCGCACCTGTGCGGCAAGCGTCTCCTCGTCGCGATGCGGCGCGGTCGGGCGTGCGTCCGAGAGCATCTCGACGGCGCGCGACTCGGCGCCTCCCGTGTGCAGTCGCAGTGGACGGTCGGTGTGCGGCTCGCGCGGGGCGTCGCCGCGCTGAACCCGCTCGGGAAGCGCGGCGGCTTCCACCCACTCGCCCTCCGACAGGATCACCGCGCGCTCGACGGCGTGCTCGAGCTCGCGCACGTTGCCGGGCCATGCGTGGCGCCGCAGTGCGTCGAAGGCGTCCTGCGCGAAGCCGAGGATCCGCCGGTCGAACTCCTCCGCCTTCCGACGGAGGAAGTGGTTCGCGAGCCGCTCGAGGTCGCGCATGCGCTCGCGGAGCGGGGGGAGGTCGATCTGCAGCACATGCACGCGGTAGAAGAGATCGGGGCTGAAGCGCCCCTGCTCGACGAGCCGCTCGAGCGGCGTGTTCGACGCGACGACCACCCGCACATCGACCTCGATCGTCTCGTCGCTTCCCACGGGCTCGAACGCGCGCTCCTGCAGGACGCGCAGCAGCTTCACCTGCATCTGCGGCGGCGCCGTGTTGATCTCGTCGAGGAAGATCGTGCCGCCGTTGGCGGCGAGGAAGCGGCCCTTCTTGTCCGCGACCGCGCCCGTGAAGGCGCCCTTCACATGGCCGAAGAGCTCGCTCTCGAGGAGCGACTCGGGGACCGACCCGCAGGCGATCTCGACGAAGGGCGCCGCGCACCGCGGCGAGGCCAGGTGGATCGCCCGCGCGAGCGTGCTCTTGCCCGTACCCGTCTCGCCCTGGATCAGCACGGTCGAACGCACGCGGCTCGCCGCGCGCGCAAGCTCGAGCGCGCGGCGCAGCCTCGGGTCGTCGCCGACGAGCGCGGTCAGCGCCGCCTCGCCGTGCGATTGCGGGGGAGACGCCGGGCGTGCGCGCTGCACCCGCGCGACGGGCCCGTCGCTCGCGTGCTGCGGCGGGTCGGCCTGGGCGTGTCCTGGCTGCGCGAGGGCGTGTCCCGGCTGCGCGAG
>CAYMSD010000067.1:10150-19436 GCA_964393015.1 uncultured Klebsiella sp.
GCGTGTCCCGGCTGCGCGAGGGCGTGCCGCCCGACCGCCCGCTCGAGCGCGGCGCGGAACTCCGCGGCGCGCAGCGGCTTGAAGACGATGTCGTCGACGCCGCCCCGCATCCAGCGCACGGCGCGCGCGGCGGGGAGGTGCGTGGCGACCGCCAGCACCGTGGGCCGCGGCCGCATGTCGGAGAGATCCGCGAGAAGCGCGTGGAGCCGGCGGTTGTCGTCGGCGAGATCCGCAACGACCACCTGGGCGCCGCACCGTCGGGCCGCCTCTCCGACGGACCTCAGTTCGGCCACGGCGACGGCGGCCATGCCGAGGTCCTTGAGGTGGCGCAGGACAGCCGCCGAAGCGTGCGCGTCGGGTTCGTGGACGACCACGCGCGGCGGCGAGGCCGCGCGCTCGTCTCCTTCGGGCTGGGGGCCGTGGTGCAGGGCCATGTGCTTCGTCTTGTGTCGGCTCCGCAGGCGCGCCGGGGGACCCCGCGCATGGCAAATTCGGCCATGCCATGGTTATCGGGACTGCGCAGGCCGCCCAAGCCCGTCTCGGCGAAGATCGAGGCCCGTCATCGGCCCCAAATGGCGGCGCGCTGGACCGCGCCCCGCACGAAATCGACGAATTCGCATCCCTCCGCCTGTCATACTGTCTCGTCTCGGTCGTTCGCCCTCCACACCGTCTGCGGACGGTGCCTCGTTCGAGGTTCAGCTATCCATCGCGTTCGGGCGCCCGCCCGCAGCCCGCATTCGGAGTCCCCCGCAATGTTCCGTATCGCCAACTCCCGTGGTCGCGCCATCCTTGGCGCCGTCGTCGCCCTGTCCGCACTCGTCGCGAGCGAGACGCTCGTGCTGGCCCAGGACGGCCCCCCGGGCGGTCGCCAGCGCGGAGAGCGCGGTGAACGCGGCGGAGGCATGGGCGGCGGAATGGGCCGCGGCATGGGCGGCGGCATGGGCGGCATGGGCCGCGGCATGCAGGATGTGCGAGAGGTCCTCGAGGCCGACTTCCAGCGCCGCGACATCCCCATCTTCGTGCGCCAGCTCAACCTCACCGAGGACCAGGGCGTCGTGCTCGAGACGCTGTTCGTCGACTACGAGGCGTCGTTCCAGCCCGAGGCCGAGGCGATCATGACCTCGATGGCCGACATGGGCCGCAACCTCATGCGCAGCTTCGCGACGCCCGAGCGGCAGCAGCAGATGCGCGACATGACCGACTCGATCCGCCGCGAGATCGAGGAGGCCGAGGCCGCGAACGGCCCGATGGACGAGGAGGCGCGCCGCAACTTCTTCCGCGAGCGCATGCAGAAGATGGCCGAGCAGTTCGCCGCCGACGCGCAGGCGTCGGGCCTCGACGCCGAGGTCAAGGCCGTGATGGGCGACATGCTGCGCAAGCTCGAGGCGTGGAGCACGCGCAAGAACCAGCTGCGCGACGACTTCACCACCGGCCTCAAGGTCGTCCTCGACGACGACCAGGTCGCGCAGTGGCCCGCGTTCGAGCGCTTCCTCACCCGCGAGAAGACCCTGCCGCGCGGCCGCATCTCGGGCGAGAACGTGAACCTCTTCCTCGTGGTCGACGAACTTCGGCTCCCGCCGGCCGAGTTCGCCAAGCTCGAGCCGCTGTTCGATGCCTACGAGACGCGCCTCGACGACGCGCTTCGCACCCGCAACACCTACATCGAGCAGTCGCTCCCGCGTCTCTTCGAGGCGATGCAGTCGGGCGACTCGGGCGCCGCGGGCCGCATCTTCAAGCGCCAGTCCGAGCTCCGCGCCGCCGTGCGCGATGTCAACGAGGAGTACCGCACCGCGATGGTGGCCGCGCTCGGCGAGTCCGATTGGGGCCGACAGCTCGACGCCGCGATCCTCGAGGGAGGCTGGGAGCGCATCTACCGCGCGACGGGCACCGACCGCGCGTTCCGCGAGGCGATCGGCTTCGAGGACCTCGATCCGACCGTGCTCGCGTCGATCGAGGAGATGTACATGCAGTACCAGGGCGAGATCGCTCCCATCAACGAGCGGCTCAAGTCGATGGCACGGACGCAGGAGCCCGCGCGGCTTGTCACCGACGGCGAGCGCTTCGTGTCGATGATGAGCCAGGGCATCTCGGGCATGGCGCTTGGCGCCGCCCGCGGCGGCCAGGGCTTCGGCGCGCCCGAGGCCGACCCGATGCGCGAGGTCTTCGAGCAGCGCAGCGATGTCGGCGAGCGGTACCTCGAGCGCCTGCGCGCGCTCCTGACGCCCGAGCAGATCGAGCGCCTCCCGCGCACGCGCGGGCAGGGCGGCGCGCGCGGCGGCTTCGGCGGCGGACAGGGCGGCGCGGAAGGCATGCAGGGCATGCTCGAGCGTCTGCCCGAGGAGCAGCGCCGTCAGCTGCTGCAGGCCGTCGACCGCAACGGAAACGGCCAGATCGACGAGGACGAGCGCGAGGGCCTGCGCCAGTACATGCGCGATCAGTTCAACAACTTCCGCAACGGCGGCGGCGAGGGCGGCCGTGGCGGTCGCGGCGGCCGCGGTGGCGGCGGCGAGGCCTGACGCCGCTCGATCCAATCTTCACGAACCCCTGATCGCGGGCGTCGTGCGCGGAAACGCGGGCGGCGCCCGCGTTATCTTGCCGCCGTGCACGAACGAACGACCGACGCCTGCCTCGCGCATCTCTCGGCATTGGCCGCGCGCGGCGCGTCGACGCCTCCACCCCCGTGCGAGCGCCAGCTGATCGATGCGACCGAGGCGCTCCGTGCCCTCGTGTTCCCGCCGCTGCGCGCGGCGGGCGCGCAGGGCGACGCCCTCGCACGGCAGGTCGTGCATGCATTCGAGGACCTCGTGCGCGCGGCCTGCGCGGCGGTCGGTGCACCCGACGACGGCGCGCGCACCGCGGCGTTCTTCGCGCAGATCCCCGCGATCGCGGCGCGCCTCGAGCTCGATGTGCGCGCGGCCTTCGAGGGTGACCCCGCCGCGCAGAGCGAGCTCGAGGTCGTCGTGTGCTATCCGGGCGTGCGTGCGCTCTTCGTGCACCGCGTGGCGCACGCGCTCGACCTTCTCGGCGTGCCGCTCCTTCCGCGCATGATGGCCGAACACGCCCACCGCGAGACGGGCATCGACATCCACCCGCGCGCGACGATCGGAGACGCGGTGTTCATCGACCACGGCACGGGCGTCGTCATCGGCGAGACGGCGTCGATCGGGCACCGCTGCCGCATCTACCAGGGCGTCACCCTCGGCGCCAAGAGCTTCGAGCGCGAGGCCGACGGCTCGATGCGCCGCGGCTACAAGCGCCATCCCACGCTCGAGGACGATGTCGTGGTCTACGCGGGCGCGACGATCCTCGGCGGGGACACCGTGATCGGCAGCGGATCCGTCGTCGCAGGCGGCGTGTTCCTCACGAAGAGCGTGCCTGCGGGGCATGTCGTCACGGGCCCGAAGCTCGAGCTGCGCATGATCTCGATGGGCGGTGGGATCTGAGCGCACGCACGCGACTGATCGCCGCGATCGGCGTGCTCGGCTTCGCGAGCGGTCTGCCGAATGTGCTCGTCAACGACACGCTTTCGGCGTGGCTCTCGGATCTCGGGTTCAAGCCCGCCGACATCGGGCTCCTCGCGCTCGTCACGCTTCCGTACGGCTTGAAGCTCCTCTGGGCGCCGCTCCTCGACCGCTTCGCGGCGCCAGGCTTCGCGTGGCTCGGCCTCAGGCGCAGCTGGATCGCGCTCCTCTGCACGCTGCTGGCGCTCGCGTTCGCGGTGCTTGCATGGCTCGGTCCGTCCGCCGCCGATTCGCCCGTGCTTCCCGTCGCGGCCGCCGGCCTCGCGATCGCGTTCCTTTCGGCCACGCTCGATGCCGCCGTCGACGCGCACCGCACCGACGGCGCAAGCGGCGGCGAGGAAGGCCCCGCCGCGAGCGCGTTCGTGCTCGGCTACCGCGTGGCGTTCGTCTCGATCGGCGCCGCGATCCTGATGCTGCACGGCCAGCTGGCGGATCTCCTCGGCGGACGCGACGACCCCGACGCGCGCGCGCTGGCGTGGAGGCTCGCCGTCGGCGGC
Organism: uncultured Klebsiella sp.; assembly: GCA_964393015.1. Lineage (GTDB taxonomy): Bacteria > Planctomycetota > Phycisphaerae > Phycisphaerales > SM1A02 > QWPT01. Next base: position 14,169 of record CAYMSD010000067.1, read on the forward strand.
GGGGGCCTCGCGATGCTGCTCGGCGTCGGCGCCGCGCTGCTTGCGCCCGAGCCGCCGCGCCGCCGCGCGCCCGAGACGCTCAAGGACGCCATCGCTGGCCCCTTCGCGTCGTTTGCGCGCGCGCTCGGGCCACGCCTCGCGGTCGTCCTCTTCGTGGCGCTCCTCTTCCGCCTGCCCGACCTCCTCGGCAACCGCATGACGATGCCGTTCCTGCGACAGGAACTCGGCTTCAGCGTCGAGGAGATCGGCTCGATCCGCCAGTTCCTCGGCTTCGCGATGACGATCGTCGGCGCCGTCATCGGCGGCATCTGCGTGAAGCGCTACGGCCTCTTCCGCGCGCTCGTCGCGTTCGGCGTCCTGCAGGTCGCGTCGAACGCGGGCTACCTCGTGCTCATCGCGACGGGCAAGTCGCTGCCTGCGTTCGCGGGCGTCGTCGTCGTCGAGAACCTGTGCAACGGCCTCGTGAGCGCGGCGTTCGTCGCCTACTTCATGACGCTCTGCGAGCCGCGGTTCGCGGCCGCGCAATACGCGATCCTGTCGGGCCTGATGTTCCTCGCGGGCGCGCTCGTCGGCTCGACGAGCGGCTTCCTCGTCGAATCCCTCGGCTACAAGGGCTTCTTCATCCTTTCGATCGCCGTCGGCCTGCCGCCGCTCCTCGCGCTGCCGTGGGCGATGCCGGGAGCGCAGACGCGCGAGACGCCCGAAAACCGCGCAAATCCCGCGTCCTGAGCGCCACCGCGCCGCCCCCTATACTCGACGACTCGGCTTCGACCGGACCTCTTTCCCCGCAATCCACCATGACGACCACCCACGATCGCTACGGCGCCCGCACCTCGCTCGACACCCCGTACGGCGCGAAGCACTACTACCGCCTCGACGCCCTCGCGAAGTTCGGCGACTACCGCAAGCTGCCGATCTCGATCCGCGTGCTTCTCGAGAGCTGCCTCCGAAACTACGACGACTTCATCGTGACCGAGGAGCACCTCAAGGCGCTCATGGCCTACGACGCGCGCAATGTCGGCGAGAACGAGATCCCGTTCATGCCGGGCCGCGTGGTGCTGCAGGACTTCACCGGCGTCCCGTGCATCGTCGACCTCGCCGCGATGCGCGCGGCGATGAAGCGCCTCGGCGGCGACCCGAAGAAGGTGAACCCGCTCGTCCAGTGCGACCTCGTCATCGACCACTCGGTGCAGGTCGACGCGTTCGGCTCGAAGGTCGCTCTGACGATCAACGGCGAGAAGGAGTTCGAGCGCAACATGGAGCGCTACGAGTTCCTCAAGTGGGGCCAGGGCGCGTTCTCGAACTTCTCGGTGGTTCCGCCCGCGACGGGCATCGTCCACCAGGTCAACCTCGAGTACCTCGCGAAGGTCGTGTGGGAGAAGGACGGCGTCCTCTACCCGGATTCGCTCGTCGGCACCGACTCGCACACCACCATGATCAACGGCCTCGGCGTCGTCGGCTGGGGCGTGGGCGGCATCGAGGCGGAGGCCGTCATGCTCGGCCAACCGATCTACATGCTGATTCCCGAGGTCGTCGGCGTGAAGCTCGTCGGCAAGCTCCCTGAAGGCGTCACCGCCACCGACCTCGTGCTGCGCGCGACCGAGATGCTGCGCAAGCACGGCGTCGTCAACAAGTTCGTCGAGTTCTTCGGCCCGGGCCTCGCGGAGATGCCGCTCGCGAACCGCGCGACCATCGCGAACATGGCGCCCGAGTACGGCGCGACGATCGGCTTCTTCCCGGTCGACGAGCAGACGCTCGCCTACATGCGGCTTTCGGGCCGCCCCGAGGGTCTCGTGAAGACCGTCGAGGCCTACGCGAAGCAGAACGGCTTCTGGCGCGAGGACGACTCGAAGGTGGTCTACTCGAGCGAGCTCGTGCTCGACCTCTCGACGATTCAGCCGTCGCTCGCGGGCCCCGCGCGTCCGCAGGATCGCGTCGCGCTCACCGACATGCAGTCGAACTGGCGCCGCGACCTCGGCAAGATCTACAACAAGGGCCCGAACGCCGCCACGCCGAACGCGACCACGATGACCGCCGCCGACGGCGTCAGCGTGCGCGACCCGGAAGGCAACGAGTTCCAGCTCAAGCACGGCTCGGTCGTCATCGCGGCGATCACGAGCTGCACCAACACCTCGAACCCGAGCGTGATGATCGGTGCAGGCCTCGTCGCGAAGAAGGCCGCCGCCCTCGGCCTCACGCGCAAGCCGTGGGTCAAGACCTCGCTCGCCCCGGGCTCCAAGGTCGTCACCGAGTACCTGAACGCCGCAGGCCTCAGCGCCTCGCTCGACGCCGTCGGCTTCAACACCGTCGGCTACGGCTGCACGACCTGCATCGGCAACTCCGGCCCGCTGCCCGACCACATCGGCGCCGCGATCAAGGAAGGCGACCTCGCGGTCGCGAGCGTGCTCTCGGGCAACCGCAACTTCGAGGCGCGCGTCCACCAGGATGTGAAGGCGAACTACCTCGCCTCGCCGCCGCTCTGCGTCGCCTATGCGATCGCGGGCACCGTCGACATCGATCTCCAGAAGGACCCGATCGCCACCACGAAGGACGGCAAGCCCGTCTACCTCAAGGACATCTGGCCCTCCGCGAAGGAAGTCGAGGACGCGGTCCACCAGTTCGTCACCCGCGCCCAGTTCGAGAAGGAGTACGCCGATGTCTTCAAGGGCTCGGACGCCTGGCAGAAGATCGCGACCGGCGGCGGCGAGATGTACTCGTGGGACGCCAAGTCGACCTACATCCAGGAGCCGCCGTTCTTCGTCGAGATGAAGAAGGAAGCGGGCACCATCACCTCGGTCGCGGGCGCGCGCTGCCTGGCGAAGCTCGGTGACTCGGTCACCACCGACCACATCTCGCCGGCCGGCGACATCAAGAAGGACGGCCCTGCGGGCAAGTACCTCATCGAGAACGGCGTCGCCCCCGCGATGTTCAACAGCTACGGCTCGCGCCGCGGCAACGACCGCGTCATGACCCGCGGCACCTTCGCGAACACCCGCATCAAGAACGAGCTTGCGCCCGGCACCACCGGCGGCGTCACGACCGACTTCACCGACGGCACGGTGAAGGCGATCTACGACGCGAGCGTGAACTACAAGGCGAAGAACATCCCGCTCGTCGTCCTCGCCGGCAAGGACTACGGCATGGGTTCGTCGCGCGACTGGGCCGCGAAGGGCACCTTCCTCCTCGGCGTGAAGGTCGTCATCGCCGAGAGCTTCGAGCGCATCCACCGCTCGAACCTCGTCGGCATGGGCGTCATGCCGCTCACCTTCCTCGCGGGCCAGGACCGCAACTCGCTCGGGCTGAAGGGCGACGAGACCTTCGATGTCCACATCCCGACCGACCTCAAGCCGCGTCAGAACATCAAGGTCGTCGCCACCCGCGCCGACGGAAGCAAGGTCGAGTTCGAGACGCTCTGCCGCGTCGACACGCCGGTCGAGGTCGAGTACTACCGCAACGGCGGCATCCTCAACACCGTGCTTCGCAAGATGATGGCGTGACGCCCGCCGACATGCCGTGATGCGCCGGGTCGGCGCACCGAAGTGCCGCGGTTCTCTCCTGCAGAACTGCGGCACTTTCCTTTTTTCAGCCGAAGTCGTCGTACATTCGGCGCTCCACGCTGGTCGCCGCCGGGCGACCCATCACGAGGTTCTGCGCGGAAGCAGGAGGGGAACGACATGCTGGAGAAGGGGAAATCCGACACGCGCTCCGTTCGGCCGGAGGATGCCGCCTCAGACCGCGCGCTTCTCGCCGCCAGCGCCGCTGCGCGCAGCGCCTATCGCGCCGAGCGACGCGCCCGCAGGGCCGCCCGACGGGCGGTCATGCTGCGCGGGCTCGAGGCCGCGATCTTCGGCTCGCGCATGCCCGACCCCGTCGGGCTCATCGCGGCGGCGGGGTGGTCGCGCGACCCGATCGATCGATTCTGCCTCCGCTGTGGAACGACGCTCGTGCCGTTCGAGGACCGGAGGGGAGGTTGCGCCGCATGCCGCGGTCGTTCGCACGCCTACGCGTCGCTGGTGCGCCTCGGGCGTTACGCGCCGCCGCTTTCCCAGTGGGTGCCCGCGATCAAGCGGCGCGGCTGGGCGCGGATGGCGGACCGCCTCGGTCGGGAGCTTGGTATGCAGGTTCGCGAGGCCTGCGCGTCCGAACCGATGCGGCGCCCCGATGCCGTCGTCTTCATCCCGACGCATCCCCTGAGGCGACTCCTCCGGGGCATCGACCACTCGGAGCGAATCGGCCGTGCGGTGGCGGACGAGCTTGGCGTTCCATGCATTCGCGCCCTGCGGGTTCGGCTCGCGCTTCGACAGACCGGCGGCGGCAGGGCGCACCGACTCGACCGGAGCGGCCGCTTTGCCGTCACCCGGGCGGTCCGCAGCGTCCGCGGGCGGACGGTGCTTCTCGTCGACGATGTGCGAACGACCGGATCGACCCTCGGCGAGGCCTCGAGGCTCCTCCGTAGAGCGGGAGCGACCTCCGTGGTGGCCGCGTGCGTGGCCGCGACGGACCCGCCAGGCCGCCCCGGGGACCGCCGCAGTGCGGAACGGATCCATCCATGATGCGAGAGGGCGTGAACCGCAGATGGGTCGTTTGTGGACAACCTTTCGTCTCAAGCCGCACTCGAACCAAGCGAAGCCTCATGGCCTGCGTTCTCGGGCGTTCAGAAAGGTTGCAAGTCGCTCTTGGTCAGGATAAACTCCGTTCTCGGACAGGAAACTGTCCTGAACCCACGGTTCTCGGGCGCGTGGCGGAACGCGCCTGAAAACCTTTGCAATTTGCCGAGGGCAACGCGTCAAGAGGGTTGACAGCCCTCTTGGCTTCGCTACACTCCTCGACCCGCGACTGATTCCAGTTGCGGGCGCGGCTTCGGCCGCCGTTTCTTTGACAAGTCAGCAGTTGGAACGCCGCGAGGATGTTTCGCGCCCGTTGTCCGGCACGGCCGGCAATCAAGGCGCAAATCGCCGCCACCACGGTGGCGGCAGATGAACATCCTCCGTGATGCCAAAGACAATGATCAATTCCAGTGATCGCTGTCAGTCCGAGTCGCAAGATCTCGGCTGGTAGTGATGTTCATCAAAGAATGGTGGATTTGCCGTCCACCACTCTCGGCACGCAAGTGAATGGAACCGAGAGAACGACCGGCCGACGAAACCAAATGGTTCGTCGGTTTGGCCGGGCAAACCTTCAACGGTACGCAGCGCAAGCTGCTTAAAACTTATTGAAGAGTTTGATCCTGGCTCAGATTGAACGCTGGCGGCATGGCTAAAACATGCA
>CAYMSD010000068.1:0-12647 GCA_964393015.1 uncultured Klebsiella sp.
TCCGCGATCGCCTCCGCCTGCGAGCGTCGGATCGAGCGCACGGTGTCGGACGGGAGGTCCTTGCGGCGGGCCGCTGCGCCGATCGACTGCAGCTTCTGCTGCAGCGCGATCCAGTCGCTCTCGCCCGCGCAGGCGTCGCGAAGGCGCCGCGCGGCGGACTCGTAGTAGGCGTTGTTGGCGTCGAGGTCCTCGAAGGCGTCCGCGACGAGGCTCGCGGCGGCGAGGCGCTTTCCTGCGTTCGACTCGGTCTTCGCGTCGGTGCGGGCGATCACGAGGTCGAGGCCCTCGGGCGAGCGCGTGAAGCGCAGCACCTGCATCGCCTGAAGCGCGCGGCGGAGATCGCGGCCATCGACCGCCTCCGCGAGTTCAGGGGCGAGCGCGGCGGCGTAGGCCTTGCGGAAGGCGATCGTGGCGGCGGGGTCGCGCGAGGGATTGATGAGCGCGTTGCGGGCTTCCTCGATCCTGCGGGCGTCGGTCGACTCGCGCAGCGCGGTCGCGTGCTGCCCGATGAACGACGCGAGCGTGGCGCTCTGCGCCGACGAGAGCGAACCCGAGGCCGAGACGATCGCGCGCTCGAGGGTCGCGCCCTGGCCGAACGCCTCGCCCGCGCCGCCGACGGCGAGCAGCGTGCAGAGGAGGATCGATCGGAGGCGGTTGGAGCGGTCGGAGATGCGCAAGGCCATGGTGTCCTGAGGGATGGGGGTGTCCTGAGGGGAGCCGATCCGTTGCGCGGGCTCGCCCGCGGGGGGAGGGCCGGTGCGGATGACGGACAGGCGCCACGCCCGAACCGACGGTCGGCCACCTGTGCGTTGCCGCCAAGGTGCCGCGCCGCTCCGAGTTCAGACGGAGGCCCGAGGGCCTTCCGCCCGAGATTCAGGACGCTAATCCAACGGAGGCGGACTGTCAACGAACCGCGGGCCGATCGGACGCGTTGCGGCGGGGCGAAAGGTTGGCTTCGTTCGACGGGGGGCCGCCGTTGTGCCGATGAAGGGGGGCCGGCCCGAGGTGGGGAATCCGCTCGGCGTCGAGTTCGGGGGATCCCGGAGCGAGCCAAGCAACCAGATGAGACGCCCGATGACACCACTGCTCCACACAGCCGCCCACCTGTCTGTCGCGGCGGTCCTCCTCGGGCCGGGCGCCGGCACGCTTCTCGGGCGCTCCGACACGGCTTCGACCGCCGCCCAGGCGCAGGCGGACGGGGTCGCGCCCGAGCCGACGGCGGAGGCACTGGCCAAGGCCAGGGAGCGGCTCGCGCGTGGGTTCGCCCAGCGCGCCCGCAACCTGCTGCAGCGCGACCAGATCTACATCGGCATGCTCGAGAGCGCGGACGCCCTGATCCGTCGCGCCATCGACCTGAACCCCGACAACCCGTTCATCTGGCGGATCGCGCTCGACCTCTCCACGGCGATGGAGGACGGCGACGCGGGCGCCGTCACCCTGCAGACGCAGGCGCTTCGCCGGCTGACCGAACTCGAGCCCGACAACGAGGTCATCCGCCTGCGTCGGCTGCTCAACGCGGTGGATACGCGCCAGACCGCCGAAGAGCGGGTCGCCGCGCTGTCCAGGCTGCTCGAGCCGGCATCGATCGCCGCGATCGGCCGCCCCGTCGCGGCGCGGCTTGCCTTCGACCTTGCCGTGCTCCTGCGTCGGACGGGCGACATCGCGGGATTCGAGCGCGAGCTGCTCCACGCGGTCGACCTCGACCCGTCGTTCCCCGAGGCGACGGAACTCGCGGCGGGCTACTTCCGCATGCGCGCGCCCGGCGCCGTCGAGGACGCGCAGGCGATGCGCCTGGCGATGCTGGCGAACCCCGTCCGCACGCCGGCCGCGCTCGGCCTCGCGGCGCTCTGCATGGAGCACGCCGCCTACCGCGCGGCGGCCGCGATCCTCAACATCGAGGCGGAGCTCCTCGCCGTGACGCGGCCCGACCCCGTGTTCGACGGAGTGCTCTCCGATCTTCAGCTCGCGCTCTGGGGCGCGGGGCGCCACGAATCCGCGTTCGCGGTGCTCGTGAAGCGCCAGCGCATGCTCGACACGGCGCTCCTCGCCGAACTCGACCGCGAGGGCGCGATCCTGTCGCTCGAGGATCGGCAGAAGACGCGCATGCCGATCTCGCCAGAGCTCGCCGCGGGCTTCGCGGCCATGGCGAGCGCCATCGGGCGGCCAGACGCGGACATCGCGATCTCGAACGCGGAGATCGCCTACGAGACGCGGATCGAAGGCTTCAACCGCATGCAGGAGGGCGACCGCGCCGCGATCGACGCGGAGATGGCGTCGGCCCGCCTGCAGGGTGCGCTCGTCGTCCTCTGGCTCGGCGGCAAGACCGACAAGGCCGAGGACTGGATCTCGGCCGCGCGCCGCACCGCTCCGCTCTCCGACGACGCGGAGGCGCGCTTCGCGGGGTGGGTCGCCTTCCGCCGCGGCGATCTTGCGACCGCGGCCGAACGGCTCGCGCCCATCGCGGAGCGCGACCTCCCGGCGCAGCTCGGCCTCGCGCTCGTGCGCGAGGCGCAGGGCGACCGCCGCGCCGCGGCGCGCGGGCTTCTCGCGGTGGCCCGCGGAACGCCCGCGACCGCGATGGGGATCTGGTCGCGCGACAAGCTTCGCTCGATGCTCGGACAGCCTGACCTCGCGGTCGTCGAGGGCGCGGAGCTCGTCGAGGCCGCCGCGGCGCTCCCCGAGGAGTTCACGCGGCTCATGCAGAAGGACTCGCGCAAGGTCCTCCTGCGCATCGTCTCGCGCGAGACCACGGTGAACGCGTGGGATCCGCTCCGCTTCGAGATCGAGCTGACGAATGTCAGCGGCTGGCCGCTCGCGATCTCGAGCGAGGGTCCGCTCCTCGACACGATGACCCTCACCGCGAGCGTGAACGCCGCGGGGCGCCCTCCGTCGCTCCCGCCCTTCGCGATCGTGGCGCTCAACCGCCGCTTCGTCCTGCCGAAGGACGGCACCATGACCGTTCCGATCGACGCGTCGCTCACCGATGCGGCGATCCTCCTCCGCGACGACCCCGTCAGCGGCGCATTCCTCTCGGTGCACGGCATCCTGAACTGGCGCACGACCGCGACGGGCCTCGAGGCGGGGCCGCTTGGCGTGGAGGTCGAGTCGACAGTCGTGCATGTGCAGGGCGTGCGGCTCGAGCGGGCGTGGATCGAGGCGCGGCTCGCGGAGCTCGCCGACCGCTCGCGCGTGCCCGACCCGGAGACCATCGCCATGCTGGCCCACGCGCTGAAGCATGCAGCGCGGCGCGGCGCCGATCTCGACCCGTCGGTGCGCGAGGCGCTCGCGCCCGTCGGCGCCGCGATCGCGGACGCCGCCACGCGGCTCTGGCCCGAGGCGCGCGCGTGGCTTGCCTTCGCCACGCCGCACGCCGCGACCGACGAGGGTGCGGAGGCGCTCAAGGACCTCGATGAGGAGGCCGCCGCCCGCGTCATGGGCGGAGATGTGCGCGTGCCCGAGCTTGCGGCCCTCACGGCCGTCCTGCGCGAGGACACCACCCCGATCACGCGCCTCGCGTGGATCGCCGTGCGATCGCTGCAGCCCGAGGATCCCGTCCTCATCGCCACCGAGTCGATGGAGCCGAAGGAGCTCGCCGACTTCGCCCGCACCTACCGCTCGTGGCTCCTGGACGTGCAGGAGGAGCGGCGTCGTTCGCTGAATCTCCGATAGTCTGCGCAGCGTGGAAGCAGACGAGCGCACGACGGAGACACGCCGCCCGCGATGGCTCGGGGATCCCGTGCGCCGACGCGGCGTGCTGCGCATCGCGGGGCTCGTCGTCGGGCTCTCGCTGTTCGGGCTCGCGATCCACTTCGCCATGCGCGAGCGCGACGAGCTCGCGCAGGCGCTCGAGGCGCTGCGCGACCCGCCGCCCGCGGCCGTCGCGCTCGTCCTCGCCTCGATCCTCGTCGGCGCGCTGCTCACCGCGCTCCTCTTCCACATCCTGATGAGGCGCTTCGCGCGCATCCCGTTCTGGGAGATGGCCGCGATCATCGCCGCAAGCACCGTCGCCAACTACCTGCCGCTCAAGCCGGGGTTCGTCGGCCGCGTCGCCTACCACCGCGTGCGCCACGGGATCCGCGCCACGCACACGCTGCGCACGATCCTCGAGGCGATCGCGCTCTCGGGCACGGTCGCGTCGCTCTTCCTGCTTGCGCTCCTGGCGCTGCGCGCGCTTGCAAGGCAAGGCTTCACGCTCGGCGGCCACCCGATCGAAGGCGAATGGGCGCTGCTCGCGCCGACGGTGCTCGGCCTCGGGGTGTTCGTGCCGCGGCTGCGGACGCTCGCGCAGGCGCTCCTCGTGCGGCAGGGCGAGCTCGCGCTCTGGACGCTGCGCTACTGGGCGGTGTTCCAGCTCGTGGGTGCCCCCGTCGAGCTCGAGACCGCCATCGTCCTCGGCAGCGTCAGCGTGATCGCCACGCTGATCCCAGGCATCTCGAACGGCCTCGGTGTCCGCGAGATCGTGATCGGATTCCTCGCCCCGTGGATCTCGCAGGACACGGTCTCGACGCCGGAGGCCGTGGTCGCGGAGCTCGTGCACCGCGCCGCGGAGCTCACCGTGATGGTGCCGCTCGGCCTCACCTCGATCTACGCGCTCTTCCGCCACAACACGCGCCGCGCGCTGGCGAAGGCGGAGACGGCGACGGCGGTCGAGTCGGCCGCGGGCGAACGGTCCGCAGGCGGCTGAGCCAGGCGCCTGTCAGGACGCGCGGTCAGAACGCGAAGATCGCGTCGATCAGCTTCGCGATCGCACCCTTCTCGGTCGTGTCGCGCAGCTGGCCCGTGGTCGTCTTCTTGATGACGGCGTCGGCGACGCGCTGCGACTGCACCTGGTTGTTCGCGTCGATGTCCTCGGGGCGGCAGATCCCCGACAGCACGATGACCTGCGACTCGCCGTCGTTGGCGATCTCGCGGCGCGCCTCGAGGACGAGGAGGCCGTTCGGGCGCACCTCCACGATCTCCGCGGTGACGCGCGCCGTGAAGTCGTCGGTGCGCGCGTAGCTGCCCTTCCCCTTGAAGGTCTTGTCGCCGCTGACGCCGACCGACGGAAGCTCGCTGCTCGTGAGCGGCGTGAGGAACCCGCTGCCGATCGCGGCGGGATCGAGGTTGATCCACGCGTCGATGCCCGCGGACATCTCGTAGCTCTTGTCGGCCTTCGCGTCGGACGAGCTCTTCGACTTGCTCGACTCGCTGATGACGATCGTCACGAGGTCATGCACCGCGAAGGTGCGCGGCTCGGGGTCCTTCACCGCGAAGAGGCTGCCCTGGTCGAAGTTGACGGGGCCGCGCACGGGCTTCGGCGCGGCCTGCTGCGCCGCGAGGGCCATGGCCGTGACGGAGCGCGAGCTGCGCGGTGCGGCGGGGGCGGCGGCGTCCGTGTCGTCGCGCGCCGCGCTGCGCGGGGTCTCCGACGAGGGAAGCGGGGCGGACGCCGGCTTGGTTCCGTCGTTCGCGGCGAGCGCGAGCACGGCGACGAGCGGGGGGAGCAGGGCTGGGATCGGCATGGTGTTCTCTCTGCGTGTTCAGCGGACGATCGCGCGGCCACCGCCGACGACTTCCGCCCTGATCTGCCTGGTGTCGCGTGCGCGGCCGACGCCCGGCCGCGCGAAGGAGATCGTCTCGCCGACCGCGCCGTCCTCGAGCGCCACGGCCTCGAGCTCGATCACGACGCCGCCCACCTCGCGGCGGACGATCACGCGGTCGTTGCGGCGCACGCTGGCGGCCGCGACGAGGTCCTCCTGCGCGAGCACGGCGCCGCGGTTGACGCTGCGCGCAAGCGTGGCGCCGACGGCAAGGGTCGGCTCGGCCGCGCGCGCCGCGATGGTCGGCGCGAGCGCGCGGCGCTCGATGGAGATGGTCTCGGGCGCGATCGGGCGCCCGCGGCGGATCGGCTCGCTCGCCACCGCGACCTCGCGGACGATGCGCGGAAGAACGCGCACGCGCTCCCGCGACACGACCTCGTCTCCGTCGTGGACGATGATCTCGAAGGCCACGGAGTCCGCGCGCAGCGCGCTTCGCGCGGCGACCTCGACGCGCATCGCCTCGCGCGGCGCAAGGCGGGCGAGGTCTTCCTCCGCGATGTGGAGCTCGAGCAGCGTGCCGTCGACGCCGAAGGCGTGGACGAGCATGTCGCTGACGAGGCCGAGCGGGGTCGCGAGGCCCTCGTGGGCGGCGGGGTCGACGACGGCAGGCGCGGCGTGGCGCGCGGGCCGCGACTCGGGCGCGGGTGTGGCGTCGGGCGTCGCGCCGCGATGCGTGGAGGCGCCTGCGGCGAGCGGCCGCACGACGGTCTTCTCGCCGCGGAACCGGACCTCGGACAGATTCGCGCCCGCGGCTGCGAGCCGCGCGCGCACGGCGTCCGCCGTGAGTTCCCGCGCCGCGGCCGAGGCGTCCGCGACCACGGAGGCCGCGAGCGCCTCGGCGCGCGCTCCGTCGAGCTCCGCGATGTCCGCGAGCATGACGGCGCGGTCGGCGGCGATGCGCACGGAGGCGCGCAGGGTCACCGTGTCCGCAACCGCGGTCGCCGCGGAGGCGAGGAGCGCGAGCGCCGCGACGAGCGCCAGGAGAAGACGGGCGCGGGGCGAGGCGGCGCGGACGGCGTGCGGTGCGGTGCGGTGCATGGCGCGATCCTCAGAAGGTGCGGATGTTGGAGACGTTCTGCAGGGTCTCGTTCGCGGCCTGGATGACCTGGCTGTTCATCTCGAAGGTGCGCTGCGTCTTGATGAGCGACACGAGCTCCGTCACGGGGTCGACGTTCGACGCCTCGAGGAAGCCCTGGCGCAGGCCTCCGATTCCCTCGAGCGTGGGCTGGCCCTCGAGTGGCTCGCCGCTCGCCGCGGTCTGGATGTAGACATTGTTTCCGATGGTCTTGAGGCCAGACGGATTGACAAACCGTGCCAGTGTGATTTGACCGAATTCGGCGGGCTCCGTCTGCCCGGGCAGCGTGCCCGAGACGATGCCGTCCTGCGAGATGCTCACCTGCTGCGCATCGGGCGGGACCTGGATCTCGGGCTCGAGGCGGTAGCCCGGGCTGTTGGCGAGGACGATCGAGCCCTCGCTGTTGAGCGTGAAGTTGCCCGCGCGCGTGAAGCCGATGCCCGTGCCGAGGTCGGGCGGGATGACGAGCTGGAAGAAGCCGTCGCCCTCGATCATGATGTCGAGCGTGCGGCCCGTCGATTCGGCCGGGCCCTGCGAGAAGTTGAGCTGCGTGCCTGAAATCTGGGTGCCGAGGCCGACATAGAGGCCCGTGGGCCGCTGCACGGCGTTGCCCGCGGGCAGGCCGGGCTGCGCCAGCTCCTGGTAGAAGAGGTCCTCGAAGTTGGCGCGCGAGCCCTTGAAGCCGCTGGTGTTGGCGTTGGCGATGTTGTTGGCCGTCACATCGAGGCTGAGGGCCGAGGCGCTCATGCCCGTGGCCGCGGTGTTGAGTGCGATGTAGCTCATGGTGGGTTCCTTCGTCTGCGCGCGTCTTCCTCGGGAGGCGCACGCAGGCCTCATGCATGTCAATCTGATAGTGTGAGTTCAGCTTGTATCTGTCAGGCGAAGCGTCCAAAAGCCTCGACCATGCGCCCCGTCATCTGGTCCTGGTACTGCATCAGCCGCATCGAGAAGTCGATGCCGCGCGAGATGCGCATGAGCTCCGCGAGCGTGGCCACCGAGTCGACCGTGCTCTCCTCGAGCGCGCGCTGGCGGATGGAGGTTCCCGCGGGCGCGGCGACCGTCTTTCCGCCCGCGATGCGCAGCGCGTCGCGTCCCTCCTTGCGAAGGGTCGCGAGGTCCGCGGGCATGACGAGCTGGAGGCGGCCGATCTCCTGACCTCCCTGGAAGATGCTGCCCGAGGCGTCGACGAGGAGGTCGGACGACTGCCCCTCGAGCGTGATCGGGTTGCCGTCGATCCCGAGGACGGCCGCGCCGCTGGTCGCGAGGACCAGCCGACCCTGCGCGTCGCGGGTGAGGGCGCCCGCGCGGGTCACGAGGACATCGTTCGACGGGCCCGCGCTGTCCGCAGCCTTCTCGAGGACGAAGAAGCCGTCGCCCTCGATCGCGAGGTCGAGCGGGCGGCCCGTGTCGCGGAGGACGCCCTGGGTCAGGTCGATCGAGGTCGGGCGGAAGAGCGTGCCGCCGCCGAGGGCGTCGAGCGCCTGGTTGGTGTCGGGGTAGAGGCCGCCGTTCTCGAGGTTCTCCGGTCGGCGCGCCTCGAGCGTGAGGACATCGGCCTTGTAGCCGATGGTCATGGCGTTCGAGAGGTTGTTCGCCACGGTGTCGAGCCGGCGCATGCCGGTGACGAGCCCTGCGGTCGAGAGGTGGAAGCCGTAGTTCATGCGCCTGCTCCGAAGTGCAGGGGAGCAAGCGGCTTGCCACCTTCGTCGGCCGGGCCGCCGGGAGCCTCGCACGCGGTCTCCGCCGGGGCTGGGTGGAGGCGCCAGACGAAGCCGCGCGCCGCGGCCGTGAGGAGCACGACGCGCCCCTCGTCGGGAGTGCCTGCCAGGAGTTCCGAGAACAAGTGCGCTTCGCGTGCCTGACGCGGGGTCGAGGCCTCAGGGGCGTCTTGGGCGAGGTCGCTGGTCGCCTCGGCGCGCGGCGCCAGGAGTCCCGCGGCCTGCGACTGGCGGAGCAGCTGGTGCACGCGCTGGGCGCGGTCCTCCGCTGCCGCGAGACGCGCGGCGCGCGCAATCGCTGCGCCCACGAGGTCGAGGCGCGGCAATTCCTGCCGTTCGGGCGAATCGGCCCGCGCGACCTCGCGATCGGGTCGGATCGCGCGGAACACGAGCGAATCGGCGGCTGACTGGGCCTCGGGCATGCGGCACTCCTTGCCTGTTGGTTGGCCTGAATCTGCGCGCCGCGACCTCCTGTCGCAGCGTGCGCCTTGCGTCATGCAAGCCGCGTGCCCGTTGGAATCACTTCCCGCGCGGCCGCATCTTTCGCGCCCGATCCCACCTCTTGCCGATCTCCGACGACCCTTCGATGGCGTGCGAACCAGCGAACCAACCCTCCGACCTCGCGTGCGACGCGGTGCCGCTCGGCGAGCCCGCGACGCCCGCTCTTCTTCGTTGGACCCTCGGCAATCTCGATGAAGCCTTCCGATCCTGCATCGCGCAACTCGAGAGCCTCGGGGAAGACCCCCGCGACGCTGACTGCGCGGCCGGCGGCCGAGGTGGCGGGCAGCGCACCGGCGTCGCAGGCGAAGACGCCCGCTTCCGATCGTGCGACGGGCCGATCGAGCGTGAGGCTGCAGCCGCTCCGTGCATCGACGGCGCGGCCGAACCCGACCACCCGCGCGGCCTCGGTCGTGCCTGAGGCCCCTCGCGCAGCCGCACCCCGCGCGAGCGCCCCGCCGAAGGGCGCCGCCGCGACCTCATCGGGCTTCGCGCCCGCGTTGCGCGCCTTCCTCGCCTACATCCGCATCGAGTGCGGCCTCGCGCCCGCGACGATCGCCGCCTACGGCCGCGACCTCGACGACCTCGTGGCCGACCTCGCGGCCCGCGGCGTCGCGACGCCCGCGGCGACGGAGCCCGCGCATCTCGTCGAGCATGTGCGCTTCCTCTCGCGCGACCGCAGCCTCGACCCCGCGACCATCGTGCGGCATGTCTCGACCGTGCGCGTCTTCTTCCGCTTCCTGCACGCGAGCAACCTGATCCCGTCGAACCCCGCGCGGCTCCTCGAGCGGCCCACGAAGTGGCGCAAGCTCCCCGGCGTCATCTCGCCCGCGCAGATGAAGAAGCTGATCGACGCGCCGAGCCCCGACAACAGCGACCTCTGGGAGCGCGACCGCGCCATCCTCGAGCTGATGTACGCGGCGGGCCTGCGCGCGAGCGAGGTCGGCTCGGTGCGGCTCAACCAGTGGTTCCCCACCATCCAGTCGCTCCATGTCGTCGGCAAGGGCTCGAAGCAGCGCGTCGTTCCCGTGGGAACGCCCGCGGCGCAGGCGCTCGCGCGATGGCTCGAGGAGGTGCGCCCCGGGATCGTGCAGGGCGACGAGGTGCGCGCCGACCACCGCCTCTTCGTCTCGAACCGCGGCCGCCCGCTCGAGCGCGTCGCGGTGTGGATGCTCGTCAGGAAGTACGCGGCGGCGGCGGGGCTCCACGATGTCCACCCGCATGTCCTGCGCCACAGCTTCGCCACCGACCTCCTGCGCGGCGGCTGCGACCTGCGCACCGTGCAGGAGTTCCTCGGCCACGCGAGCGTCGTGACCACGCAGATCTACACGCATGTCGACAAGTCGCGGCTGCGCGAGGTGGCGGCGAAGTTCCACCCGCGCTTCGGCCGCTGAATTCCCGCCCCGCCGTGCGCGCAGAGGCGGTAGCCTCCCGTGCCCGCCATGCTCACGACCGAACCGTGCATCCTCGTCATCTTCGGCGCCTCGGGCGACCTCGCCTCGCGCAAGCTCGTTCCCTCCATGTACGAGATGCACGCCGCGGGCCAGCTGCACCCGTCGACCGTGATCCTCGGCGTGTCGCGCACGCAGAAGACCGACGACGCGTGGCGCGACGAGCTGAAGCAGTGGGTGTCGCAGCAGGTGAGGAACTTCGACGCCGCCAAGTACGCGGAATTCGCGAAGCGGCTCTTCTACTTCGCGGGCGACGCCGTGAAGCGCGAGTGCTATCCGCCGCTCGACGCGCGCCTCTGCGAGCTCGCCGAACAGAAGGGAACGCGCGGGAACCTCCTCTTCTTCCTCTCGGTCGCGGAGAACCTCTACGAACCGATCGTCGAGCGGATCGACGAGGCGGGGCTCGTCGTCGAGGGCAAGCGCTGGTGCTCGATCGACCCGAGCACGCGGAGCTGGCAGCGCATCATCGTCGAGAAGCCCTTCGGGCACGACGCAGCGAGCGCGGCGAGCCTGAACCGCGCGCTCGGCCGCGCGTTCGAGGAGGAGTCGATCTACCGCATCGACCACTATCTCGGCAAGGAGCTCGTGCAGTCGATGCTTGTCCTGCGCTTCGGCAACTCGATCTTCGAGCCCGTGTGGAACTGGCAGTACATCGACCATGTGCAGATCACGGCCGCGGAGACCGTGTCGGTCGGGCAGCGCACCGCGTTCTACGACCAGACGGGCGCGATCCGCGACATGATCCAGTCGCATCTCTTCCAGGTGCTCGCGTTCGTGGCGATGGAGCCGCCGAGCCTCTACACGCCAGAGAACGTGCGCGCCGAGAAGATCAAGATCATCGACTCGATCTCCGTGCCGACCGCCGACGAGGTCGCGTCGCACTGCGCGCTCGGGCAGTTTGCTTCCGACGGCAAGGAGGGCGCGTACCACGAACTCGCGGGTGTCGCAGCGGGATCGACCACCGAGACCTACGCCGCGATGAAGGTCCACTTCGACAACTGGCGCTGGGCGGGCACGCCCTTCTACATCCGCACGGGCAAGAAGCTCGCGCAGAAGCGCACCGAGGTCGTGGTGCAGTTCAAGCCGCCCGCCGCGAATCTCTTCCGCAAGGTCGCGGGCTTCGGCGGCGAGGCACCGAACCGCCTCGTCATCGAGATCGCGCCGAAGGAGCGCTTCAACCTGCGCTTCGAGGTGAAGGTTCCCGGCTTCGGGCTGCGTGGCGCGAACGTCGACATGCAGCTCGACTACGCAGACCACTTCAAGAGCGAGCCCGTCGAGGCATACGGGCCGCTGATCGTCGACGCGATGCGCGGCGACCAGACGCTCTTCAAGCACCGCGTCGAGGTCGAGGGCGCGTGGAACGCGGTGATGCCGTTCCTCGACGAACGCTCCGCGGCCGCGCGCGCGGGGATCCGCGCGAACTACGCGGTCGGCTCGTGGGGCCCCGCGAGCGCCGACGAACTGCTCGCCCGCGACGGCCGCGCGTGGCGGAACGAGGCGTGAGTCCGCTCGCGGCGCGCTCGGGTACGCTGTGCGCGTCACCTTCCGCGAGCCTCGCATGAGCGACGACGAGACCGGACCCTACAGGATCCTCGACGAGATGCCGCCGACGCCGCGGCTTCCGGGGTCTGTGTCGCTCTTCGACCACGCGGACGGCGCGATCGACGCGATCGGGCTCGACATCGTCAACCAGGCGAAGGCGTGCGTGCGCAGCTTCGGCGACTTCCATCTCGCGCTCTCGGGCGGTTCGACGCCGATGCCGCTCTACCAGCGCATGATGATCGACCCCGCGTTCCGCGACATGCCGTGGCGGCGCACGCATCTGTGGATCGTCGACGAGCGCTGCGTGCCGTTCGAGGACGAGCGTTCGAACTACAGGCAGATCGCAGAGCTGATCGTCGACCATTCGGGCATTCCGAAGTCGCAGGTCCATCCGATCCACGCCTACGAGCCTGACGCCGACGCGCTCTACGAGGACGAATTGCGCGAGACGCTCGGCTGGCGCGAGAAGGGCCACGACCGCCTCGACTTCGTGCTGCTCGGGATGGGCGACGATGGCCACACCGCGAGCCTCTTCCCGCACTCCGACGCGCTGCGCGTCGACGACCGCTTCGCGTGCTTCAACCGCGGGCCGCAGGTGACGCCGCCCGACCGCGTGACGATGACCTATCCGCTCATCAACAGCGCGCGCTTCATCGGCATCCTCGTCCTCGGCAAGAAGAAGGCGCACATGGTCCATCGCATCGCGACGGGCGCAGACCCCGTGCGCGACATCCCGATCAAGGGCGTCAGCCCGATCGGCGGCGAGCAGCGGTGGTACCTCGAC
>CAYMSD010000068.1:12747-19184 GCA_964393015.1 uncultured Klebsiella sp.
GTGATCGCGACATAGAAGAGCCGCCGCTCGCTCTCGACCGCGGGGCTCCGCTCGAGCGTGGCGCTCGCGTCGCGCTTCGCGAGGCAGCCTGATTCCTCGTCGCCCGGAAGCGGCATCCATCCCTCGTCGCACTCGGGGATGAACACATAGTCCCACTCGAGGCCCTTCACGCGGTGGATCGTGGTGACGCGCACGCAGTCCTCGCGTGCGCGGCCCTGCGTGGTGTCGACCTCCGCGAGCCGCGCCTCGAGCTCGCCGAGCGGGCAGCGCGCGGCGCGCGCGAAGTCCTCGAGCACCTCGTAGGCGCGCAGGCACTCCTGCACGCTCGCGGCGCTGCGGTGCGTGGACAGCGCGTCCTCGAACGCAATCTCGCTGCGAAGGACGCGGATCGCCTGCGCCGCACCCGCCTCCTCGTTCGCGCGGCGGTGCGCCTTCAGGAGCGTGTTTCCGAGCGCCTTGAGCTCCTTGCGCGCGCCGCCGTGGAAGCCTGCCATCACATGGAGGTCGTCGTCGAACGCAAGGTCGCCGAGCGTGAGGCCGTCGCGCTGCGCGTCGCGCAGCAGGAGATCCATGCCCTTGCGCGAAAGCCCGCGGAACGGGCGGTTGAGGATGCGCGAGGCGTTCTTCGCGAGGTCTTCCTCAAGCGGCACGCGCAGCGTGCGCGCGGCGCGCGCGTACGAGAGCAAGAGTGCAAGCGACGGATCGTCGGCGAACGCTGCGTGCTCGTCCATCGCGAACGGGATCTCCGCCGCAAGCATGCGCCATTCGCATGCGAGAAGCTGCGCCCACGAGCGCCCGAGCACCACGATGTCGCGCGCGGGTGTTCCTTGCGCGAGCAGTTCGCCGAGCTTCGCGACGAGCGGGTCGAGCGCGCGCGGTTCGTCGCCCGACTCCGTGACGACGACGAGCCGCGTGTCCTGCTCGGGGTCCGCCGCCACGATGCGCTTCGGCACGCGTGAACCGCTCGCCGCGATCACGCGCTCGGCCGCCGCCGCGAGGTCGGGCCCGAAGCGGAAGCTCGTCGACAGCGCGAAGGTCTCGTGCGGGTGCGCCGTGAAGCGCTTCGCGAACTCGCCGCGGATGAACGCGCTGCGCGCGCCGCGCCACTCGTGGATCGTCTGGTCGTCGTCGCCGACGACCGTCACGCGCGCGCGCGAGCCCGCGAGAAGCGACAGCAGGCGGAACTGCGCGTGGTCGCAATCCTGGAACTCGTCGACCACGAGATGCTCGAAGCGGTCGGAGAGCCCGAGCCGCGCGGTATCGGCCTCGAGCGCGCGCACGCTGTCGCCGATGAGATCGTCGAAGGTGCGGAAGCCCTCGGCCTTGCGCCGCTTCTCGAAGCGCGCGTAGACGCCCACGAGGAACTCGTCGTTCGCGTGCCCCGCGTCCGCGGGCGCGACGAGCATCGACTTCCACTCGCGGATCGCCTCGAGGCAGCTCTCGGCGTCGCGGCCATCGTCCTCCTCCGGCCGCTCCGCGCGATCCGCGAACTCCTCGCGGATCGATTCGCCCACCGCGCGCAGGACCGCGCCGCCGTCGGTGACGAGCTGCATGCGCGGCACGGCGCCGACATCCTCGAGATGCCGCACGATGCCGAACGCGAGCGCGTGCCAGGTCTGCACGCGCAGCGCGCGCGTGTCGACGCCTGTGGCCGCGAGACGCGACTCGAAGGCGAGCTGCGCGGCCTTGTTGAACATCACCGCGCGCATCTGCGCAGGCGGCACGCCGCGGATCGCGAGCTCCGCGAGGCGGTGCACCATCGTCGTGGTCTTGCCGCTGCCCGCGACCGCGAGCACCGTGAGATGCGCGTCGTCGCGCGCCTCGACGACGGCCCGCTGCTCGTCGGTGAGATGCAGACGGGCGCCGCTCACGCGTCGGCCTCGTCGCCGCCGGCGCTCCCGCCGCGCTGCGCGCGCAGGTAGTCCTCGAGGATCGCGCACGCCGCAAGCGCGTCGCGCAGCGCCTTCTTCTCGCCGTGCGTGCGGCCCGTGCGGTTCAGGCGCTGCTCCGCGTCGAAGCTCGAGAGTCGCTCGTCGTGGAAATCGAGGGAAAATCGCGCGTGCGGGCCGCGGTCCGCGCGGAAGGCGCGCTCGAGCTCGGCCGCGAACTCGCGCACGAGCTTCGCGCGCGGGCCCTCGGTGCCGTCCATGTTGAACGGCAGGCCGACCACGATGCGGTCGGGGCCGTATTCGTCGATCGCGCGCAGCGCGGCCTTCACCTGCAGGGCGCGCGTGGGCGCCTCGACCACCGACAGCGGCTGCACCAGCCAGACGACATCGTCGCCCGCCGCGAAGCCGGTCCGCTTGTCTCCGAGGTCGATCGCGAGATAGCGCATCGTCAGCGCCACGCCTCTGGCGCGCGCTCGGCGAGTTCCTTCACGCGCTCCGCCTCCGCGCGCGGAACCACGAGCGTCGCGTCCTTGGTGTGCACGATCACGAGGTCCTCGCAGCGGACGGTCGCGACAAGGTGGCCGGGATCATCGGAGACCACGCACACATTGCGCGATCCGTCGTCGAGCCAGTGCGCGTTCACGCGGTTGCCGCGGTCGTCGGGCTCGATCGACTCGGTGAAGCTCGCCCAGCTTCCGATGTCGAGCCAGTTCGCGCCGAGCGCGAGCGCGCACACCTCGAACGCGCCGTCGCCTGCCGCGGCGGCGGGCTCCATCACGGCGCGGTCGAACGAGGCCTTCGGCAGCGAGGCGTAGATCCGCCGCAGCGTCTCGTCGCGCGCGGGCGTGTCCCATGCGGCAGCGATCTCAGCGAGGCCCGCCGCCGACTCGGGCGCGAAGCGGGCGATCGCCGCGCGCATCGTGTCGGCGCGGAAGACGAACATCCCCGAGTTCCACACGAAGTTGCCGAGGCGCAGGTACTCCTCCGCGCGCATGCGGTCGGGCTTCTCCACGAAGCGCGTGGCGCGGAACGCGTGCTCGACTCCGTCGACCGCGCCGCCGCGCTCGATGTATCCGTAGCCCGTCGCGGCGTAGGTCGGCGCGACGCCGAAGGTGGCGATCCGCCGCGGCGAGGCCTCGACCGCCGCGAAGGCAGCGCGCAGCCGCTCGCGGAAGAGCTCGACCGGCTCGATGAGATGGTCCGCCGTGAGGATCGCGAGCGTCGCGCGCGGGTCGCGCACGGCGAGCACGAACGCGAGGAGGCCGACCGCGTTCAGCGTGTCGCGCCCCATCGGCTCGAGCAGCGCGTTCTCCGCACGGAGCTCGGGCAGCGCGCCGTGCATCGCCGCTGCGAAGGCCTCCGTCGTGCAGAGCAGGCGCCGCTCCCCGGAGACCACCCCGTCGACCCGCCTCCATGCATGCATGAGCAGCGACTCGCCGCCCGCGACGGGAAGCAGCTGCTTCGGCCGCGCGCGGCGCGACAGCGGCCAGAGCCGCGTGCCCGCGCCTCCCGCGATGATGCCTGCGTAGCGGTGTTCGTTCACTTCCATGCGAATCCCGAATGTTCCTGCGCGCCCGCGTTCACGCCACACCCGTCAACCCACGCCGCGCGTTCGGAGCGCGCGCGTCACGATCTCGTCTGCGCCAAGCGATTCGCCGCCCGCCGCGCCGACCACGCGCTCGATCTTCGCACGCGCCTGCGGGCGTGGCTCCCCGAGCGCCACGAGGACTTCCTCCGCATCCGCGGCGGGGCCGACGGGGAGCGCCACGACGCTCGCCGCGGCGGCGGCGGCCTGCGCCGCGCGCTTCGCGGCCGTCGGGTCGGCCAGGAACGGGTCGAGCTTCCCCTTGAGCTCGACGATGGTGCTCTCGGCGGTGCGCTTGCCGATCTCGGGCAAGGTCGCGAGGAACTTCGCGTCGCCCGCCGCGATCGCCTCTGCCATGCGCGCGTGGGAGACCTGCATCGCGCGGAGCGCCTTGCGGTTGCCGATCCCCTTCACGGTCGTGAGCAGCTCGAAGAACGCCCGCTGCTCGCGCGAGCGGAATCCGATCAGCCGCGGCGCGAAGTGCGAGCCCTGTCCCTGCGACTCGAGGTAGTGCAGCGTGAAGAACGACACCTCGCGGCCCTGGCGCATGAGGAGCTCGCCCGCGTCGCACGCGGGGACAAGCACCTCGTAGACGAGCCCGCCCGCGACGCGCACCTCCGCGACGCCGTCGACCACATCCTCGAGGGTTCCTTCGATGCGCGCGATCATGCGGGTCGCATCCTACGGCGGAAGCGCCCGCCGTCAGGTGCGGCGGCCGAACGCGGCGAGATTTCGCTCGACCGCCGCGGCATCGGGCGGCGGCAGCTCGACGGTCGAGACGGGCCAGCCCGTCTCGCGCGCGATCAGGTCGAAGATCCGATCGGCGGCGTCGCGTCCGTGGCCCTCGGGGCCTGGTTCGACGAGCGCGATGAAGCGGAGCCGCGCCCGGGTCGGGCTGAAGAGGGCACCGTACGCCGTCTCGGCGGGGTGCCCTGGATCGATCGTCGCCACGAGCACGGGCGCCTGGGTGCGGGTGAGGATCAGTCGAAGCCCACCCGAGAAGGGCCGGAGGTGCCGCGGAGGCCGCTCGATGGCGCCCTCGGGGAAGATCCCAAGCACCCCGCCCGACTGGACATGCGCGATCGCCCCCTTGAGCGCCGCCGCGTCGCGGGCGTCGAAGCTGACGGGGATCACGCGCAGCTTCCGCCACCACCACGCGAGCGGCGCGTGCATCATCTCCGCGCTCATCATCCATCGGATCGGGTGGCGCATCTCCGTCTGGATCGCGATCGGGTCGAGCCCCGAGCCATGCGTCGAGACCACGATGAGGCCGCGCGGGCCGATCGACCCGGGGATGATCGCCGCGTTCTCGACCGAGAGCCGCTGGAACCATCGCACATAGGGGATGGCGACGAGCCGCATCCACCCGACGAAGGCGTCGTCGGGGTGCAGGCGCCGTCCGACCGCGCGGAAGGCGACGAAGAGCAGGGCGGGGAGCCCGACGAGAACAAGGAGGAGCGCCGCGGCCGCGAACGCAGGCGGCACCGCCGCGGCCCACGGCTCCCCGATGCCGCCGATCAACGACGGAACGGCGGGGATTCCGAGGTGCGGGGCGAGTGCGGGGGCGTCGTCCACCATCGTCTCCACGGTCGCGTTCGCGCGCGCGCCTGTCAACCGCAGCGGCCCGCGGCCGCGCCGACGGCTTCTCGCGCCAAACCCGCCGGCACGGCTTCAGGCCGAGCCGACTTCCTGTACACTCGTGCGGATTTTGCCCGCACCCCGCCCCTCGGCGGGCCCGTCCGACAGCACGCAAGGCCGCGCCGCACCCTCGCTTCCTCCAGGGTGCCGCGGGCACACACCCTCACCGACGACGCACATGCCTCGCCGCGAAGACATCCACACGATCCTCATCATCGGTTCCGGCCCCATCGTCATCGGTCAGGGCTGCGAGTTCGACTACTCGGGCACCCAGGCGTGCAAGAGCCTCCGCGAGGAGGGCTACCGCGTGGTGCTCGTGAACTCGAACCCCGCGACGATCATGACCGATCCTGCGTTCAGCGACCGCACCTACATCGAGCCGATCACGCCCGAGGCGGTCGAGAAGATCATCATCCGCGAGAAGGAGCTCGGCACGCCGATCGACGCGCTGCTGCCGATCCTCGGCGGGCAGACGGCGCTCAACTGCGCCTGCAAGCTGTGGGATGCGGGGGTGCTCCAGAAGCACGGCGTCGAGATGATCGGCGCCGACCGCCGCGTCATCCACCGCGCGGAGGACCGCGAGGAGTTCCGCCGGATCGTCGAGGGCCTCGGGCTCAGGCAGCCGAAGGCGAAGACCGTCACCAACCTCGAGGACGCGCGCGAGTTCCTGCAGGAAATCGGCCTTCCCGCCATCATCCGTCCCGCGTTCACGCTCGGCGGCACGGGCGGCGGCATCGCCTACAACCGCGAGGAGTTCGACGACATCATCCGCCGCGGCCTCGCCGCGAGCATGATCGGCCAGGTGCTCATCGACCAGTCGGTCCTCGGCTGGAAGGAGTACGAGCTCGAGGTCGTGCGCGACACGCGCGACAACTGCATCATCGTCTGCGGCATCGAGAACATCGACCCGATGGGCGTGCACACGGGCGACTCGATCACCGTGGCGCCGATCCAGACGCTGACCGACAAGGAGTACCAGCGGATGCGCGACGCCGCGTTCGCGATCATGCGCGCCGTCGGCGTCGACTGCGGCGGCTCCAACGTGCAGTTCGGCATCGACCCGAAGACGGGCGAGATGGTCGTCATCGAGATGAACCCGCGCGTGTCCCGCAGCTCGGCGCTCGCGTCGAAGGCGACGGGCTTCCCGATCGCGAAGATCGCGGCGAAGCTTGCGGTCGGCTACACGCTCGACGAGCTCAAGAACGACATCACGGGCACGACGAGCGCGTGCTTCGAGCCGTCGATCGACTATGTCGTCGTGAAGATCCCGCGCTGGACCTTCGAGAAGTTCCCCGAGGCCGACGAGACGCTGACCACGCAGATGA
>CAYMSD010000069.1:0-18852 GCA_964393015.1 uncultured Klebsiella sp.
GGTGCCCGCATGCTTCAGCATGCGGAACGGATGATGTCCGCCGTCGACTCCGACGGCTGTCGTTCCGCAGACTTCGTCTGCGGGCACTCATGGCCCATCGACTTCGTTGACCCGGGTTCACGCCGACGGCGGTCGAACGCGCAGCCTCACCAGAGCCAGGCTGCCCCGACGACGCCTGCGCTGTCGCCGAGTTCGGCGCGGCGGATCGGGGTCGTGAAGCTGTCGCCGAAGACGGCGCGCGCGACGAGCGCGGGCACGGCATCCGTCGCGGCGCGAAGGTTGCTTGCGCCGCCGCCGAGGACGATCGCGTCGGGGTCGAGGAGATTGACGACATCCGCAAGCGACACAGCGAGCCGCGCGCTCCAACGCGCGATCGCGGCCTGCGCATCGACATCGCCAGCATCCGCCGCGCGCTCGATCTCGGGAAGCCGCAGCGTGCGGCCCGTGGCGCGCGCGAACTCGCGCTCGACGGAAGGGCCCGAGAGATACTGCTCGCGGCAGTCGACGAGGCCGCAGTAGCACGCGCGCGGCGCGTGGGCTCTTCCCTCGGCGAGCGCCTCGCGCGCGAGCCCCTGCTGCTCGCCATGGCCGAACTCGCCGCCGACCGCGTTGCGCCCTTCGCGCGCCACGCGGTCGATCACGACGCCGCCGCCGACGCCTGTGCCGAGGATCACGCCGAAGACGACCCGCGCCTCGCGCGCGGCGCCCGCGACGGCCTCCGCGAGCGCGAAGCAGTTCGCGTCGTTCGCCATGCGCACGGGCCGCCCGAGGGCGCGCGAGAGGTCCTCGACGAACGGGCGGCCGTTGAGGCAGGTCGAGTTCGAGTTGCGCTGGAGGCCAGACACGGGCGAGATCGAGCCTGGCGCGCCGAGCCCGACGGGCGTCGCGCCGTCGAGCGCGCACTCGGCCGCGAGCCGTTCGACGAGCGCCGCGACGGCGCGGACTGTGCCGTCGTAGTCGCCCTGCGGCGTCGCGACGCGCTCGCGCCAGAGGATCTCTGATTCGCCGCGCACGGCCGCGGCCTCGATCTTCGTGCCACCGAGGTCGACGCCGATCCGCACTGCGCTCACGGCTCTTCCTCGGCTGGCCCGCGCGGGCCTTCGCCCTCGCCGCCGCCTTCCGACTCCGCGCCGCCATCCGCCGGCGCGTCGTGCTCCTTCTCGACCTCCGCGAGCGCCAGCGCGACCTCGTAGACGAGCGCCGCGCCGAGGCGCGCCGTGCGGTCGTCCTGGTCGAGCGGCGGGCTGAGCTCCGCGATCTCGATGCCGATCATGCGCTCGCTCTCGAGGAGTCCCCTGTAGATCCTGCGGAACGCAGCATCGGGCACGAGGCCCATCGCGGTCGGCGCGCTCACGCCCGGCGCATACGCGGCCGCGAAGACATCGAGATCGACCGAAAGGCAGATCTCGGCGTCGCCCACCTCGTCGTTGAGCGCCTCCATGACCTCCTCGATCGTGTCGAGGGCGAAGCCGTCCGCGTCGACGATGAGCGAGCCCGCCTGGATCGCGCGGTCGAAGAGGCGCTCCGTGTTCCCGAGCCGCTGCACGCCGAACGCCGCGTAGAGGAAGCGCGCGCCGTTCGCGTTGCACCACTCCCACGCCTGCGTGAACGGGGTGCCCGAGTTCGGACCTGTCTCGGGGATCGGACGCAGGTCGAGGTGCGCGTCGAAGTTGACGCACGCGGGAGGTGCGCCGCGCGCGCGCGCTGCGCCGAGGAAATGGCCGTACGCCATGTCGTGGCCGCCGCCGAGGATGACGGGCATGGCGCCCGCGCGGACGACGCGCTCGACCGCCCACGCCAGCGCCTCCTGGGTCTCGAGCACCGTGCGCCCCTCCACGATGTCGCCCCCGTCGAGGAGCGTGATGCCCTCGACCGCGGGGAACGGCGCCATGCGCGCGCGGAGCCTCGCGGGGCCCTCCGCAGCGCCCGCGCGCCCGAGGTTCTGCCGCACGCCGAGGTCGCTCGCGTAGCCGATGAAGACGATCGTCGGATCGAAGTAGTGCTCGAGCTCGCCGCGAAGGTCGAGGAAGCCGACGACCTGGTGCCAACGAGCGAGGTCGGCCTCCGTCCCGTCGACGCGGCCCGACCAAAGCGCGCGGTGCGCGGCGCCTGCCGCGGCGTAGGCCGCGGGAATCGCGCTCACTTCTTGCCTCCGAAGATGCCGTCGATCGCGTCGCCGACGCCCTTCTTCACGGCGTCGCCCGCGCCCTCGAGCGCCTTGCCCGCCTCTTCGCCGAGCTTCTTGCCGACATCGCCGAGGCCCTTGCCCACATCCTTGAGCGCAGCGGCGGCGCCTTCGATTCCCTTGCCGACAGCGTCCTTGAGCGGGCCGCCGATCGCCTCGCCGAGGCCGTCGACCGCGCCTTGGAGCCCGCCGAGCACATCGGCGCCGAGGCCCTCGATGTTGGCGGCGACCACCGCCTGCATGACCGACGCGATGACGACGCCCGACACCTCGCTCGCGAGGACATCGACGCCGCCCTTCGACGAGAGGTCGCGCAGCACGATGTCGGGGAGCTTGACCTCGACGACACCGTCCTTGCCTCCGACGAGATTGCGCAGGTTGACCTTCACCTTCTCGAGGCGAAGTTCCTTGATGATCGCCTCCTTCGACTCGCCCTTCGGCGCGTCGCTTGGCTTGTCTGCGGGCTTGTCTGCGGGCTTGTCCGCTCCCGTCGCCTTCTTGATGTTGTCGACGACCGCGTTGACATTGAGCGTGCCGTCGGAGCCCTTCTCGATGTCGACGACGAGGTCCGAGAGCGCCACGCGGTCGATCACGATCTTCTCGCCGATGAGGTTCGCGAAGCCCGCGTCGACCGCGATCTCGCCGAGCGAGACGAACTTCACATCCTGCGCGTAGCCCTTCGGGTTGTCGACCGCGAGGCCGCGGATCGCGGTCTTCCCGGAGACGAGGCCGATCGACGCCTCCCGCACCGAGGTGCGCGCGCCGAGCGCGTAGGTGCCCGCGGCGGAGATGCCCGCACGGGCGATCGAGTCGATCAGAAGGACGCCGCCCACGACGACGACGACGACGACGAGGGCGAGGACGCCGAGGACTTTCACGAGGGCGCCGCCACGGCGCGGGGAGGTCGAAGTGCGCATTGGGGCAGGATACGGCGTTCCCCGCGCCTCGACAGGGGTGCATCCCCCCCATCTCCGCGCTACCATCGCCCCTCCCCATGCAGGAACCAGACCTCGACTCACCCGAAGCGAAGGCCGCCATGGCGCATGTCCGGGCCCTCCTCGGATACATCGGCGACGACCCGAACCGCGAGGGGCTCCTCGACACCCCCGCCCGCGTGGTCAAGGCCATGCACGAGCACTTCTGGGGCTACTCGGCCGATCCGATCGAGCCCCTGCAGCGCACCTTTGGCGAGATCGAGGGCTACGACGAACTGGTGCTCCTCCAGGACATCGAGGTCCACAGCCACTGCGAGCACCACATGGTGCCGTTCGTCGGCAAGGCCCATGTCGCCTACATCCCCAACGGCCGCGTGGTGGGTCTGTCAAAGCTCGCCCGCGTGGTCGACATCTACTCGAAGCGCCTGCAGGTCCAGGAGAAGCTGACCGCGCAGATCGCGAACGCGATCAACACGACCCTCCGCCCCCACGGCGTGGCGGTCGTGATCCAGGCGCGCCACTTCTGCATGTGCTACCGCGGCGTCCGCCAGCCCGGCGCCGTCACCACCACCTCCAAGCTCCACGGCTCGTTCCTCACGAACCCCGCCGCCCGCATGGAGCTCTTCACGCTGATCGGCCTCAAGCCGCAGTGACGCGAAATCCGCGGGAATCCCTGCACTCGGGGCCGCGACCCGAGCCGATATCCTGCGTTCCCCAACGGAAGCCATCTGGCCCAAACCACCATGTCCGACGTCACCGCCAACTCCCCCGCCCTCCCCGCCGCCCCGAAGAAGATGGACGACATCGTCGCCCTCTGCCGCCGCCGCGGCTTCATCTTCCAGTCCTCCGAGATCTACGGCGGCATCAACGGCTTCTGGGATTACGGCCCGATGGGCGCCGCACTCAAGCGGAACCTGAAGAACGCATGGTGGAACGATGTGGTCGAGCGCGAGCTGATCGGACCGGACGGAAACCCGGTCGACATCGTGGGCCTCGACACCACGATCATCATGAACCCGAAGGTGTGGGTCGCGTCCGGGCATGTCGGCGGGTTCAACGACCCGATGGTCGACTGCCGGGAGAGCAAGCAGCGCTATCGCGCCGACCATCTCGCGGTGCTCGGCTCGACCGCGGCGGGCGCGCGCCTCCACGCGTTCGTCGAGAACGACGACGAGCAGCGCGCCGCCGCCGCGAAGGCGCTCGCCAAGTACGAGAAGCGCGACGCGCTCGACCCGGCGGTGCATGTCCTCCGTCCGTTCATGGCGATCTCGGCCGAGGAGCGCGCGCGCACGATCGGTCCGCACGCGAAGGAAGCGGGCACGCTCACAGAGCCGCGCATGTTCAACCTCATGTTCGAGACCTACTGCGGCGCGATCCGCGACGAGAACTCGCTCGCGTACCTCAGGCCCGAGACCGCGCAGGGCATCTTTGCGAACTTCTGGAACGTGTGCGATTCATCGCGCGTGCGCGTGCCCTTCGGCATCGCGCAGATCGGCAAGGCCTTCCGCAACGAGGTCACGCCGCGCAACTTCACCTTCAGGAGCCGCGAGTTCGAGCAGATGGAGATCGAGTTCTTCATCCGCCCCGACACCGCGAACGAGTGGTACAGGTGGTGGCGCGACTGGCGCTTCTCGTGGTGGCAGAAGATCGGCCTTGCGGGCGAGAACCTCATCCTCCGCGAGCACGACCGCGACGAACTCGCGCACTACGCGAAGGAGGGCGCCGGCACGAGCGACATCGAGTACCGCTTCCCCTTCACCGCGCCCGGCTTCGGCGAGCTCGAGGGGATCGCGCACCGCGCCGACTTCGACCTCAAGGCCCACGCGACCCACTGCGGCAAGGGCGAGAAGATGCGCTACTTCGACCAGGAGCGCGCCGAGCGCTACTTCCCGCATGTGATCGAGCCGTCGGCAGGCGCCGACCGCGGCACGCTCGCGCTCCTGTGCGAGGCGTACACGCCCGATCCGTCGCGCGCATCGGGCGTCTACATGAACTTCACGCCGCGCATGGCGCCCGTGAAGGCGGGCGTCTTCCCGCTCGTCAACAAGGACGGCCTGCCCGAGATCGCGGAGCGCCTCTACCGCGACCTGCGCAAGAAGCACACCGTCGAGTTCGACGAGAAGCAGTCGATCGGCAAGCGCTACGCGCGCATGGACGAGGCGGGCACGCCCTTCTGCATCACCATCGACCACGATGGCGCGGCGAACGGCACCGCTACGATCCGCCACCGCGACACGCAGGCACAGGACCGCGTGGCGCTCGACCAGATCCCCGCGTGGCTGGACGAGCGGGTGGGCTGAGGAGCGGGTGCGTGGAACGACGGGTGGAGCCCTGCGCGGGCGGGCCGGCGCCGATCGCTTGGCCTTGACATTCCCGAACCCCGAAAAAGGCGGCGCGGCGCCGTGTGCCTTTCCGCAGCACGCGACGCCGCACCATTGAGAGTCCGTTCGAGGAAGGGTTCGTATCGTCGGGAGGGTCGGATGCTCGGAACCGCCG
The DNA here is from genome assembly GCA_964393015.1 of uncultured Klebsiella sp. Taxonomy (GTDB): domain Bacteria; phylum Planctomycetota; class Phycisphaerae; order Phycisphaerales; family SM1A02; genus QWPT01. The sequence goes on from CAYMSD010000069.1 coordinate 5,617, forward strand.
AGCGCGCCCGCGGGCCGAAACGCCCCCCGCCACACATCGTCACTTCGGGTGAGAGTACGAGAGTCCTGCGATCGATCTCTCACCGAGAACCCGAATGGGTGCGATTTTCTGAGAAACCGTACGACTTGCCGCCCCTTCGGGTTACGCGGAGGCGCCGAGCGTCCGCTCGCTCACGAGCATCCCCTGCGGGATCACGGGCTCGGCGGCATCGATCATCGTGGCGACGGGGTACGCCACCGAGTCGACCGCGAAGGCGCCCGCGGGCCTGTGGTTCCCCGAGCGTCCGAGGCCCCCGAAGGGAAGCTTGCTGCTCGCCCCTGCCGTTCCTGCATTCCAGTTGAGGCACCCCGCGCGGACACCCGCGAAGAACGCCTCCCATTCCGAGCGATCCTCCGTGAAGACGCTGGCGGCGAGGCCGAAGTTCGTCGCATTCGCCTGCGCGATCGCATCGGCGAGGTCGCGCGCCCGGGAAATCTGGACGAAGGGTCCGAAGATCTCCTCCTCGTCGGGGCGGCGCTCGAACCGCCCGACCTCGACGGCGCCCGGCGAGAGGAAGAAACCCGCGCGGTCGAGCGGACTGGCCTCGAGCAGGAGTCGCCCCGCCGACGCGAGGCGCGCCTGTGCGCGCAGCACCGCGTCGCGTGCCTCCGCGGTCACGAGCGGTCCCATGAAGGCGGGCACGCCGTCGTCGGCGGCCGCGATCACGAGCGTCGACGCCAGACGCAGCACCATGGGCACGAACCGATCCGCGACCGCGTCGTCGACGATGATGCGCCGCGTGCAGGTGCAGCGCTGTCCCGTGGTGGCGAACGCGGCGCGCACGCACTCGATCGCAGCGCGGCGAAGATCCGCCTTCGCGGTCACGACGGCTGGGTTCGATCCGCCCATCTCGAGCGCGATCAGCCGGCCAGGCGTGTCGAGGTTCGCCTCGAGGATGCGCCGGCCGACGGGGAACGAGCCCGTGAAGAGGACTCCGTCGACCTCTGGGTGCGTGGCGAGCCGCGATGCGGTCGCGCCGCCGCCCTGCACGACATTGAAGACGCCCGCGGGAAAGCCCGCCTCGTGCGCGAGCTCGGCCAGCAGCTGCCCGACCGACGCCGCCTTCTCGCTCGGCTTGAGGACGACGGTGTTGCCCGCGAGGAGCGCGGGCACGATGTGGCCGTTCGGAAGGTGGGCCGGGAAGTTGTACGGCCCGAGCACCGTCATCACGCCGTGCGGCCTGAAGGTGCAGATTCCAGTCTTGCCCGCGCCTGCAGCGACCTCGAAGCCGGCCACGCGCGCAAGCACGCGCTCCTCGAGCGTGATCGTGACCTTCTCGGCGACGATCTTCGCCTCGAGGTCCGCCTCCCACCTGACCTTGCCGATCTCGCGCGAGATCGCCGCGGAGAGCCGCGCCGCGTGCCTCACGCATGTCTCGCGCCAGCGCTCGAGGTGCGCGCGCCGCGCGTCGAGCGGGAGCGCCGCCCATGCGGGCAGCGCGCGCCGCGCGGCGGCGACGGCGTCCTCGGCGTGCGAGGCCACGGGCGAGCCCGCCCACACCATGCCCGCGGGGTTCGCAGGGTCGCGCGTCGTGATCGCATCGCCCGAGAGCGGCCGGAACGCGCCGTCGACGAAATCGCAAGGCGCCTGCGCGAGATACGCGTTCGAGAGGAGCATCGTCACCCCTTCTTCACGCCGCGTCGGCGCGAGGACTTCGACTCTGGAAGCGGCGTGAAACCGACGACCGCGTCGTGCGGCGCGCCAATCGCCTCGAGCGTCGCGATCGGAAGCGCGATGCGCTCGCCCGCAAGGTCGTAGCGGCTGCGCGTGGCGCGGAAGCCGCCGCGGCCCTTGTAGCTCACGAACGCCTCGTGCGTGGAGCTCGCGTCGCGGATCGCGGTGACATGGCGCGTCACGGTTGCCTTCACGATCGGCACATCCGCGATCGCCGTGTCGAGGTACGGGCCGCCGTCGAACGGATCGACATGGCCGTGGTGCTTGAAGCCCTGCTTCTCGAGCATGCGCTTCGCGGGTTCCGTCTCCTCGCCGACCTTGCCGATCAGGGCGCGCGCCTCGGGCGGCAGGAGCGACGCGTAGATCTCGCCCTTCGGCCACAGCGACAGCAGGAACTCCTTCGAGCGCGAGCTGAAGAGATCGGCCTCCTTGTAGGAGAGGTTGATGAAGCGGCGACCGAGGTACTCCCAGAGGAGCGTGCCCGAGTCGGGCGTGAGCGGGCCCATCATCTCGGCGAGGATCCGCTCTGCGAACATCTCGCGGTTCAGGCCGATGAAGTGGAAGCGGATGAGGGAGAGGAGCGACCCAAGCCGCTCGGGCCGACCGCGGAAACCCGGCGCGAGGATCAGGCCGCCGACCTCGCTCGGGCCGCTCGTGTCGGTGCCGAGCTCGAGCGTGACATGCGTCTGACCAAGCTGCAGGTCCTCGCTGTAGAACGAGCGCTTGCCCGTCTTCAGGTAGATGTGCGGCCGCCCGTCCCACGAGACGCAGCAGAGGATCGAGCAGGTGCCGACGACCTCGTCGGACTCGCCGTCCTCGAGCACGAACATGAACTCGCGGTGGCGGATGTCCTCGACATCGCCCGCGAAGCTGCGGCGGCTGCGCCCGATCTTCGCGGCGAGAAGCTCCTTGTCCGCGGGAAGGTTGATGAAGTGCACCATCTTCGCGAGCTTCAAGAGCGTCGGAAGGTCGTCGAGGATGGCTGGTCTGATGATGAACATCGCGTGTATCTCCGCGCGGCGCGGCTCAGGCCGTGCGCGCGAACGACTTCTCCATGATCTCGAAGACGGGCGCGAAGTCCTCGGGCTTCATCACGCCGACGGGCGGAAGGAAGCGCAGGTGATACGGCCCGTGCCCGCAGCTGAAGGCGATGACGCCGTCCTCGAAGAGGTTCGCGAGGAGGCGGCCGATCTTCTCGCGGTTTCCGCCGAAGGGCGTGAGGCGCATCATGCCGCCCGTTCCCGCGACGAGCTCCATCGTCGGGCGTCCGAGCGAGTTGAGCGCGGGCGGGAACCACTCGGGGTGACGGGCGACGAACGCGGTCGCGTGCTCGCGATACGCCGCGAAGAGCCGCGCGATGCGACCTTCGGGGCCGTAGTAGCCGCCCGACTGGAGCCGCCGCAGGATCGAGAGCCCCGTGCCGAACGCGCTCGAGGACGCCGCGAAGGTGCCCGAGAGGAGGCCGGGGCCCGGATTCATGTCGGCCGTGTAGAGGCAGGCGCAGGCCTGCGTGATCTTGCCGACGCTGACGACATCGATGTAGTCGCCGAGGCCGAGCCGCTCGAAGCAGAACATGCTCTCCGTGCGGCCGAAGGTCTGCACCTCGTCGTCCCAGATCGGGATGCCCGCCTTCTTCGCCTCCTCGAAGAGCTTGACGAAGAACTCGCGCGGCGCCGTGTTGAAGCCGCCCTCGCCCTGCACGAGCTCCGCGATGAGGCAGCAGTGCTCGCCCGGATAGCGGTGGATGAGCTGCTTCAGGTGCCAGAGCGTCATGTCGATCGAGCGCTCGACGCCCATCGATGCGTCGAAGAACGGCAGGTAGTCGACGAGGATGTTGAGCGCGAGGCCCTGGCGGTACGCGGCCGTGTCGCCGATCTGCGACATCGTGGTCGAGCGGCCCATGAAGCAGTCGGCGAAGGCGATGATGCGCGGCGCTCCGCCGGTCTTCTGCTGGCAGACCTTCAGCGCGGCCTCGTTGGCCATGCAGCCCGAGTTCGTGATGAAGCAGTGCTTGAGGCGCGAGCTGCGCGCGGCCTCGTGCGCGAGGAACTCGCCGAACAGAATCGCGTCCTGGTTGTACTGCAGGTTCCCCTGCATCACGAGGTCGGAGAGCGACGCGCGCAGCGACGCCTCGATCAGGCCAGGGTCGCTGTGCCCGAACATATGGACGCCGATTCCGTTGATGAGGTCCCACTTGACGCTGCCGTCGACGAGCTCGACGAGCGCGCCGTTCCCGAGCCCGGAGCCGAGATAGGGATAGAGCGGCCCGCGCCCGCGCACCTCCGTGGCGCGCTTGAGCCAGCCCGCGAGCGTCTCCGCCGCGCCGTCGCGCGCGGGGCGGGCCCCCGTGATCTGGCGGCTCTTCGCGGCCACCTCCGCGACGATGTCGCGGATCGCTGCGTCGATGGCGGCGTTGGAACGGAGCGAGGCGCCGAGCGCCTCGGTTGGGTCGAGCGTGGAGTGCATGGGATTCTCGAATGGCGGCACGCGGGCGACCCGCGCGCGGACAGGGACTGTTTTCGTCCGTCCGCGCGGGGTGGCTGTAGCCTAGGCGATGCGAATTCGCGTGGTTATCAGGCTTTCGTTGCCCGCGAGAGAAGAATCGCCAGCATGGCGGCGCGCGGCGCCAGCGAGTCGAGGTCGATGTATTCGTCGGTGCGGTGGAGGTTCCCGCCGCGCGGCCCCATGGTGTCGAGGGTGGGAAGCCCCTCCGCCTGCATGAGGTTTCCGTCGGAGACGCCGCCCGACTTCCCGAAGCCGACCTTCTCGCCGAACGCCTCGCCGATCACGCGCACTTCGTCGGCGAGGGCGCGCACCGCGGGCGTCTCCGGTTTCGCGGGGCGGTTCGACTCGTACTCGACGCGCGTCCTCGGGAGCGGCGCGTCGGCCGGGGTCGAGAGCGCGAGGAGCCCCGCCTTCACGAGATCTTCGCGCGCCGCGTCGCGGAAGCGTGCGTTGCCCCAGGCGCGGGCGCGGTCGGCCACGATGTTGGTCGCCTTCGCCCCCTCGAGCGGGCCGATGTTGACAACGGTGCCCGCGTCGAGGTCGACGAGCTTCGCGGCATCGAGGACCTTCGATGCGAGCGCGTTCACGGCGGAGACGCCCTGCGCGAAGTCGCGGCCGGCGTGTGCTGCGCGGCCCTCGCACTCGATGCGGAAGGTCGCGCTTCCGAGCCGCTCGAGGACAAGCGACCCGTCGGGAAGCGACGGCTCCATCGCGAGGCCAAAGCCGCCGCGCGCGGCGCACGCGCGCGCCTCGGCGCGGATCGCGCGCTGGCTGTGGAGGCTCCCCGTCTCTTCGTCTGAGTTGAGGAGCACCGTCCATGCGGGCGCGACGCCCGCCGCAGCGAGCGCCTCGAGCGCGAAGAGCATGGCGACGAGCCCGCCCTTCATGTCGATCGCGCCGGGGCCGACCGCGCGGCCGTTCGCCTCGCGCGCAAGCGCCTGGAATGCGCCGAACGGATCGTGCACGGTGTCGAGGTGGCCCGTGATGAGGACGGACCGCCCCGTGCCGCCGCGCGCGACCGCACGCAACGACGGTGGCGGCGGCGCGTCGGCCCGCTGCCCTGGCTGCACGATCCACGCGGGCCGCGGGTCGCCCGCGATCTCGTCGATCTCCGCGCCGAGCGCCGCAAGCCGCGCCCGCATGATCGCGCGCAGCTCCGCAAGCCCCGCCTCGTGGCCCGTGCCTGTCGGGATCGCGACGAAGCGCTCGAGATCGCGCTCCATGTCGGCGCGCCGCGAGCCGATCCAGGCCGCGAGCTGCATCTCGTCGCGCGGGAGCATGGTGGTCGCGCTAGACATGCGCGGCTCCTACGGTCTGCGCGGCGTGCGACTGCGCGCGCGCCAGCTGCTCGAGGTCGACCTCGCCCTCGAAGACCTCCGTGGCGGGCCCCGTCATCGAGACATCCGCGCCTTCGTGCGGCCATTCGAGCAGAAGCGGCCCTCCCGGAAGCGCCGCGCGCAGCGTGCGGCCCGCGCGCCCGAGGAGGACGCCCGCGACGCACACGGCGCTTGCGCCGGTGCCGCAGGCAAGCGTGATGCCAGAGCCGCGCTCCCAGGTGCGCATGACCGCTTCGTCCTCGCGCGGGCCAAAGCGCACGAAGTGCACATTGATGCGCGCGGGGAACCATGCGTCGCGCTCGATGCGCGGCCCGACTTCCGCGAGCGGCACCTTCCACGGGTCCTCGCAGGCGAGGACCACATGCGGATTCCCCATCGAGACGAGCGTGATGTGCGGCTCGACGCCCGCGGCGCGCCACCAGTCGGCGCCCCAGCGCGAGAGGTCGACGGCGTGGCCCACGACGCGCGAATCGGCCGCGACGCCGTCGATCGCGGCGGGAATGCGCGCGTGCTCGAGGATCGGCGCGCCCATCCTGACGCTCGCGTGCGCCACGCGTCCGTCGGCGCCGCGCTCCCACGAGACCTCGAGGATGCCGCGGCCCGTCTCGATGCGCAGCGGATTCACCGACGCGAGCCCGCGGTCGACCGCGAACTTCGCCACGCAGCGGATGCCGTTTCCGCACATCTCGCCTTCGCTGCCGTCGGCGTTGAACATGCGCATGCGGACATCCGCGTCGGCCGAGGTCGGCGCGCACACCGCGATGAGGCCGTCGCTTCCGATCGCGAAATGGCGGTCGCTCACCAGGCGCGCGGCGCGCGCGAAGTCGAGCGCCGGCTCGAGCGACGCGTCGAGGTAGACATAGTCGTTGCCGATCCCATGCATCTTGGTGAAGCGCATGGGCCGAGTGTACCCGTGCCAAGCCGCGCGGAAACGCGGGTTCTCGCTGCGAAGAACTACGCCGCGGCGCTCCAGTTCCACACGATCGCCGCGAGCACGATCGCCACCGAGCTCCACCCGAGCAGTGCGACGAAGCGGTCGACCGCGAGCGGGCCGAGCGGCACGCCGACGAGCTGCGCGAGGTAGCGCCGCCGCCACGCGATCGAGCCGTGGCGCCAGCTCGGGCGCTCGGGCGGCACCCTGTTGAGGAACGCGACCGACGCGAGCGCGCCCGACATCGCGGCGACGGCCGCCGCCGTGGTCTCGCCGCTTCCCGCGCGCTCGCTCAGGAGCCGGACCGCGTCCGTGTCGGCCTGCCGCTCGAAGCGACGGCTCGCGTAGCCGAAGGCCGCGAGCCCGAGGACGAGCACCGACGCGTCGCGCGCAAGGACAAGCGCGCCGACGAGCGGCTCGCGCGACCCTTCGCCCACTTCGGGCGCGAGCGCGTGGTAGGCCCACTCCGCGAGCGGCGCCGCGATGAAGCCCGCGAGCGCCCAGCACGCGAGGATCACGGGGAGCAGCCAGAGGAGATGCCTCCGCATCACATGCCCGAGCTCGTGCGCCATCACGGCGAGCACCTGCTCGCGCGGCATGCACTCGAGGAGCGCGTCGGAGAGCATGACGCAGCGGAGCCGCGGCAGCACGCCGATCACGGCGGCGTTCGCCACAAGTCCGTCCGTCGGCCAGACCCAGATCTCGCGGACGCCGATTCCCGCCGAGCGCGCGATCGACTCGAGGTCGTCGCGCAACGGTCCTGGCGCAAGGCGCACCAGCCCGAGGATTGGCGGCATCAGGACGGGAACGCTCAGGAAGACGACGGCGATTCCCAGGAGTGCTCCCGCGAACTGCCCGATCGCCTCGTCGCCCGGGAAGTACGCCGACGCCACCATGCGGCCCGCCTCGGAGAGCGCGACGGGAATCACAAGCGGCGCGAGCACGGGAAGGAGCCCCGCGCGCGCCTGCGCGAGGACATACGCGAGCCGCGACGGCATCGGGCAGAGCGGCCGCGCCTCGTCGAGCGTGCGGATGATGGTCGCCTCTCGGATGCGCGACTCGATGCGCCAGGCGTTCCAGTGCCCCGCGAGGATCGCCGCGATGCCGCAGGCGAAGAGGTAGATCGACGCAGCCATCGCGCCGAGCGCGCCCGGCACCACGCGCGGGAGCTCGCTCGAGGCGCCGATCGCCATGCACATCGCCGCAATCCATGGCCCCTTCGACTGGAACGCGTAGAAGCGCTCGGGCCCGCCCGACTGCATCGCGTCCATGCTCCGCTCCGCGCGCGCCACGAGCGCGCGGCCGATCGCAAGCACGAGCACGGGGCCGGCGAGCGCCACCGCTGCGCCCGTCCATGCGCCGAGCCCGCTCGTCCCCGCGAGTTCACCCGCGAGGAGCGCGATCGAGAGCTGGAGGATCAGGGCGAGTTGCATGGCGCAGCCGCTTGGGAGCGTTCCGTCTCCGTCGCGCGCGGACTATCCACGCGGCCTGCGCACGCCGCCGAGATCGACCACGAGCCTGCCGTGACGGTAGTAGTCGACGCCGAGGATGTCCGCCGAGAGGAAGGTGAAGACGAGCCCGTTCGCGCGCGAGCTGTCGGCGAAGGCGAAGTCGCCGAGATGCGGCCCTGCATAGCGGGTGTTCTCGTAGTTCTGCGCGTGGAAGTGCACATGGAAGAGCCCCGTGTACAGGGCGTCGAAGAGCGCCTGCGGGCTCTCGTAGCGGAGGTCGCCCGTCTTCGCGCGCGGCGCGAACTCGAGGAACTCCCCGGACGAACCCGCGCCGAGCGCGACCACGCCGCCGTACTCGGTCGAGCGGTCCTCGCGGTCGCGGTCGGCGACCTCGAAGAGATGGAGGAGCAGCGCGGGCTCGTCGAGAAGGTCGAGCGCGAGGCACATGGCGAGGAGATCGCTCCAGACGAGCTTGCCGCGCACCTGATGCAGCGTCTCCGAGAAGCCGTCGCCATAGCCCGTGAAGTCGGGCGCGACCTTCTTCCGGCCCTTCGTGCGCGCCTCGACCTCGGTGAAGAGGTCGCTCTCGGACGCCTCGAGGAGCGAAGGCCGACGCCGCGCCGCTGCGACGACGACTGGAACGGCGCGGAGTTCAAGCGCCTCGCGACGCGCCGCGGGCAGCGCCGCGAGCGCAGCCGCCGCCTCCGCGAAGGCCGCGTCGCGCGATGGTTCGCACAGCGCACGCGCCCAGAGGATCTCCTCGCGCGTGGTCGGCAGCACGCCAAGCGACACGGCGACGCGCGAGAGGTCGACGAGCATGGCGTCGTCGCGGATCGAGTCTGGATCCGCAAGCAGCGCCCGCAGCGTGGCCGCGTCGCCCGACTTCATCAGCAGTTCCCAGCAGCGCGCACGCAGGTTCGCCTGCGTCATCGGGTTGGCCTCGCGCATGGTGCGCAGCAGCGTCGGCCCGACCTGCTGCTCGCCCACGAGCACCCCGAGCGCGGCGCGCTCGGGACGGACCTCGTCGCCCGCGAGGCCTGGCACCGGGTTCGCCCATGCTCGGATCAGGGTCGGGACGAGCTCCGTCATCCCGCGCGCACCGACGAGCTCGCACACGCGGCGGCGCCAGGTGACATCGCCCATGCGGGGGAGGCTGTTCTCGAGCGCAGCCACCACCGCCGCGCGATCCGTCTCGAAGAGGAGGTCGAAGGCCCGCTCGCGGGCGTCGATCGGATAGCCGTCCGCAGCGATCATGCGCCTGAGCGCCGACTTCGTGGCGTCGTCGACCCCGCGCATGCGTGCGGCGTCGATCGCGTCGAAATAGCGTTCGCGCCCCCGACCCGTCACGGAAAGGACGGCCGCGGGGTCCTCGACGCTCTCGGGCCCCTGCGTGCACGACCCGAGCGAGAGCGCCACGCTCGCCGCCAGCACCAGTGCCACCCGACCGAACCCGACCTCGCCACCGGAACGCCACATCCTCGGCATGGTCCCTTGCATGAATCTTTGCGTCATCCTCGGCACGGTTCTCGCCTCCTGCTGCGGTTGCACCCGGTTGATCGCCGCCCGACCCGCGCTGCACAGCCTACAGATCGCCGCGGAGACCGTATCATCGGCCCGCGATGGCTCGCGCGAGCAACCAGCACGATGATGGACGAACCGCGGGAGATCGCCCGGCGAGCCCCGAGTTCGTCGCCAAGGTCGAGCGTCTCCTCGGGTTGATCCGCCCCGCCATCCAGGACGACGGCGGCGATGTCGAGCTCGTCTCCGTCGCAGAGGACGGGCTTGTGCGGATTCGCCTCCATGGTGCGTGCGTCGGCTGCCCGTCGGCCCACATGACCCTGCACCACGGGATCGAACGGACCCTCCGCTCGGAGCTCGGCGAGGCGATCAGGGTCGAGGCGGTCTCGTGACGGCGTGACGGCGTGCCGCCCCGATGCGCGCGCCGCGGTGTCGCGGCCCGGCCACCCTGTGGTTCTCAGCCAGATCGCCCAAACCCCGCCCTCGGCAGAAATTGCGTCGGCCGCAGCCTCGGGGAAACTGACCGCCGCGCGCTTCCGATTCCCTGAAACCTCGGGTAGTCTCTCGGAGTCCGCCAAGTGGCGGGCAGGCCAGTCGGCCTGGGCAGGAGGTCCCCACCATGCTTGTGATCACCCGACGCGAGAACGAAGAGGTTGTGATCGGTGACCCCGCGTCGCCGATCGGAGTCGTGCGCATCGTGTCGATCAAGGGCGACCGCGTGCGGGTCGCGTTCGACTTCCCCCGCACCGTGCAGGTCCACCGCCGTGAGGTCGCGGACCAGATCGTCTCGAGCGGGAACGAGGAAGGCGCGAATGTGATCGGCTCCATCCGACCCGCGACCGAAGGCGGCTGAGAGCGCCATCCGTCCCAACGAACCCGCGACGCCGCCCCTGCGCGGCGTCGCTTCGCTTCAGGCGCACCGCGGGCGGGCGTTCGAAAAACAAAGCGGCCCCGGTCCGCGAAGACCGAGGCCGCACATCGTGCCAGCCGGCGATCCGTGCCGGCCGCACCGAAGGCCCGGCCGTCCTTGGCCAGGCAGAGCGAAGCGCAGGATGCCTGCGCGCACCCGGTGCGCAGGCTTTCGCGGAATTTCAGCCGTTTCCAGCCGTGCGGAGGCGCATCCGTGCGCTCCCGCGATTCCGCCGCCGCGCGAGGCGGCGTCCCTTGCAACCGCCGACACGACGATCCGTGTCGAGCCAGCGGCTTCTTCGTTCCAATCGCCTCCGCGCCCTGTCGGGCCCGGCAGCGCCATCCACTTCGTCACACGCTTTCCTGCACGCGCTCGGCATTCACTCCGCGGCCACCTCGAGCGCCCGCTGCTCGCGGGTCGTCAGCTCGAGGTGATCGCGCACGCCGAGGATCACCACCGTGCCGCTCAGTCCAAACTCCTGCAGAAGGCGGTCGGGGATGCGCACGCGCCCCGAACTGTCGAAGGGCACCCGCGCCGCGCGCGAGAAGAGCTGGCGGTTGCGTCGCGCCACTTCCTCCTGCGTCACGAGACCGCTCTCGATGCGGTCGGCGTACTCCTCGAACTTCTTCTCAGGCCAGAGCCAGAGACCACCCGTCTGCCCTGGCGCGGCGATGAACATCGAGCCATGCCGCTCAGGCTTCCACTCGTTGCGAATCTCCACCGGGATCGCCAACCGCTGCTTCGAGTCGAGGGAATGTTCGTACTCGCCGAGAAACATGGTTGGCGCCCACTCGGACGCGGGGATCGTAATGCACATCGCCCCACTCCGCAACACCACGATACACACTCCTACACTTTTTCTTGCGACTTTTTTTGCCCCTCTCTGGCACTCCGAGTTGGCGAAGAGTCGTAAATGCCTCATATTCAACGGGTTCCGTTCGGCATCCGCCTCGCGACCCGCCTCCGCAGCGGCTTTGGGGCCAACCCGCCGATCGACCGTCATTCCCCACCGCCGCCCCACCGGCGCGCGCCGCAGCCTGCACCCTGCAACTACGGATCGAGCACCCCGCCAGATGATCCCGCCCCCCACCGAGGAGACCTTGTCCGCGCTCACCCGCATCCCGTCGGGCGAGTACCTGCTCACCTCGGGTCATGGCGAGGTGCGCGACGGGCGCCTGGTCCACCGCGTGCAGCAGTGCGGGACCGTGCCGCCGATGGTCCTCGTGGCCATGGAGAAGGGTCACCCCCTGTCGCCGCTGATCCGTGACAGCCGCACCTTCGCGCTCTCGCTCCTCGACCCGAACGAGCGGCTGGTGCAGCGCATCTTCGGGCCCGACCGCCGCATCGGAGAGGACCCCTTCCTCACCTACCCGCACAAGGTCGGCGTGCTTGGCGCGCCGATCGTGACGCGCGCGGTGGCGTGGTTCGACTGCGAGGTGGTGCGCCACCTCGACATGGAGACGAACTTCGAGCTCTACATCGGGCTCGTGCATGCCGCGGGAGTGGGCGAGGTGCCGGCGCAGCGGCTCCATGCCGCGCTCCATGCGGCGCGCGCGGGCGAACCGCGCGGCCGACGCCTGCGCGCCCCGAGCGACATCGCCTCGGCGGCGGAGTCGCCCGCGGAGCGCCCGCGCGCGAAGTGCGCGAAGAGCGCGCAGCGCGGCGCGCGCGCGTAGAGTTGCGGCCATGCCTCAACTGACGCACGCGTCCGTCGCGCGCCCCGACGCGACATCGAATCGCCTCGGGCTCGACTACGCCCACGAGGCGACGCGGCTTCCGCAGCTCGGCTACGGAATCGTCGATGTCCACGCCCACATCAACGGCCTCGAGGCGGCCGCGCTGTGGGCGCCGATCGCGCAGGCCTACGGCGTCGAGCGCACCTTCTCGATGAGCCGCGTCGAGGACATCCCCGCGCTGCGCGAGCGGTTCGGCGACAGCCTCGAGTTCATCGCCTTCCCCGACTTCATGCACCCCGATCGCCGCGAGGGCCACGGCGAGGGGTACCTCCGCCGCATCGAGCGCTACCGCGAGCACGGCGTGCGCATCGTGAAGTTCTGGAACGCGCCGCGCATCACGGAACTCGCCGCGGAAGCGGGCGACCCGCGCCTCTTCGACCTCGGCGAACCCGTGCGGCTCGAGCAGATGAAGCTTGCGGAGAGGCTCGGGATGATGTGCATGGTGCATGTCGCAGATCCCGACACCTGGTTCAGGACGAGATACAGCGACGCCGCCCGCTATGGCGCGAAACTCGACCACTACACGCCCTTGAGGCGCGCGCTCGACCGCTTCTCGATGCCTTGGATCGCCGCGCACATGGGCGGGTTTCCCGAGGACCTCGCCTTCCTCGACACGCTGCTCGAGTCGCACCCGAACCTCCACCTCGACACGAGCGCGACGAAGTGGATCGTGCGCGAGCTTGGCCGCCATCCGCGCGACGAGGTCATCGGCTTCCTCGAGAAGTGGCGCGGGCGCATCCTCTTCGGCACCGACACCGTGACCACCGACGACCACCTGCGCGCGGGTGACAAGGCGAGCGAGATGGCGAAGAAGGCGACGAGCCGCGACGAGGCGCACGATCTCTACGCCAGCCGCTACTGGGCGCTGCGCATGCTGTGGGAGGCGTCGGGCGAGTGCCCGTCGCCGATCGCGGACCCCGATCTCCACATGGTGGCGCCAGAGCGCCACACGCCGCTCGACGCGCCCCCGCTGCGCGGGCTCGCGCTGCCGGCCGACCTGCTTCGGACGCTCTATCGCGATGCGGCGCTGAAGCTGCTCGGATCTGCGTGATGGCCGCAGCGGCGGCCACTCAACCACGAGTGCCCGTGGACGAAGTCCACGGAACGACGATCGTCGGAGTCGACGGCTGACATC
>CAYMSD010000070.1:0-14853 GCA_964393015.1 uncultured Klebsiella sp.
GCGCTCGACTTCCCCATCATCTACGCGTCGGGCCGCAACGGCTGGGCCGCGCGCGACATCGACACTCGCGACAAGGGCGTCGACGAGCTCTTCCAGGAGATCGTCGATCGCGTGCCTCCGCCGAACGGCGACGAGTCGGCTCCGCTGCAGATGCTCGTCACGAACCTCGCGTGGAGCGACTACGTGGGCCGCATCGCGATCGGCCGCGTCTACGGCGGCGTCCTCAAGGGCGGCTCGCAGGTCTCGATCTGCTGCTCGGACGGCAGCGTGCGCAAGGCGCGCGTCCTCAAGGTGAACCGCTTCGAGGGGCTCGCCCGGCGCGAGGCGCCCGAGATCAGGGCAGGGGACCTCTGCGCGGTCGAGGGCCTGGGCAAGATCGACATCGGCGACACGATCTGCGACCCCGACAACCCGCTGCCGATGGCGCGCGTCAAGGTGGACGAGCCGACGCTGCACATGGTCTTCCGCATCAACGACGGTCCGTTCGGCGGCAAGGAAGGCAAGTTCGTCACCAGCCGGCAGATCTCGGAGCGGCTCGACCGCGAGCTCGAGACCAATGTCGCGCTTCGCGTCGCGCCGGGCGACAGCGCGGACGAGTTCCATGTGTCGGGCCGCGGCCTCCTGCACCTCGGCGTGCTGCTCGAGAACATGCGCCGCGAGGGCTTCGAGCTGACCGTCGGAAAGCCCGAGGTCATCGAGCGCGAGATCGACGGCGTCCGCTGCGAGCCCTTCGAGCGGCTCTCGCTCGATGTCGGGCCTGACGGGCTCGGCGGTTCGCTCGAGCTCCTCGGCTCGCGCGGCGCCGAGATCCACAAGATGGAGGAGCGCGCGGGCCGCATGCATGTCGAGGCGGAGATCCCCGCGCGGGGCCTGATCGGCCTGCGCACGAGGATCCTCAACGCCTCCGGCGGCGAGGCCGTGATGCACCACACCTTCTCGGGCTACAAGCCCGCCCGCGGCACCGAGCAGAAGCGCAAGAACGGCGTGATGATGTCGCTCGAGACGGGGCGCGTGACGGCCTATGCGATCGAGGGCCTCGCCGACCGCGGCGTGATGTGCGTGCGGCCCGGCGACCAGGTCTACGCGGGCCAGATCGTCGGCGAGCACAACCGCGACAACGATCTCGTCATCAACATCACCCGCATGAAGCCGCTCACGAACTTCCGCGAGACGAGCAAGGACCAGACCGTCGTCCTGAAGGGCGCGCGCGACTACTCGCTCGAGGCGGCCCTCGAGTACATCGAGAACGACGAGCTCGTCGAGATCACGCCGTCCTCGATCCGCATGCGGAAGAGGATCCTCGACGAGAACGCCCGCAAGCGCGCCGAGCGCGCCGAGCGCGACCGCATGGCGGCCTCGGAGGCCTGACGCGACGGGGGCTGCGCGCTCGACGCCCCACGGCACGGCGTGCTTTCGCTACAGTCCGCCCGCGCCATGGCGATCTTTGTGCAGAAGTTCGGAGGCACCTCGGTCGGCGATCCAGCTCGGATCGCCCGCTGTGCCGCGCGCATCAAGGAGCGCCGCGACGAGGGGCATGGCGTCGTCGTGGTCGTCAGCGCGATGGGCCACACGACGGATGAGCTGATCGAGCTCGCGCGGCGCGTGTCGAAGTCTCCCTCGCGCCGCGAGCTCGACATGCTGATGGCGACCGGCGAGCAGGTGTCCGTGGCGCTGGTCGCGATGGCGCTCGAGTCGCTCGGCGTGCCCGCGACGAGCCTCACGGGCGGGCAGGTCGGAATCACGACCGACGGCGCGTACGGCAGGGCGCGCGTCACGGGCGTCGCGCGCGCGCGGCTCGACGAGGAGCTCGGCCTCGGCCGCGTGCCCGTCGTCTGCGGATTTCAGGGCATCTCGGGCTCGGGAGAGATCACGACGCTCGGGCGCGGTGGGTCGGATACGACCGCCGTCGCGCTCGCGAGCGCGCTCAAGGTCGCGGAGACGGGCGGAGTGTGCGAGATCTTCACCGATGTCGACGGCGTCTACACGGCCGACCCTCGGCTCGTTCCTTCCGCGTCTCGGCTTGCGCGCATCAGCTACGAGGAGATGCTCGAGCTTGCGCTCCTCGGCGCGCAGGTGATGCACCCGAGGGCCGTCCTCTTCGGCGAGCGCTACGGCGTCCCGATCCATGTCAGACACAGCCAGCGGCCCGACGAGGGCACGCTCATCACGCGGGAGACACCAGAGATGGAAGATGTGATGGTGGTGGGGGCGGCGCTCAAGCCCGATCTCGGTCGCGTCAGCCTGCGGCGCATCCCGAACAACCCGGGCGTGCAGGGCATGCTCTTCGAGGCCGTCGCGAAGGCGGGCATCCTCGTCGACGACATCGTGCAGACGGAGTTCGGCGAGATCGCGTCGATCTCGTTCACGGTCGACCACGGCGACCTCGCCGACGTGAAGATCGCCGCGTCGCAGGTGCTCGACCGCGTGGGCACGGGCGAGCTGGCGATCGAGATCGGCCTCGCCAAGATCTCCGTCGTCGGCACGGGCATGAAGAGCCATGTCGGCGTCGCGAGCAGGATGTTCACGGCGCTCGGCGCGGCGGGCATCGCCATCCACAACATCACGACGAGCGAGATCAAGATCTCATGCATCGTGTCCAAGCAGGATGCGCAGCGGGCGCTCGGGATCGCGCACGAGGCGTTCGGGCTCGACAGGCTCGGCGCGCTGCAGGCGGCGTCCACGGCGGGGTGAGCCCTTCGCCCTATCATTCAACCGACTGCGCGCGCGTGAATATTACGGTGCGGGGGATTCCTCGCGCGGGAACTGGGCGGCCACGCGGGAGATCGCCTGGTAGAGCTCGGGCGCCCACGGCCGCGCCGTCTCCGCGAGCGTGGTCGGGTCAGGCGCCGCGCGCGTGCGGAGATCCCATGGCGCGATCACGACGCGCACGGCCTCCGCGCCTGCGTCGGCGGCGAGCGTGAACAGATCCTCGATCGCCGGGTCGCCCATCGCGAGGCAGCCGACAGATTGGTCGCCGCCGTGGAGCATGATGTCGCCGCCGAGTCGAGAACCGTCGCTGGCGCGGCCGTCGCGGCCCGCCATGGAGCGGTCGAACTCGTTCGGATAGTCGAGCCTGAGCGCAGCGTGGTAGACGCTGTTCGGGTGGAGGGACTCGACGCGGTAGATGCCTTCGGGAACCTGAAGGTCGCCTTCGCGGAGCTTCGGGCCGGCCGCGCCGCTGGCGCCGAGGATCGGGAACGCGGCGACTCTGCGCCAGGATGAGGCGGCGTCGGCGACGGGCGCGTAGACCTCGAGGATGCGTTCGTCCTTGAGCGCGAGGAACGCGACCTCGGGAGGCGGATAGGACGCACCGAGCGCCGCGAACCGTGCGCGCCAGCGTTCGCGTGCGGGCGCGCCAAACTCGGCGAGGCGGTCGTCGACCGTCTTCGCAGGGCGCCCGAGTTGAAGGAGCGAACCGACGAGCGAGCGGCCCATCGGCGCGAGCGCCAGGAACAGGACCAGTGCGACTCCCGGCAGGAAGACCGAGATGGCGAACGGCCACAGGGTCGCCTTGGACAGGGCCTCGGGGGGACGATCGCGGTTCTGCTCAGGGCGCACGGAGACTCCACTTAACAGAATACATATTATCAGACTTTCCGTCTTGGGGACGGCGCCTTTTGGCGGGCTCCGCCGAGCGCCTGCACAGGATCGGCGATTCGTCGAGGCGCCGATGAAAGCTGCGCGGCGATGCGGCCGTTGGCCGCGGGCCTCCCGCGCGGCACTACGATCGCGTCCCATGGCGAAGCGAACAGACAGGCGTGCCGCGTCGGGCGAACCGTCCGCCCGATTCGGAGCGAACCCGGAGGGGGCGCGCGCGGGCGAGCCGACCGGTCCTGCGGCAGGCGCGGCAAGGGGCGTCGTCACGACGGACGGCGGCGAGGTCGAGCGGACCCCCGCCATTGCCGCATTTGTTCCACTTTGCGCCGTCTTTCGACGATTCCTGAAGAGCAGGGACCTCAAGTACACGCAGGAGCGCGCGGACGTGCTCGACGCGATCATCGCGCGCGACGGCGCCTTCGAGGCCGAGGAGCTGCTGCTCGACCTCCGCGCGCGCGGGCATGATGTCTCGAAGGCGACCGTCTACCGAACGATCCGGCTCCTCCTCGACGCGGGGATCATCACCCAGTCGCTCTTCGATGCGAAGCAGTCGCATTACGAGCTGATCTACGGGCGCGAGCCCCGCGACTTCATGGTGTGCATGAAGACGGGCAGGCGCATCGAGTTCCGCAGCAACGAGCTCACCGAGCTGCGCAACAGGATCTGCACGGAGCTCGGGTGGAAGCCCGTGGGGCATCGGTTCCAGATCTTCGCGATCGCGCCGTGAGGCGCCTGTGCGGTCAGGATTCGTCGATCTCGGGTTCGCTCGAGCCCGCGATCCGGTGCCGCATCGAGAGCCAGTCGCCGAGATCCGCCTTGCGGCAGCGTTCGGAGCAGAAGGGGGCCGATGCATCGCTCCCCCGCCCCTCCCCCGCCAGCTCGCGTCCGCATGACGGGCACACTGGCGGCGCGACCTGCGGTGCACGCACGAGAAGGACGAGCCCTTCGGCGAGGCGCCGCGTCTCTGCGTCGGAGAGACCGGCGGCGGAGATGGTGGCGACCCGGCCGGGATCCGCGCCTTCCTCGAGCGGATCCGCGTGCTCGATCCGCACGCGCAGATTCCGCCGAGGAAGCGCCTCCGCGAGCCGCTCGGGCCACTCGATCGCGACGATCGCGTCCGCAGAGAGCGCCTCGTCGAGGCCGATCGATTCCGCATCGTCCGCGTGCATCCGCCATGCATCGACATGGATGAGGGCGCGGTCGCCCGGGTGGTCCATGCGCAGCGTGAAGGTCGGGCTCGCGACGGCGCCCGCCTCGGCGCCGAGTCCGCGCGCGAGTCCGCGGACGAAGGTCGTCTTCCCGGCGCCGAGTTCGCCCGAAAGGAGCAGCGCGATACCGCGCGGGTGCGCGCTTGTCGAGCGGAGGAGATCGCCGAGGACCTCGCCCAACTGCTCCGTGGAGTCCTGGTCGCGCAGGTGGAACGAGAGCGGGAGGAACGGTCGCGGGCCGTTCATGGCGAGGCTCCGTCACGATCCACGCCGTGCTCGAAGCCCCGCGCACCTGCGTCGAACCACTCGTCGCCGTCGTGCACGCGAACGGTTGCTTCGCCCGCGACGACGGTTCCGATCCTGGTGACGGAGACGCCCGCGACCTCGCGCGGCACCTCGCCTCGCGCCGTGAACGCAAGCTCGTAGTCCTCGCCGTGCCCGATCGCGGCGCGTGGCGCGACGCCGGGCGTGACGGGAACGCGCGCGAGCTCGACCTCGACCGCGACCTTCGACAGCGACGCGATGTGGCCGAGGTCGCGCCCGAGGCCGTCGCTGACATCGATCATCGCGCCGAGCCTGTCGCCGAGCGCTGCGGCGAGCGCGTGCGCAGCCTCGATCCGCGGCGTGAAGTCGAGGTGACGGCCGAGTCCAGTCGCAAGATCCCACGCTCCGCCGATCGTGCCCGTGACATAGACGCCGTCGCCTGCGCGCGCATCGGCGCGGGTCGCGATGCGCGCGGTCGACGAGAGCGGCACCGCGAGGATCGTGACGCTTGCGACGATCGGCGCATGCTCGACCGCGGCTGGCATCGTCGCGATGTCGCCGCCGACGAGGGGCGCTCCCCACGCGGCGGCGGTCTCGCGCAGCCCCTCGGCCAGGCGCCACGCGCGTGCCTCGTCGACACCCCGCGGAAGAACCGCGCACGCGACCGTCGCGACGGGGCGCGCGGCGCCCATCGCCGCGACATCGCTCAGGTTGCGCAGCATCGCCTTCCTGCCGATCAGGTAGGCGTCGCAGCCCCACGGCGCGTGGCGCCCCTCGATCGCGCTGTCGGCCGCCAGGAGCACGCGGTCGCAGCCTGCGAGCGAGAGAAGCGCCATGTCGTCGCCCGGCGGGACCAGCACCGTTCCCGGGAGCTGTGGGTTGAGCGCGAAGATCCGGTCGAGCAGTGCGAACTCGCGCATCGCGTCACCAGAGGACCCGCACGAGCACCTGCGTCGCTGCGAGCGCGTAGAGGCCCGCGACGAGGTCGTCGATCAGGATGCCGAGGCCGCCCTCGAGCCGCTGCCAGCCGCGCGCCGGCGGCGGCTTCACGATGTCGAAGAGCCGGAACGAGAGGAATGCGATGGCGCCGGTCGCGAGGATCTGCACCGTGTCGAGGCCTGCCCACGGAAGCCACATGAGCGCCAGCGACTGCCCCGCGATCTCGTCCGCAACCACGGTGCCCGGGTCCTTCTTGCCGTATCGCGACTCCGCGAAGGAGCCCCACGCGATGCAGCCGATGCCGAAGACGAGCCCGAGCGCCGCCACCGCCATGTCGATCACGCGAGGGTCCGCGCCGCCGAAGGCAAGCGCGACGGCAAGCGCGACGGGCGGGAGCGACCCCCAGGTGCCGGGCGCGGGGCGGAGCTTCCCAAGGCCCATGCCCGTCACGACCCAGTCCGCAAGGCCCGTTCCACGAGGGGAACTCGTCATGACTGCGCCTCCGCCCGTGCGCCATCCGCGGCGGGCCGCTCGCGCGGCACGGTCAACGCGCGATGGATGTAGGTGAGCGAACTCAGGACCGTGAGCACCACGGTCGCGGAGGTCGACCAGTCGCGGGCGTGGACCTGCCACGCCGGCGGCTCGGCCTGGGTTCCGACGAAGACGCAGGCGCCCACGCAGAACGACTGGACGAACATCTTGAGTTTCCCCGACCAGTCCGCGGGGAAGGCCACGCCGCGGGACTCGACGAACGAGCGGAGACCCGTCACGAGCAGTTCCCGCAGGAGGATGACCACCACCATCCACGGCGCGATGCCCGAGCCGATCATCCCGCCCTCGAGCGGCGCGAAGAGGGGCGACGCGAGGTAGATGAACCCGCCGAGCACCAGCATCTTGTCGACGAGCGGGTCCATCACGCGGCCGAACGCCGTCACCGTGTTCCAGCGCCGCGCGAGGTAGCCGTCGAGGACGTCGCTGAGCGCCGCGACCGCGAAGACCCCCATTCCCCACGCGCCGAGCCGCGCGATCTCCGAGGCCGGCGCCGCGCGGTCGATCCGCTCGAGGAGCAGGAAGAACAGAACCGCGAGCCCGAGCCGGGCCAGGGTGATCGCGTTGGGGAGGGTCCGTCGGAAGGACGCCTGCATCGGGAGGGGATCGTACAGACCCCCCTCCCTCGGGGTCGTGCGCTTGCTTGCGGGAAATCGGAGCGAGCCATACATTCCACCCTTCGACCTCGGCGGCGGATGTCACCGCGGTCGGCGCGCCCGCGCCATGCGGCGCGGCGATGCGCCCGAGAACATCAGAGAACACGGCATGGATCGCCACTTCCTCCACCAACTCCCTCCCGTGCCTGAACTCCTTTCTGCCCTCTGGCCCACGGCGCCCGCGCTGTTGGCCGAGACCGCGTCCGCTGGGGGACCCGTCTCCCCCGCGCTCGTCCTCACGATCGCCGCTGCGATCAGCGCCATCGGCCTTGCGCTGCTCATGCGGCCGGGCCCGCGCGGCGTTCGCCTCGCCGGCACCGTCGGAGGTCTCGCGGGCTTCTCGATCCTGGTGGTCGAGGTCCTCAAGCGCGCGGGCGAGGGCGACGGCGGAGTCCCGCCCGTGTTCCCCGTCGTCTTCGGCGCGATCGCGCTCGCGGGCGCCGTGCGCATGATCACCCACCCGCGCCCCGTGTTCGCGGCGCTCTACTTCATCCTCGTCGTCATCGCGACGGCGGCGATGTTCCTGCTCCTCGGCGCGGAGTTCATGGCCTTCGCGCTCATCATCGTCTATGCGGGCGCGATCCTGATCACCTACATGTTCGTGCTGATGCTCGCGCAGCAGTCGCCTGGCGGCGACCAGGGCGCCGCGTGGTACGACCGCGTGCCGCGCGAAGCGGGCTCGGCTGTGGTCATCGGCTTCGTGATGCTCGCGTCGCTCTCCGAGGCCTACTTCTCGCAGGGCTCGCAGCGATTCCGCGACGACATCGCCGCGCGCGCGGAGGAGGAAGGCCCGCTTGCCGCGTGGCAGCGGCTCGATGCGATGCCGAAGCTGATGCTCGCGACCGCGCAGGCGGCGGCCGCCGAGTCGTGGAAGGCCACGCCCGAGGCGGAGCGCCCCGTCGAGAAGCCGGTCGTGGCCGCGGTCGTCCGCGATGCGCGCGGGTCGGCCCTGCGCGCCGAGCGCTCGGGCCTCGCGGACGGCATCTCGGTCGAGGTGCAGTATGCAGACGGCAGGACCGGCCTTGTCCTGCTTCCCGACGCGATGCGCCCCGACAACAGCAGGCAGATCGGCGTTGACCTCGTCTCGCGCTATCCGGCGGGCCTTGAGATCGCGGGCGTCGTGCTGCTGATGGCGCTCTTCGGAGCGGTGATCCTCGCGCGCAAGCAGATCGAGCTTGGCGAGGACGAGCGGCGTGAGCTCGCCGGCATGCGTCGCCTCACGGTCGATGGAGAACCAGGCGGCGCGGGAGGTGCGCGATGAACGAGATGATGGCGATGTACGAACCGATCGCGTCCCTTTCCGCGGGCCCGCTTCCATCGCTGCTCGGCGCGACCGACGCGGCGCATGTGAACATGGCGCTTCTGATGAGCGCGATCCTCTTCGCGTGCGGACTCGTCGGCTTCCTGAGCCGGCGCAACATGATCATCATGTTCCTCTGCACGGAACTCATGTTCCAGGCGGCGGCGCTCGCGATGATCGCCTTCGGCAAGGTGCACCAGGACATCTCCGGGCAGGTCTTCGTGATCTTCATCCTGACGGTCGCCGCAGCCGAGGCCGCGCTTGCCCTCGGCCTGATCGTGCTCCTCTACCGTCGCCGCGAGACCCTGGACTCCGAGGCGTGGAGCGAGCTGAAGGAAGCCTGAGCAAAGCCTGATCGACGCCTGAACCGCGCGTCCTACGCGACCTCCCGAACCGAACCACGGTATCCGACATGCACGAACTCGCACGGACCCTCACCCAGTCGTTCCCGGCGCTTCTCGGCGCGGACGAGCCTGCCTCGATCGCGCGCGCCGTCGAGGGCGCAGATCTCGGCTGGGCGGGCCTGATCCTCATCTTCCCCGCCGTCTCGGCGATCCTCTGCGGCCTCTGCGCGATCCTCAAGGTCAAGGGCAAGCTGCCCGGCGCGATCACCGCGGTCTCGCTGCTCGCGGCCTTCGTGGTCACCTTCCTCCTCTACTGGAACTGCCCGACGGACGCGCCCCGCACGATCCATCTCTTCGACTGGATCTCGTTCGACTGGCTGACGGGCGCCGGGGCGGAGCCCTCGGCGTGGCGCGCGTTCTCCGCGCCGTTCGCCCTCTACATCGACTCGCTGACGCTCCTGTGGATGCTGTTCGTGACCGGGCTCGGCACGCTGATCGCGATCTACGCCACCGAGTACATGGAGGGCGACGTCGGCAAGGGCTACGCGCGCTTCTTCGGCTCGGTGAGCATCTTCCTCTTCGCGATGGGCTCGCTCGTCATGGGCGGCAACCTCATCCTGCTCTACCTCGGCTGGGAAGGCGTCGGTCTCGCGAGCTATCTCCTCATCGGCTACCACTACTCGAAGCCGAGCGCCGTCGCAGCCGCGAAGAAGGCGTTCATCATGAACCGGATCGGCGACCTCGGGCTTGCGCTCGCGATCTTCCTGATCTGGTGGAACTACGACACCGTCGGCTACGACGCGCTGTTCGCGGCGGTTGCGGCCGAGCCCGCAGCGGGCGTGAGCGAATGGTCGAAGGCGGCGATCCCGTTCTGCCTCATGCTCGGCGCGTTCGGCAAGAGCGCGCAGATCCCGCTCTATGTGTGGCTTCCCGACGCGATGGAGGGCCCGACGCCCGTGTCGGCGCTCATCCATGCCGCGACCATGGTCACGGCGGGGCTCTACCTCATCGCGAGGCTCTTCCCGCTCTTCGAACTGCACCCGCTGGCGCTGCCGACGGTCGCGTGGATCGGGTGCGCGACCGCGCTGCTCGCAGCGACGATCGGCATGGCGCAATACGACATCAAGCGCGTGATGGCGTATTCGACCGTCTCCCAGCTTGGCTACATGTTCCTCGGACTCGGAGTCGGCACCACCTTCGGCGCCGTCTACCACGTCTTCACGCATGCCTTCTTCAAGGCGCTGCTCTTCCTCTGCTGCGGCGCGATCATGCACGGGATGGCGGGGCAGCTCGACCTCCGCAAGATGTCCGGCCTCCGCAACGTGCCCGGGTTCCGCGTCATCAGCTGGACCTTCCTCGTCGGCTGCCTCTGCCTCGCGGGCTTCCCGTTCACGGCGGGCTTCTTCTCCAAGGACTCGATCATCGCGGAGGCGTTCGCAAGCGATGTTCCCGGCGCCTCCGCGCTCGGCTTCATCGCGCTCTTCACGGCCTTCCTCACCGCGTACTACACCTTCCGCGTGTGGTTCCGCGTCTGCGGCGGCCCTGTGAAGTTCGAGCCGGGCGACGAGATCCACGGCCACGGCGAGGACGATCATGCGCATGATCACGGTCACGCGCACGGCCATGGAAATGGCGATGGCCATGGTCACGGTCATGGTCACGGTCATGGTCATGGCGAGTGGCATCCCCACGGTCCGCGCCTCGCGATCAACGGCGTGCTGCTCCTGATCTGCGTCGGTGCGCTTCTCGCGGCCGTCCCCTCCTACCTCCAGATGTCGGGCCAGGCGAACTGGGTGCAGACGATGGTGACGAACTCGTCCGCGGTGGCGGGCGCCGGCGGCCACCACGCCGCGGGCGGGTCCCACGCGCTCAGCTTCACCGGCATCGAGGATGTCCACAAGGCGACGAGCGTCGTCGCAAGCGTGGTCGGCGTCGGAGGCATTCTCGTCGCGCTCTTCTTCCACCTTGTGAACCGCGGCGCGGCCGACCGTCTGCGGGCCGCGCTCCTCTCGAATGGCCTCACG
Organism: uncultured Klebsiella sp.; assembly: GCA_964393015.1. Taxonomy (GTDB): domain Bacteria; phylum Planctomycetota; class Phycisphaerae; order Phycisphaerales; family SM1A02; genus QWPT01. The sequence continues at coordinate 10,882 of CAYMSD010000070.1, forward strand.
CGCTGGCTTCCGCTTCTCATGGAGAACAAGTGGTACGTCGACGAGGCCTACCACATCCTCTTCCGCGCGCCCGCCCGCGGCATCGGGCATGTGCTCTATCTGCTCGACAAGCTCTTCATCGACGGCTTCGTCGTGAACGGCGCCGCGCGCGTGCCCGCCGAGGTCGGCCGCCTCTTCCAGCCGCTCTACAACGGCGCGCTGCAGGGTTACGCGGCCACCATGGCCGGCGGCGTCGCCCTGATCGCAGCATGGATCTTCTGGGTCTGGCTCTCGGGCGGCTGATGCCCCGCTGCCCGCGACGGGCGATGCCCACCCCTCTCCAAGTCTTCACCCGCCAGACCTCTCCCCACTGTCCTCGGAACGGACGATGCTCTCGACCCTGACCTACCTCCTCATCCTCGCCCCGCTCGTGGCGGCGGGCGTCGTCGCGCTCTCGCCCGCGCGGCTCGCCAAGTGGATCGCGACCTTCGGTTCGCTCGCGATCCTCGCCATCGCCATCGCGTTCGCGATCGGCTTCCCTCACTGGGACGACGGCGGCTTCGCCCCCGCGGGCGCAGGCCTCGCGGTGATGCCGTCGCTCGGCGTCACGCTTTCGCTTGGAACCGACAGCGTGGGGCTTCTCCTCATCCTGCTGACCGCGTTCCTCATGCCGCTCGCGATGATCGGCTCGTTCAGCGCGGTGCGCGAGCGGGAGCGCGAGTACTACGCGTGGTTCATGGTGCTCGAGGCGGCGATGCTGGGCGTGTTCCTCGCGCAGGACGCCATCGCCTTCTACACGGCGTACGAGTTCACGCTCGTGCCGATGTACTTCCTCATCGCGATCTACGGCGGCCCCGAGCGTCGCGCCGCGAGCATCAAGTTCTTCCTCTACACCTTCCTCGGCTCGATGCTCACGCTCTCGGGCGTCATCTACATCGCCGCGCAGCGCATGCTCGAGACGGGCGCGTGGAGCTTCGATCTCGGCGAACTCGCGGCATTCTCCTCGCAGAGCCTGTCGAGCGGCGAGCAGTTCTGGGTGTTCATCCTGCTGATGGCCGGCTTTGCGGTGAAGGTGCCTTTCTTCCCCGTGCACACCTGGCTTCCGCTCGCGCACGACCAGGCGCCCACGGCCGGCTCGGTCATCCTGGCGGGCACGCTGCTCAAGCTCGGCACCTACGGCGTCTACCGCATCGCGCTGCCCGCGGCGCCCGTGGGCGGCGTCGAGCTGAACCAGGTCATCGCGGTCCTCTGCGTGATCGGCATCGTGCACGCGGCGCTCATCTGCTGGGTGCAGCACGACGCGAAGAAGCTGATCGCCTACAGCTCGGTCAGCCACCTCGGGTTCTGCATGCTCGGCCTCTTCTCGCTGAACTCCCTCGGCGCGACGGGGTCCGTGATGTACATGATCAACCACGGCCTCTCGACCGGCGCGCTCTTCCTCTGCATCGGCATGATCTACGAGCGCTACCACACGAAGGACATGGACCAGCTCGGCGGGCTCTTCAAGCGCATGCCCGTGTGGAGCTTCTTCATGGTGTTCTTCACGCTGGCGAGCCTCGGGCTTCCGGGCCTCAACGGCTTCATCGGCGAGTTCCTCTGCCTGATGGGCGCCTACACCGCGGAGCCGGGCGCCGTGACCGGCTACCCGGGGCTCCTCGGGCCATGGTGGGCGCTCGTCGCAGGCCTCGGCCTCGTGCTCGCCGCGATGTATCTCCTGATCATGCTCGGCAAGCTCGTGTGGGGGCCGCTCCGTGAACCGAACGCGCACGGTCATGCCCACGCGCACGGGCACGGCGACGGCCACGGCGGCGACCACTCCCATGGCGCCGCGCACGCATCGGACCTGCCGACCGACCTGAACGCCCGCGAGGTCGGCATCCTCGTTCCACTTGCGGTCCTCTGCCTCGCGATCGGCTTCTACCCAAGGCCCATGCTCGACGCGATCGCGCCGAGCGTGGACAAGGTCCTCGCCGCATACCCGGAACATGTCGAGCGCTATGTGCGCCAGGGCACCCTGCTTGATGGAAAGGACGCCGTCCCCCAGGGGGTCGCCGTCTCTACGCCAGGCGACCGCTGAGCGCGTTTCCCCGACTTCAGACCGCACGAACCAAAGCTCGATCCGATGGACACCCTCCCTGCACTCCTCCTCGCCGCAGCCCCCATGGGCGCGAAGCTCACGCTCATCGCGCCCGAGATCCTGCTCTTCGCAGGTTCCGTCGTGGTCGCGGTCCTTGGTCTCTCGCGGACAACCGCGATGCGCCGCGCCGTGCCGTTCGTGACCGCGCTCTTCCTCGCGGGATCGATCGTCGTGACGGCGCTCGTCTACAGGTCGGGCGCCGTTGCGGAGAGCGGGCTCCTTCTGCCCGCCCTCGGCGGCTATGCGAAGGCGCTCATCGCCGCGATCGCCATTCTCCTCGTGATGGTCGCGGGGTCATCGATCGATCGAAAGCTCGAGGAGGCCTTCGAGACGGGACGCGCACCGTTTGACCCGATCCGCACGATGCGGGGCGAGTACTTCGCCTTCTTCCTCCTGTCGATCGCGGGCACGATGCTGATCGCGAACGCGAGCGACTTGATCTGGCTCTTCCTCGCGCTCGAGCTCGCGAGCCTTCCGACCTATGTCATGGTCGCCGTCAGCCGCGGCACGCGCCGCGCCCAGGAGGCGGCGGTCAAGTACTTCTTCCTCGGCGCGCTCTCCGCGGCGACCTTCCTCTACGGGTTCGCGCTCCTCTACGGCGCGACCGGAACGCTCGAACTCGCGCCGATGCGCGACGCGCTCGCGCAGCAGGCGGCCGCGGGCGGCCTGCCGACCCTCGCGATCGTCGGCGGCGTGCTTGCGATCCTCGGCATCGCCTTCAAGCTCGCCGCCGTTCCCATGCACTTCTACGCGCCCGATGTCTACGAGGGCGCGGGCGCGGGCACCACGGCGTTCCTCGGCATCATGCCGAAGATCGCGGGCGTGCTTGCGCTCATCGTGCTGCTCTCCGTGTTCGGGTGGAGCGGTCACGGCGTCATGGAGGGCGGCCAGTACATCGCCGTCGACGGCCTGCCGCTCTCGCTCAGCGCAGTGCTCTGGATGGTCGCGGTGCTGACGATGGTCCTCGGGAACATCGGCGCGCTCCTTCAGCGCAATGTGAAGCGCATGCTCGCCTACAGCTCGATCGCGCAGTCGGGCTATCTCCTCATGGGCGTGATCGCCGGTCCGAAGGCCGGCTTCGACGCGGTGCTCTTCTACCTGCTCGGTTACGGCGTGATGAACACGGCCGTCTTCGCGGTGCTCGCGTCGCTCGAGCGGAACGGCGAGGAGGTCGAGACCCTCGACGACCTCGCCGGCCTGCGGCTCCGTCACCCTGTGCTCGCCTGGATGCTCGCGATCTCCGCGGTCAGCCTGATCGGCATTCCGCCCCTGATCGGATTCTTCGGCAAGCTCGCGCTGTTCTCCGCGGCGCTCGAGGCCGGACAGACGGCGCTCGTCATCATCGCCGCCGTGAACAGCGCGATCGGCGCCTACTACTACCTGCAGCTCGTCGCCGTTCCCATGCTTGGTCAGCCGACGGCGCGCACGGAGTCGGTGCAGACGGTGCCAAGCTCGTGGCCTCGCCTCGCTGCGGTCATCTGCGGTGTCGGCGTCGCCGTGCTGCCTGCGGTGCTGCCGTTGCTCTTCGACGCCGCGTCCAGCGCGACCCCCGAAGGGAAGAGCTCGGCGCGGGCTGAGGCCGAGCAGGAGCTTCCGGCCGAGCATTCCGCCTCCGCTGCGGCGCCTGCGCCGGCCGCGGTCGCCAATACGGCTGGGATGAACGAGGTCGGCTGAACCTCTATCCCTCAACCTCTGTTCCTGAAGCGCTGTTCCTGAAACTGCGGGAACCACGCCCTGCTTCGCTGCGGCGAGTGGCGGCATGGCGAGCGGCGTCGCGCGCCGAACCGCAAGAGCGCCGGCGCGGCGGACGCGGCCCCGAGCATGGCGGGGCTTTCCTCAGCCTCCCCATCCTCAGC
>CAYMSD010000070.1:14953-18819 GCA_964393015.1 uncultured Klebsiella sp.
CCCCGACTTCATTTGTGAAGAGAAACGCGACCGGCAGGAATCGAACCTGCAACCCCGAGCTTCGTAGGCTCGTGCTCTATCCAATTGAGCTACGGTCGCACGCGAGCCGAAGAGTATAGCGAACTTTCGCAGCCCGTAAAGGCCTTCAGACCCCGCGGAAACGCACTACTTTCCGCACAGGCCCCAGGCGCTCAGGAGCGCCGCGAGATCGGAGGCGCCGACCGATCCATCGCCATCGAGGTCGGCGGCGCCCTTCGTTCCCCATGCGCTCAGGAGCGCCGCCAGATCGGATGCGCCCACGGAGCCATCGTCGTCGAGGTCCGCCGGGCACGCGGGCGGCGTGGGCGGCTGGCGCTCGAACGCGCCGCGGTCGACGATTGGTCCCGTGCCGGCGCCGGTGTCGGCGACATCCGGATCATCTGCAAACCGCGGCATCCCGTCGAAGTCGACGACCGTTCCCGCGGGGACGGCCGTGTTCGAGCCCGAGTCGATCGCGGGCGAGCCGGGCTGGAGCCTGAAGTCGCGCGCAGACTGGTTCACGAAGCCGGGGTTCGTGTTCAGGTTGGCGGTGCCCGCGAAGCCGCCGTGCACGATCGAGTAGGACACGCTCGTCGTGCCGCCCGAGTTCGTGATCTGGTTCGCGGCGGTCGTGCCGCCGGGGCCCGTGTTCGCCCAGAGGATGCAGTTCACGAAGCTGGAGGATCCGCCTGTGTTGATCACGCCGCCCGCAAGGCTCGTTGCGTTGTTCGCGACGAAAGTCGAGTTGCGTGCGGTCACCGAACTCGAGGTTCCGATCCACAGCGCGCCGCCGCCGTTCGAGCCCGTGGCGGTGTTGCCGCTGAAGATGCAGTTGGTGTAGCGCGTCTGCGAGCCGCCGAAGCTCTCGCAGGCGCCCGCGCGGGCCGCGCTGTTGCCGATGAAGACGCAGCGGTTGAAGGTCGCCGACACGTTGTTCATGTCGAACGCGCCGCCGAACGAGCCTCCCACGTTCGACTCGAAGCGGCAGTCCTCGAAGGTCGCCGCCGCGGTGAAGATGTAGACCGCGCCGCCGCCGAAGGTGCAGCGGTTCGCGGTGAAGAGGCAGTTGCGGATGGTCGGGCTGCCTGAGTTCAGGATGATCAGCGCGCCGCCCTTGTCGTAGTTCGAAGCGCTCGCGCCGTTCGCGTTGCCTGCGCGAAGCGTGAATCCGTCGAGGACCGCGGTCGCGTTCGCGCCCGAGCCCACGAAGAGGTGGTAGCTGTTGTCGTTGAGGTTGGCGGTTCCGCTGTCGTTCCCGAGGAGGTCGCCGGTGACGATGGTCGGATTGGCCTCGAAGTCGCGCTCGTCGCGCGTGGTCTCGACGCCCGTGAAGCCGCCGTAGATTCCGACGCCCGACTTGAGCGTCATCGCCACGGTGCGGGATGTCGTGGTCGTGGGCTTGTAGGTGCCCGCTGCGACCCAGATCTCGTCTCCCGAGACGCTCGCGGAAAGCGCCGCCGCAAGTCCGCCCGCACCTCGGTATGCGTTCTCCCAGCTCGTGCCGTTGTTGGCGCCGGTCGTCAGGTCCGCGCGGACGAAACGGACCGCGGCGGAGACCTCCGCTGCTCCCCCGAGGAAGACCGCGACCGCGACCGAAAGAGAGGCGAGGCGATGTGCGAAAGGCGCGCGGCTGACCCGCTGCTTGGAGGAACGGCTGATTGGCATGAGGAGGCTCGGGGCGTTGGGTGTCGTGCTCGAACGGCTCGCGCGACGGACGCGTGTGGCGCAGATTCCGCATCCCTCCGTGGGCGGCTGCGGGACAACCGCAAATGTAGCGGCGGAAGGGGTGAATCCCGTTCGTCGGGCGGGGCGACGGTCGGAAACGGCCGCCTTCGCCACGCCTGAAGCAGGTTTACGGACGCTTCGCGGTGCCAGGCGACCTACCCTCGTCCCGACCAAAGGCGACCGCCGTGCCCGAACCGATGCCCGCCGCACCCGAGCCCCTCGATCCACCCCGGGACGCGCCGCCGCCTGAGCGGGAGGCGGGCCTCCTGGCAGGCGAGTTCCTGCCCGCGTCAGGCGCGACAAGCCAGCGATCTGCGTTCCGGCGCACGGCGCTGTTCGTGGTCGGTCTCTTCACGCTCCTCGCCGGAATCGTCCTGGGGGTGCTCCCAGTCGTGCCGGGGTTTCCGCTCATGATCGCGGGGCTCCTCATGATGGCCGCCGGAAGTTCCGTCACACGAAGCCTCGTCAACCATGCGGAGGCCAAGCTGCCGAGGCGGTTGCGTCTCGCGCTTCGGCGCGCGATGCGGTGCTGCAGCGCGCCCCGTACAGTGCGTTGATGGATCAAGGCGATGCGCGTCCCGACAGCCCTGCTCCCGCCGACCGGGACTCCCGCGAACTCGACCCCGTCGACCGCGCGTGGCTGGAGCGCCGATCGTCGCTCGGCCCGATCCTCCTCGGCATCGGCGCGATCGCGACGGCCCCGTTCATGCTCGGGCTCCTCATCGGGCCGCTCGGCCTTCGGGCGGGCATCGATGCCTGGCGACGCGGCCTTCGGAGGCCCGTCGTGGCGGCGGGCATCGCGCTCAGCTTCGCAGGCGTCGTCGGAAGCGTTGCAAGCGCCCTGCTCTGGGGCGCACTCCTCGTGACGGTGCTGCTCGGGCGCTCCGCCATGCGCGAGACGGAGTCGTGGCGCGGACGGACGGTCGAGCGGGTCGAGATCGCCGCGGTCGAAGCCGATGTTGCGCGGACCGTCCCCCTCGAGCCGAGGGACGGCGACGAGCGCATCGCGATCCTCTTCGTCGACGCGGCGTTCGGTCCGAGCGGCGAGGCCCTGCGCAATCTCCTGCACGCGACGGCGCTCCAGCCGGGCTGCACGGTCCTCGTCGTCGATCCGCTGCGACCAAGCGGTGCGGTCGCGGGATTCGTTCGTCGCGAGGTCGGCTCCGCATCGGCGGCGTTTCTGATCGCGGGCGACTCGACGCCCTTTCCGGAGCCGCTCGACTCCGTCGCGGGCTTTCCGACGCTCGTGGTGCTCGACCGCGCGCGCCGCATCGAGGCGGCCGTCGTGGGCGTGCGGCCGCTCGAGGAAGTCGAGCGGCTCGTGCGCGGCTCGGGGGACGCCGGCAGGGAGCGCCCGTGATGCAGCGCCTCCCCCGTCTTCCGCGCAGGATCACGAGTTCCGAGGTCGGAGTCGCCACGCCGATCGTCGGCATCGATGTCGAGACGGCATGCCCGACGCGGGGCGCCGTGTGCTCGATCGGCGTGTCGGTCGTCCGACGCGGCGCGGTCGTGCGCGAGCGCCACTGGTACATCGATCCGGGAACCCGTTTCGACCCGCGGTTCATCGGCATCCACGGCATCACGCCCGCGCAGGTCGCGGGGGCGCCGCGGTTGTCGGCCGCGTGGAGCGACATCGATGCGTTCCTCTCGGCCACGATCGCCTCGCTTGCGGAGCCGACGCTCTTCGCAGGCGTGGCCGATGCGCCCGCCCCGCTGTTCGTCGCGCACAACGCCCAGTTCGACCGCGCCCAGATCGAGTCCGCGCTCGGGCGCGCGCTTCCCTTTCCCATCGCATGCACGGTGGCGATGTCGCGGCGCGCCTTCCCGAAGCTCGAGCGCCACAACCTCGCGGCGGTCTCCGCGCATCTCGAGATCGCGCTCAGGCACCACGACGCCCTGAGCGACGCGCGGGCGTGCGCGCTGATCGCCCACCGCTGCATCGCGCTGGCGAGCTGAGCGGAGGCGCGCGGGCCGAGGACGGCCACTCCCCGCAAACGAACACGCCCCGCAAACGAACACGCCCCGGCAGGAGCCGAGGCGTGATTCGAGTGGACCATACTGGACTTGAACCAGTGACCTTCTCCGTGTCATGGAGACGCGCTAGCCAACTGCGCCAATGGTCC
>CAYMSD010000071.1:0-18579 GCA_964393015.1 uncultured Klebsiella sp.
CACGGTCACGAAGCGCATCCCCAGCACCAGAGGGAGCCGCCGCAGCGGCGACCGCTCAAACCACGCCCGCTCAAACCACGCCCGCTCAAACCACATACTCGCGCCCGAAGCGGTTCGCGATGAAGGCGTCGTACGACACATCCTCCATCTTCACGAAGCCCTTCTGAGGCACCTGGCCGTCCTTCAGCATGTCGAGCACCGCGCACACGCCCGCTGCGGTCGTGATCTGGATGCCCGTCCAGTGCTTGCCGTCGATCGTCTTCGCGGGCACGCGCCGCGCGTCCGTCTTCTCGACGAGCTTGCCGTTCTCGATGCCGACCGCGACGCACAGGATGACGATCACATCGTCCTTCGTCGCGGGAATCGAACGGTCGAACACCTCGCACAGCTGCTCGCGGCGGTCGATGAATCCGAGGTCGTGGAGCAGGAACTTGATCAGCCTGCAGTGGCCGGGGTAGCGGATCGTCTTGTAGTTCACGCTGCGCGCGCGGCCCGCGAGCGACTCGCCGAGCGAGCCGAGCCCGCCCGAGGTGTTGAACGCCTCGTACTGGATGCCGTCGAGCGTGAACTCCTCGAGGTTCTCGAGCGGCGGCAGGAGCGTCATCTTGCCGTCGACGAGCGCCTCGCAAGGATTGCAGTACTCGTTCACGAGGCCGTTGGTCGACCAGGTCAGGTTGTACTTCAGCTGGTTCGTCGGATTGCGCGGAAGCGCACCCACGCGGCAGCGGAGCTCGTGGATCTCGCTCATCGGCTTCGCGAGATGGTTCGCGGCGATCGTGATGTAGCCGGGTGCCAAGCCGCACTGCGGGATGAACGCCGTCGCGGCGCCCTGCGCGAGCGACATGACCTTCTTGGTGACGGCGACATCCTCGGTGAGGTCGAGGTAGTGGACGCCGTGCGCCTTCGCGCGCTCTGCGATCAGCGGGTTGCAGAAGAACGGCGCGCAGGAGATGAGCGCCCACTTCCCCTTGAGGGCCGTGTCGAGGTGCGCCTCGTTCGCGAAGTCGACCGTCGCGCCCGTCGCGTTGGGAAGGCCGGCCACGGCATCGCGCCACGAGCCCTCGTGCGCATCGACGACATGCACGGCGTAGTCGCCCGAGTGCGCGAGGAAATGCGCTGCCATGCGACCGATCTTGCCTGCTCCGATGACGACGACGCTCTTCATGTGGACCTCGCTGTTCTGGCCATGCGGCGACCGCCGCGGGGGGCGGCAAGGGTAGGCTGAAAGGATCGGCGGCTGCAACCGCTCAGTTGAACCTGAACTCGATCAGCGAGAAATCGTCGTCCCAGGCCACCGCGCCGTCGGCGGCCGCCGCGCTATCGGGCGCGATGCCGCGGCCCTCGAGCACGACCTTGCGGGTCTCCGCGACCACGGTGTCGAGCACGCGGTCGGCAGGAGTTGCCGAGAGAAGCGCCTCGAGGCTGTCGAGGCCCCAGATCCCCGCGTCCTTCGTGTGGAGCTCGAAGACGCCGTCCGAGAAGAGGTAGAGGCGGTCGCCCGGCTCGAGCACGGTGCGCTCGGTGGGGGCGTCGTACTGCTCGGCGATGCACGCCATGTAGGTCGTCGACTCGAGGCGCGTGAGCGTGTCGCCGCGCATCAGGAACGACGGCGGATGGCCGCCGCCCGACCAGCGCAGCTCGCGTGTGCGGCGGTCGTAGACGCCGTACCAGATCGTGAAGTACATGCCGTCGTGCCGCGACATCTGGAAGGCGTTGTTCAGCGCCTGCAGCACGCGCGTCGGGTCGAGCACCTGCTCCTTCTCGAGCGAGCCCGAGCGGATGAGGTTCATCGCGCTCACGCCCATGAGCGCGGGCCCGACGCCGTGACCGCTCACATCGAGGACATACATCGCGAGGTGGTCGTCGTCGATCCAGTGGTAGCCGAAGACATCGCCGCCGAGCGATTCGCACGGGACGAAGCGCCAGTCCGCCTGCACGATGCCGTCGAGCGGCGGATCGAGCAAGGAGCGCACATAGCTCGCGGCGCGGTTGATCTCCGACTTCATGTGCGCCTCGCTCTCGCGCAGCGCCTCGAAGGCCGCGTTGCGCTCAAGCTCCATGCGGTAGCCGCGCGAGTGATGGCGGATGCGCGCGACGAGCTCGACGGGATGCGGCAGCTTCACGAGGTAGTCGCTTGCGCCGCGCGCGAACGCATCGGCCTTCACGGCGGGGTCCTCCTTGCCCGTGAGCATGACGATGGGCACGGCGCGCGTCGCGTCGCTCTCCTTGTAGGCGAGGATCATGTCGAGCCCGTTCCTTCCCGGCATCTCGATGTCCTGCAGGATCACGGTCGGGCGAAAGGACTCCGCCACGGCGATCGCCTGCAGCGGGTCCTGCACGGCGCGGAACTCGCACGCGCCCTGCGTGGCGATCATGCGGCGCACGGCCTCGCACACGATTCCCTGGTCGTCGACGAGAAGCACGCGGTCGATGGTGTCGAGGTTCTGCATCGCTGGGGGCCTGTCCTTCCGCTGTGGGTGTTCCGTCATGGCCGTCTCCGTGCAAGCGCGGCGGCCGCGGCCGCGCCGATCGCGCCGAGCGGAAGCGTCTCGACCGCTGCGCCGAGCCGATGCGCGGCACCAGGCATGCCCCAGACGACGCTCGTCGCCTCGTCCTGCGCGATCGTGTGCCAGCCCGCCGCGCGAAGCTGCGCGAGGCCCTGGGCGCCGTCGCGGCCCATGCCCGTGAGGAGCGCCGCGACGCCCGCGGGCGCATGCCGCGCGAGCGATGCGAAGAGTTCGTCGACCGAAGGGCGGTGCACGAGGTCGCGCGGCTCGTCGCTTGCACGGAGCGTGCCGTCGGCGCAGAGGACGAGATGGCTGTCGTCGCCCGCGATCACCACCTCGTCGATGCGCGGCGCCTCGCCCGCCCGCGCGAGGCGCACGCTGCGCCGCGACTCCGCGGCGAGCCACTCAGCGAAGCCGCCCGCGAACTCGCTCGCGACATGCTGGACGACGACCACCGCGCACGGAAGCGGCCTCGGCATCGCTGCGAGCACGGCTGCGATCGCGCTCGGGCCGCCCGTCGAGGCGCCGATCGCGAGGATCGGCGCACGCGCGATGGACGCGCCGCGCGCTGCCTCGGGCGCGCATGCGACGGGCCGCGCGCCCGGCGCCGTCGCGCCGCGCGAGTCCCCTGCGACCGCGCGCGCCACGCGATGGATGCGCCGCACGAGATCGTCCGCGCCCGCGACGCCACCCGCGCCGCCGAGGGTCGGCGTGTTCACTGCGTCGAGCGCGCCCGCGCCGAGCGCCTCGTAGACGAGCGCGGCGTTTCCGCTCACGGTCGCCGTCACCACGAGGATCGGGCACGGCGCAACGCGCATGATCTCGCGCGTGGCCGCGACGCCGTCCATCTTCGGCATGACGAGATCCATCAGCACGAGGTCGGGCCTGTCGCGCTTCGCGCACTCGACCGCCTCCGCGCCGTCGCGCGCGACCCACGCGACCGTGAGCGACGGATCGGTCGCGAGCGCGCGCCGCAGGGCCTCGCATGCGACCGCGAGGTCGTTGACGATCGCCACGCGCATCAGCGTCCCTCCTCGACCTTCTCGCCGCGCTCGATGTCGTCGAGGCCGTGCACGAGGTCGCGCACGGTGTCGGCGAAGGTGCTGTCCTGGAACGCGCCCTTCGTGAGGTACGCGGTCGCGCCCGCCTCGAGCCCAGCGAGACGGTCCTCCTCGCGGTCCTTGTAGCTGACCACGATCACGGGGACGCTCGCGAAGCGCGCGTCGCCGCGCAGGGTGCGCACGAACTCGATTCCGTTCATGCGCGGCATGTCGATGTCGCTGACGACGAGATCGAAGACGCCGTCGCGCAGCGTGTGCCAGCCGTCGAGCCCGTCGACCGCGGTCTCGACCTCGAAGCCCATGCGCTTCAGGATCTGCCGCTCGACCTCGCGCACGGTCGCGGAATCGTCGACGACGAGCGCACGCTGCGCGCGCCGAGCGCCGAGCGCGTGCATGGGCCGCGCGCCGCGCAGCTTTCCCTCGCTGAGCGCGGCGCGCACGGATTGGAGGAGATCCTCGGTGTCGACGATGAGCACGGGCTCGCCCGACTCCCGCACGGCCGCGGCCGAGAGATGCGGCACCTTGCCGAGGCGCGGGTCGAGCGGCCGCACGACGAGGTCCTCCTCGCCCACGAGCCCGTCGACCGCGAGCGCGTAGAGATCGCCGTCGGCCGCGCCGCGCGAACCACCGAGCGCGCCGCCGAGGACGACGAGGCTCTCGCGCTCGGCCGCGCGGCGGGACTCCGCGAGCGCGAGGACACGCGCCGCGTCGACGACGCCGATCGATGCGCCGTCGAGAAGGAGCTGGATGCGTCCCTCGACCGTGCGCAGTTCGGAGGCCTCGGGCCGCAGCACGCGCTCGATGCGCGCGAGCGGAAACGCGAGGATCTCGCCCGCGACCTCGACGAGCAGCGCGCGGATCACGGAGAGCGTGATCGGAAGCTCGAGCTCGAACGCGGTGCCGCGCCCGAGATCCGTCTCGATGCGCGCCGTGCCGCCGATCTCGCGCGCCGTCGACTGGACGACATCGAGCCCGACGCCGCGGCCCGAGATGTCGGTGACCTCCTTCGCGGTCGAGAACCCCGGCAGGAAGAGGAACTCGAGCAGCTCCTGGCGGTCGAGCGTGGCGGCCATGTCGCCCGAGGCGAGCGCCTTGCGCACGATCCGCTCGCGCAGCGACTCGAGGTCGATGCCGCGGCCGTCGTCGCTGACGCGGATGCGCAGCATTCCCGCGTGGTGGCGTGCCTCGACGCGCAGCACGGCCTGCTGCGGCTTGCCGCGCGCGCGGCGCTCGTCGGGCATCTCGACGCCGTGGTCGAGCGCGTTGCGCAGCATGTGGTTGAGCGGCGCATCGAGCCGCGCGAGGACATCGCGGTCGACGGGCACCTGCTCGCCGACGACCTCGAGCCGCGCGTCCTTCCCGAGCTGGCGCGAAAGGTCGCGCACCGTGCGCGAGAGCGACGCGGTCGCATCCGCGAACGGGCGCATGCGGCTCGAGAGGACCTCGTGGTAGAGCTCCGTCGATGTCTCCTCGCCGCGGCGGATGGCGCCCTCGATCGCGAGGAGATGCGAGACGACGCGCGCCTGCCCGCGCTCGACCGCGCCGCGTGCGGGTGCAAGCGTCGAAGAGTCGATTCCCGCGCGGCGCGCCTCGGTGCGAAGTCGGTCGAGCTCGTCCTCGAGCCGCACGAGCTCGCGCTTCAGCTCGAGCGCCTCGTCGCGGAGCCCGCCGAGCCGGCGCGCCTCGAGCATGGTCTCTCCCGCGAGCTGCAGCAGCCTGTCGAGCTTCTCGGCCGTGACGCGCACGCTGCTTGCGCGTGCGGGCGCGGCTGCGGCGGAAGGCGCTGCGGGCGGCGCAACCGCCGTCTCGTGCGCCTTCGCCGGAGCCTGCGCGGGCTCTGGCGTCGGCGCAACCGCAGGAGTGGGTGAAGGCGTGGGTGCAGGCGTGGATGAAGGCGTGGATGCAGGCTTCGCTGCAGGCGGCGCAGCGCGCAGCGCCTCGACCAGCGCGTCGAGCGCGGGCTCGTTCTCGCCGCTCCACGAGGGCACCGCAGCCTCGTCGATCCTCGCGAGCGACGCGAGGAGGTCGGTGCCCTTCAGCAGCTGGTCGATGCGCGAGGGCTGGATCACCTCGCGGCCCTTCTGCATCGCGACGAGCACATCCTCCATCGCGTGCGCGAGACGCACCGCGATGTCGAGCCCGATCACGCGCGCGGCGCCCTTGATCGAGTGCGCCGCGCGCATCAGGGGCTCGACCACCGACGCGTCGCTCGTTCCCTCGAGCCGCACGAGTCCGTCGCTCAGCGCCGCGGCGTGCGTCTCCGCCTCTGCGCGGAAGAGCTCGAAGAGCGAGAAGCCGCCGAGATCGCTCATGCGAGGCTCCTCGCGAAGAGCGCTGCGAGCCGCGCGGGATCGAGGATCGAGACGAGCGACGATCCGTTTCCATCGCGCGCGGTGATCTCGACGAGCGCCTCCGTGCAGCCGTCCGCGGCGTGCCGCACCGTCGCGGGCGGCGGAAGCGTGCGCGAAGGATCGAACCGCCGCAGTCCCTCGACAGAGTCGACGCCGAAGGCCCAGCGCGCGTTGGGCGGGCCGATCACGATGAAGCGCGTGGCCTGCTCCGTGACGGCGACTCCGAGCGCCTGGCCTGCACGGGCGACGGGCGTCAGTTCGCCGCCGATGTTGGCGATTCCAGCGAACACGGCGTTCGTGCGGTGCGGCACGCGGCGGACGGCGGAGATGGGAACGACGCGATGCGCGTGCGCCGCGTCGAGCCCGAGCCGCTCTGCGCCGAGCGCGAAGACGAGGAGACCGCGCGTTCCACCCGCGCGTTCGGCGGCGGGCGCAGACACGAGCGCCGTGTTCGCTGCGAGTTCCTCGGGCGAGAGCGGACGATCGAGGAGCGCGCGCATCCGGTCGAGGTCATCGCGCGTCTGGCGCAGGAAGTTGGGCTCGTCGCTCGTGGGCATCGCGTGTCCGTCGACTGCAGCCTATCAGGCGCGATCCTCGCTGCGATGAACATCGAGATGCGCGCGAAGCGCACGCGCGCGGAAACGCTCCGCAGCACGCCCGTCGCCCGCCGCCTCCGCAAGCCGCGCGGCCGCGAGAAGCGCTTCCTCATGCCGCGGGTCGAGGTAGAGCGCCTTCGCGATGGCCGTGCGCGCGGCCGCGCTGTCGCCCGCCTCTTCATGGCGCACGGCGTCGGCGAGATGCCACGCCGCGTCGCGCGGCGGCGGCGCGGGCGTGCGCGCAGCGCGAGGGGAATCGTCGCGCGGTTCCTCGCGCGGTTCTTCGCGCGGCTCGCCACGCGGCTCCTCCCCCTTCGCCGCGGCCGGGGCGTCGCCACGCGCGGGCGCTGTTCCATCCGTGCGTCGCCTCGCCACCAGCGCGAACACGCCCGATGCGTCGACAGATGCAAGACCCGTTGCGCGCGCGGCGACCTCGACCTCCGCGTGGCCGACGAAGAGCGCGCCGTCGTCGGCGAGAAGCCGCGCAAGCCCCGCGAAGGCGCGCGTGCGCACGGCGTCGTCGAGATAGATGGCGACATTGCGGAAGAAGACCGCGTCGAACGACGCGGTGCCGCCGAGGGCTGCGCGCGCGGCCGCGCCGCCCGCAAGAAGCCCGTCGACCGTCGCGCGGGCGCTGCGCAGGCACGCCGCGACCTCGGGCGACGCCTCGCGCGCGTTCGCCGCGCCGCGCGCTGCGGCTGCGGGCGGAAGGAACCGCTCCGCCCACTGCGGCACGCCTCCGCGAAGCTCCATTCCCGAGAACCGCATCGGCCGTGCGAAGAGCGTCTCGTCGCGGTCGACCGCGATGACCTCGATCGGCGGAACATCGCGCCGCGCGCCTGCGAAGCCGTCGAGGATCGCTGCGGCCGCGGAGCACGGCTCGCACCAGCCGCCCGCGCCGACGAGAAGCGCGCGGAAGCCGCGGTTCGCGGCGGCATGCGACCTCGCGCGCCCGCGAAGCCACGCGAAGCTCTCGGGCGTGCGGAAGAGCCAGGTCTCGGGCGGCGCCACGAGCGACTCGATGCGCGAGTACTCGGCGCGTTCGTGCGCGGCGCGCTCCGCCATCTTCTCGAGCGAGGTGCCGTTCTCACGAGCGCGGCGCGCGAGATGCAGCTCGATCGCGCCGCGCGCACGCTCGACGGAATCGCGCGAGAAGCCGCTCTCGCCGAAGAGACGCGCCATCAGCGCGCGCAGCGCGGTGCGTGCCGCGGGGTCGGCGTCATGGCCGCTCATGCCGTTCACTCGCCCGCGCTCCTCGGCAGCTCGCGCAGCGCGGCGTCGCCTTCGAGAAGGCGCCTGCAGCGGAGCAGCTGCACCATCTGCGGCGCGCCTTCGACGGGCGGCGCGGCGCCCTCGCCCTCGTCGACGATCGTCGGCCCAAGGTGCGACGCGCCCGCGAAGGTGAAGCCCTCGTGCGCGCCGCGCGCGGAGAAGTCCCGGGTGAACGGCCCGGAGATCTCGGGGACGAGAAGACCCACGATGCCGCGCATCGGGTCGGTTCCGCCGCCGAAGAGATCGCCGTCCGCGAATGCGCCGCCGAGACGCAGGACGACGATGCGCGAGCCGCGTCGAAGCGGCTCCGCGCGTTCGTCGAGGATGAGCGAGAGGTCGACGAGCGGCACGAGCGCGCCGCGGAGATTGAAGAGCCCGAGGAGCCAGCGCGGCCCTGTGCCCGCGGGCCGGTGCGCGACCACGGGCAGCACCTCGACCACATCGGCGCAGTCGAGCGCGAGCCGTTGTCCTCGGACCGATGTGAACAGGACCTGCATCGCGGTCAGCCCTTCCCCGCGCCGTCGGCGGCGCCCGCATCCCCCGCACGCAGCGTGAAGCGCGCGGCCGCGTCCTCGAGCACCGCGACCGCGTGCGCAAGCTCGTCGGCCACGCGGGTGAACTCGCCCACGCTGACGGCCGTCTGCCGTGCGCCCGCGGCGACCTGCACCACCGCGTCCTCGATCTGCGCCACGCCTGCGGCCTGGCTCGCCATCCCCTGCTGCACCTCGGAGAAGCTCGTGAAGGAGGCCTGCATCTCGCCGATGATGCCGCCGAGGTCCTCGGCGACGCGGCGCGCGTCGTCCGTGCCCGTGCGCATCTCCTCGGCGAAACGGCGCATCTCGGCCACGCCCGCCGCGACCGACTGCTGCATCTGCCGCACGATGCGCTCGATGTCGAGCGAGGCCGTCGCGGTCTGGTCGGCGAGGCGCCTGATCTCGCGCGCGACGACGAGGAAGCCGAGGCCCGCCTCGCCTGCCTTCTCCGCCTCGATCGCCGCGTTCACGGAGAGGAGGTTCGTCTGCTCCGCGACCTTGGTGATCGTGACGACGACCGCGTTGATCGCGCCCGCCTTCTCCGCGATCACGCCGAGGCGTTCGCCGATCTCCGCGGTCGCGCCGTCGAGGCGCGCCATCGACGACGCCATGCCGTCGAGGCGCGCGCGCCCGCCTTCCGCGGCCTCGCGCGTGCGGCGCGCGCCGCGGTCGACCGTCTCGATCGAGCGCAGGAGCTCCGTCTGCGTCGCGGCGATCTCGCGGATCGCGGCTGCGATCTGCGCGGTCGAGCCGCCGAAGGCGCCCGCCGTCGCGCCCTGCTCGCGGCTGGTCGCGGCAAGCTGCACGCTGGTCGCAGAGAGCCGCGACGACGCCTCGCGCACCGCGCGCACCATCGTGGCGAGGTCGGATGTCATCGCGTTCATCGCGCGCACGAGCTCGGCGCTCTCATCGCTTCCCGTCACCGCGATCGGCTCGCCCGCGAGGTTCCCCGAGGCGATCCGCTCGGCCGCCCGATGCGCCGCGCGCACGCGCCCGCCGAACGAGACGGCGCCCGCGGAGAGGATCCCGACGATCAGCAGGATCCCCGCCACCGCCGTGATGAGGTTGACCGCGAAGAGGCCCTCGAGGCGCGTGGCGATCGCATCCGTGCGCTTGCGCAGGACAAGCCGCCAACCGCCCGTCTCGACGGCGGCGCTGTAGAAGTAGCACTCCTCCTTCGTGATCGGGTCGACCGCCACGCGCATCGAGGGCGCGCGGCCGCGCGCATCGTCGAAGAACGACGCGAGCGGCGACCGCGCGATCTCGGTCGTGCGCAGCGGTGCGCCGCCGGAAGCATCGGTCGTGGCGGCGACGAAGAAGCCGCGCGTCTCGAGGAAGATGTCGGCGTCGAGCTCGCGCGCGATCTCATCGAGCCTGCGCTGGAGGTCCGTCAGCGCGATGTCGAGCCCCGCGATGCCGACGAAGCGCCCGTCGCGCACGATGGGCGCGACATGCTCCATGATGTCGGTGCCGAGATAGGTGTAGGGCTTCGTGACGACGGGGTCCGCGACGCCGCTCCGCTCGAAGCGCGTCTTCGGGAACGCGTACCAGAGGCCGCCGTCCTCCGCGACATCCTCGATCGGCTCGAGCACGAGCCCGCCCGCCGCCTCGGGCGCGCGCTTGAGGTATGCGTAGAAGCGTCCGCCCGCGCCGAGCGCCTCCGCGGGCACGCCTGCCTGCGCGCCCAGCGCATCCTGCCCGTCTGCGTCGGGCTCGTAGGCGACGTAGGCCGCATGGACGCGCGGGTTCGCGCGGAGGATGCGCTCGAGGTAGTCGAGCGTCTCCGCGCGCCTGCCGAACTGCCCCGACTCCTGTGCCAGCGCGACGAGGCGCACGAGCTCGACATGCTTCCTGTTGAGGAGCTCGACCTCCTCGACCACGAGCTCGGTCGCGCTGCGGAGGTCCCGCTCGAGCTCGCCGCGAAGGTCGCTCCACGCGCGCACGCTGTTGAGGACGACCACCGCCACGACGACGAGCGCCGCGGGCAGCACGCCGAGCATCATGACGCGGCCAAGCACGGAGCGATGGAACGGGATCGCCTGCGGCATCGCCGCACTGTATCAGTCGCGCCGTCCGCCTACGGAAGAACCGCTTCCTCGTCGCTCCAGCGCACGATGATCTCGCAGTCGGCGAGCCGAGGCGGAAGCAGCGCGCGGATCATCTCGGCGACCGTCTCGCGCGCCTTCTCGCGCACCTCGAAGATCGCCGACGGCGCGGACGCCGTCTCGACCACGCGCGCGCGGATCATGGCGAGCGCCTCGTCGCGGACCTCGCCCTCCGGCAGGATGTGGTTGAGCCAGTCGCGGTCGAAGTCGACGCGCAGCCTCGCGGGGTCGCTCTGCACCTCGACGACCTTCTCGTCGACGCGCGGCGGCGGCATGGTGACGATCACCAGCTTTCCGTCGGCGCTTGCGGCGACCTTCGGCTGCGTCTCCCCGTCGAAGGGCACGATGTACTGCACGCGGTTCTCGGGGACATCGATCGCGACCGTCGTGCGCCCGACCTCGAGGCGGTAGCCGGGGCCGATCGGCACCATCCATGGCCGCACGGTCCACTCGCGCGGAACCGAATGCTCGATGCGCACGGCGATCTCCCTGTCGGCCACCTTCAGCGCGGGCGCCTTGCGCAGCTCGCCGATCGCCTGCAGCACCATCGTCTCGGGGCCGCGCGTGAGGTCGATGATGCGCGGCCACAGGAGATACAGCGCGATGGCCACGATCACGAGGAAGACGAACAGCGCCGTCAGCGCACCGCCGCCGAGGCAGCCCGCGACGGAGAGCCACGGCCGGCTCGTCGCGAGAGGCTTCGTCTGCTGCGCTCCGTCCTTCATGACGCGCATGGTACGCGCGGCGCGCCGTCAGAGAACGGCGCAGCGAAGCCCGACGGCGTCGACCTCGAGGGCGAACGCGCGCGCCCGCGGATGCGGCGGGGCGCGCTCGATCGACGCCGCGAGCCGCGCCGCGGCGCGCTCGCTGCGCGCGACGAGCAGCATGAAGCCGCCGCCGCCCGCGCCCGCGAAGCACCATGAGGAGAGTTCCCGCCTCCATCGCGCGGCGAGCTCGTCGAACGACCGAGGGCAGCTGCCAGGGTCGATCGCGCGCTTGCACGCGCAGTATTCCCCGATCTCGGCGAGGAAACCCTCCATCGAGCCCGCCTCGAGCGCGGCGCGCATGCGCCCCGCGTTCGCACGCAGCCGCCGCACGGCGTCGATGGCCGCGGGCTCGTGCGTGAGCCAGTTCCACACCACGCTCTCGAGGATGTTCTTCGCCATGCGGCGCTCGCCCGTGAAGTAGAGGAGCGAGCGCGACGCGAGCTCGCGGGCGAAGGGCGCGGGCACCGCGATCGGCGCGACAGACGGGCGCTGGTCGGCGCCCGCCTGCGTCGAAGCAAGCTTGAACCCGCCCACCACGCCGCCCACCTGATCCTGCCAGCCGCCGCGCGAGCCGAGCATCTGCTCGAGCGCGCTGGTCGCGGCGAAGAGCTCGGGAGGCGTCCGCTCGCGCCCGAAGACGCGGTCGAGCGCGTGGATCGTCGCGGCGCCGAGGATCGAGCTCGTTCCGAGGCCAGAGCCCTTCGGCACGGCGCTGAAGAGCGTGAGCGAGATGCCGCCGCCGACGGTGCGCAGCCACGCGGCGAGCGAGGCCTTGGGATCGGCGGGCGCAGCGCCCGTCAGCACCAGCGCGTTCTCCGCGAGGCTCGACCAGCGCGTCGGGTCGCCGCGCTCGGCGAGGCCGCGCGCATCGCGGATCACGCGCGTCTCGCCGAGATCGGTGCTCGTGATGCGGATGACAGGCTCCTCCTCGAGCTTCGCGACGACCTGGATCGGAAGCTGTCCGCGCAGCGTCACCGCGACATTCACCACGCCGCCGCCGACTGCGTTGCAGATCGGCGGCGTGTCGGTCCAGCCGCCCGCGAGGTCGACGCGCACGGGCATCGAGGTCCACACCGCCTGGTCGTGCATGATCGCGGCGCGCACGGGGCGCGCAGGAAGCTCGAACCGCGAGAGAACCGCCTCGCCGACGGCGACGAGCGCCGCCCGCCGCAGCGACTCGCACTCCGCCCGCGAGACACCGCCGATCCTCGCGCATCGCGCCGCAGCGCGGGCGCGCTCGATCGGCGGAACCCCGCCGTCGGCGCACGCCGCCCTCCACGCGCCACGCGCGCGCTGCGCGAGGCCTGCTCCCGCATCGGCCTGCGCGACGAGCTCGCGCAGCGACCACTTCCGCGCGCGCCGCCACGCCGCGGGCGCCGCGCGGCCTTCCCACATCCACCGCACCGTCGCCAGCGCATCGCTCGCGTCGGCCCTGCACCAGAGCCGTGCATCCCACAGGGTTCCATCGCCCGCGGCGATCGCGCTCGGCGCGGCGCGCGCGCGCGCAGCGAAGCGCTCGAGCGAGACGCCAAGCACCGTGCCACCTTGCGCGAAGGCCGTCTTGAAGTCGTCGTCGATGTGGCATGCGACGACAGCCTCGCCGCCGCGCGAAAGCGGCACGCCGAACACGGCGACCTCCTTCGGCAGCGCTCCCGCGAGCGCGCCGTCGATGCGCGCGACGATGTTGTCGCCCTCGGGCGCGAGCTTCGTCGCATCGCAGCGGTCGAAGATGGCGCGCGACCGCATCGTGCGCGCGGGCGGCACCGCATCGAGCGCCTGCACGGCGCGCCCATCGGTGGCGACGCCGAAGGCGCGGACCCGCGCGCGCGGGCCGCACAGCGCGTCGAGCATCTCGCGCATCGAGCCGATGTGGAGGAAGTCGCCGACCTCGGCGACCTGCACGCGGAAATCCGTGCCGCGCATCGCGTCGAAGAGCGAGGCGAGCGGCCCCGCGAGCACGCCTGGAGCGCAGGCCCCGAGGTAGCCGTCGCGGCGCACACGCCGCGGCAACGCCATCGCGATCTCGCGATAGAGGTCGATCGACGGCAGCTCGGCGCGCGCGGCGCGGTCGGCAAGCCCGCCGCGCGCGAACACGATGCGCCCCGCGCGCAGCCGCACGCCCGCACCATCGAGGAGCGCCGCGACCGAGGCAGGGTCGAAGGAGAACAGCCCGAGATCGACGAGCGCGCGGCCATCGCGGCCGAGCGCGCCCGACGCACGCAGCGCGCGCAGATCGGGCTTCTGGAGGAACGCAGCGACCTCGTCGCCGCGTCCGCGCACGAAGACGCCGTGCCGCGACGCGCGCCCGACGCCTGCCTTCTGCGCGACCCCGATGACGCCCGCGCCCTCGAAGCGCACGGGATCGCGCGCAAGGCCGATCACAGCGTCTCCCGCGCCGACGAGCACCTCCCCGCCCGCTCGCGGCGCAAGCGACGCAAGGTCGTCGATCAGGAGGTCGAGCACGCCCGCGCCCGCGCCGCCCTCGGCCGACCGCGGAATCGGTGCGAAGATCTTGCCCTCGACCGCGTGCATCGGGAGCCGGCGCGAATCGCCGCCCGAATGGAGGATGAGGACGCGCTCGTCGCGGAAGAGCTCGGCGAGCGATCGCGCGCGCCTTGCGCGAAGCAGGCGCCGCGCGACCTCCGCGAGCGCAAGCACGGTCGCAGCGCCTGAACCGATGCGGGCATCGCGTGCATCGGCCATCGCAAACGCTTGCGCGACGCGATCTCCGCCCGCCATGCTCCCGTCGCGGCCGAATCGATCGCGCAGCTCTTCCTCGTACGCCGCAGCCTGGCGCGCGTTGGCGGCCGTCAGCACGAGCCAGTCGAACGAGGCATGATCCGCACGGAACGGTCCCATGCCTGTCACGGTATCCGATCGACGCAGTTCGTCGATGAATCAGGTACCTTCTCGACATGCGCGTGTTCGCACAGGCTCTCGATCTCGTCGACGACCCCGCGCGCGTCGACGAATATCTGCGCCATCACCGCGCCGTCTGGCCCGAGGTCACCGAGGGCCTGCGCGCGATCGGGATCCGCGGCATGCGCATCTGGCGCGGCGGAACGCGGCTGTTCATGCTCGTCGAGACAGACGACGGCTTCGACCCCGCGCGATACCAGGACTACGCGCGCGACCCTCGCACGAGCGAGTGGGACGCGCTGATGCGCACCTTCCAGCGGCCCGCGCCCTTCGCGAAGGAGGGCGAGTGGTGGTCGCCCCTCGAGGAGGTGTTCGACCTCGCGTGGTTCCCGCAGCAGACGGCAGGCGCACCCGCCCGCCAAGGAGACCGGACGACATGACGATCGGCGCAACACTCGAGTTCCACGGCGCCGCAGGCGAGGTGACGGGAAGCTGCACGCTCGTCCGCACCGAGAAGGCCCGCATCCTCGTCGATTTCGGCATGTTCCAGGGGTCGCCCGAGGACGAGGCGCGCAACGCCGTCGCGCCGCCGATCGACTTCGCGTCGCTCGACGCGGTCGTCGTCACGCACGCGCACATCGACCACTGCGGGCGCCTCGCGATGCTGCCGTCGCTCGGCTTCAAGGGCCGCATCTACGCCACCACGGCCACGCATGAGCTCCTTGGCCGCGTGCTGCGGTCGAGCGCGCGGCTCCAGCGCGGGCGCGTCTATGAACGCGCAAGCGGAACCTCGCCCTGGTCGCGCGCGCTCTTCGCAGGCGAGGAGCCGGGCCCAGCGCCCTCGTTCCCGCCCGCGCAGCGTCTCTTCGACATTCCCGATGTGCGCGACACGATGGACGCGATCGAGGGCGTGCCGCTCGACCGCGAGGTGAAGGTCGCGCCGCTCGTGTCGCTCGTCTTCCGCAACGCGGGCCACACGCCGGGCGCCGCGAGCGCCGAGCTCACGATCGGCTCGGGCGCCGGGCGCCGCAGGCTCTACTTCACGGGCGACCTCGGGCCGCATCGCGCAGGCGCCGTCTCGCTCCTCGCGGCGCCGCACCACCCCGCCGACGCGGATGTGGTGGTCGTCGAGTCGACCAACGGCGAGCGCCCGCGCAAGACGCACGCCGACACCGACGAGACGCTCGCCGCGATCGTCGCGGACGCGGCGCGCCGCAAGCTCAAGGTGCTTGCGCCCGTCTTCGCGCTCGGGCGCGCGCAGCTCCTCGTCCACCGCCTCGCGCGGCTCCACGCACGCGGCCTCATGCACGGGCTCAATGTCTATGTCGACTCGCCGATGGCCGTGCACGGCATCGAGTCGCTCTACCGCCACCCCGAGTATCTCGCGCCCGACATCGCGGCGGCCGTGCGCACGGGCGAGGCGCCGCTCTGGTTCCCCGAGCTCCACTATGTCCTGTCGAAGCGCGAGTCGATGGCGATCGACCGCATGGTCCACGGTGGAATCATCCTCGCGGGCAGCGGCTTCATGGACGCAGGGCCGATGCTGCGCCACCTCGAGGAGTCGATCGACCGGCCCGACTGCCTGCTCCTTCTCGGCGGATACCAGCCCGAGGACGGCTTCGCCTCGCGCATCGAGCGTGGCGCGGAACGCGCGCAGTTCTCGAGCGGAAAGGTGATCCCCATCCGCGCGTCGACCGCGCGCGTCGAGGGCCTCTCGGGCCACGCCTACCAGGAGGATCTCGTCGAGTGGTTCCGCCGCTTCGGACGCAAGCCGTCGCGCGTCGTGCTGAACCACGGCACGGATGCTGCGCGCGGCGCGCTTGCCGCGAAGCTGCGCGACGAGCTCTCGCTCGAGTGCGCGCTGCCCGCGCGCGGAGAGCCCCTTGCCGTCTGACGGCGCGCCTCTGCGCGCGGACTTCACGCTGCCGCCACTGCCCCGTCATCCGCGACGCGCGCTGGTCTTCGTGGCCATGGAGGCGGAGGCAGCGCCGATCGCGCGCGCGCTCGGCCTCGCGCCCGACAGGCTCCCGATCGGCAGCGCGGGCGTGCGCAGCGGGCGCATCGGCTCGAACGGGGCAGGGCTCGAGGTGTCGCTTCTTTCCCCTGGAATCTGCACGGAGACGGGCGTCGACCGCATCGGGCCCGTGCATGCGGCGGCCACGCTCGCACGCGCGCTTGAGCGGATTCCCTGCGACATCGTGGTGAACGCAGGCACCGCGGGCGGGTTCGAGCGGCAGGGGCAGCGGATCGCGGACCTCGTCGTCGCGCGCGACACGATGTTCCACGACGCGCGCGTCGCGCTCGGCGGCTTCGACGCCGTCGCCCGCGCGCACACGCGGCTCTCCGCCGACGACGCGATGCTGGCGCGGCTCTCCGCAGCGCTCGACGCCCGCGCGGGGCTCGTCTCGACGGGCGCCAGCCTCGACGCCACCGCCGACGAACTCGCGCTCTTCGCGCGACACGGCGCGATCGCCAAGGAGATGGAGCTCGCCGCGCTCGCCCTCGTCTGCCGAGAGCACGGCCGCCCGCTCGTGGCGCTGAAGGGAATCACCGATCTCGTCGACCACCACGAACCGACGCACGAGGCGTTCCTGCGCAACCTCGCGCGCACCTCTGCGCGCGTTGCGGATGCGATCGGACCGCTGCTTGAAGAACTCGCGGCTTGAAGAACTCGCGGCTTGACCGGTCGCCGTCACCGCCGCTCAATTCGCGTCGATCTTGCCGCCGCGCTCGACGCGCGTGATCGACAGCGCGAACGCGCTCGCGCCGCCCTGTCGCCGCGAGCCGACCATCATGCGCAGCGGCTCGATCGAGCTCTTGCCGCCGTTCACTGCCACGCGGTCCTGCGTCACGAGCCAGCGCTCCGCGGCGTCGTCCTGCGTCACGCGCAGCTCGACGGCGCCCCAGTTTCCGAAGCGCAGCACGGCGATGCCGTCCTCGTCGGTCGTCGCAATGGATGCGGCCGTGCCGCTGAAGCGCGCACCCGACGCGCTCGCCACGAGCTCGACGCCCTCGACTGGGCGTCCGCTCGTCGCGTCGAGGACGGTCAGCATGTAGGTGCCTGCGCCCGTGGGCGCGACGGGCCCGGGCGTCGCCGAACAGGCGGACAGCGCCCCAAGCCCGAGCACGGCGAGGCTGAGTGCGGACAGAGTGGCGGCGATCGTGCGGGCGGGCTGCGTCATGGAATTCCTTCGGGCCGCGAGTGTAGGCGGCGTTCACTTCTCCGCGAAGTCGAGGTCCGTGCCGTAGCTCTCGCGCAGGCCGAAGGTCGCGAGGATCGCGATCGGCATGACGATCGCGGCCACGATCGCGGCCGCCGTCCACGCCTCGATCGATCCGCTCAGGTAGAGCCACAGGCCGCCCGTCCACGCCGCGGACCAGCGCACGATGTTGGGCGCGGTCGTCGCCGCGGTCGCGCGCAGGTTGGTGCCGAACTGCTCGGCCCCGATCGTGGCGAAGACGGCCCAGTAGCCGCTTGCGAAGCCGGCGAAGCAGATGACCGCGTAGAACGCCGCGAGGCTCTGCGCGCCGACCGTGAAGTAGAGCGCGATGGCGGCGAGCGTGAGCCCGTGGAAGATCCAGATCGCGCGGCGGCGCGAGCGGAGCCACTGGCTCAGGAGTCCGCTTCCGAGGTCGCCCGCCGCGAGGCCCACATAGCACCACATGATCGCGCGCGCGGGGTTCGGCTGCTCCGCGCCCTCGAGGCCGAGGCTCGGCATGATCCTGTCGCAATACTTGACGAGCGTGCCGACGACGAACCAGATCGGCACGGCGATCAGGACGGTGCATGCGTAGCGCTTGAGCCTCTCGGCGGGCCAGAACAGCCTCCAGAACGCGCCTCGGCCGCCGACGCGCGACTCCTTCGCCTGCGCGAAGAGCCCGCTCTCGACCACGCCGATGCGCAGCGCGAGGAGCGCGAGCCCGAGCACGCCGCCGATCACGAACGCCGTGCGCCAGCCGACGAACTGCGTGGTGAAGTACCCCGCGACGGCGCCGAGGATGCCCACCGCCGCCACCACCGTCGTCGCGAGTCCGCGCCGCTCCTTGCTCACGAGCTCCGCGACGAGCGTGATCCCTGCGCCAAGCTCGCCCGCGAGGCCGAAGCCCGCGATGAAGCGCAGGAGGCCGTACTGGTTGATGGCGCTTCCAAGCCCGAGCGCGTGCAGGAACCCGAGCGGCCCGTTCGGATCGACATCGGTGACGGCCGCGTTCAGCAGGTTCGCGAGCGAGTAGCAGAGGATCGAGCCGAACAGCACGCTCAGGCGCCCGCGGCGGTCGGCGATGATGCCCCACACGAGGCCGCCGACGAGAAGCCCCGTCGTCTGCAGGATGTTGTCGAGCCAGATCCCCGATTCCGCGAGGATGCGGTTCACTTCGTCGATGGGCTTCCCCTCGAGGTCTGCGGCGAGCACCTCGGTGAGCGATGCGCGGCGCACGAGCGCGAACAGCAGCAGGTCGAAGATGTCGACGAAGTATCCGAGGGCCGCCACGACGATGACGAGCGCGACGGCGGTGCGCGAAGGGGCGC
>CAYMSD010000072.1:0-8649 GCA_964393015.1 uncultured Klebsiella sp.
GCGCGAGCTCGTCATCGGCGACCGCAAGACCGGCAAGACCGCCGTCTGCCTCGACGCGATCATCAACCAGAAGCAGTACTGGGGCACCGAAGATGCGGTCGTCTGCATCTATGTCGCCGTCGGCCAGAAGGACTCGACCGTCGCGGGCGTCGTCGAGACCCTTCGCAAGAACGGCGCGATGGACTACACCATCGTCGTGAACGCGGGTGCGTCGGCCGCTGCGCCGCTCCAGTATGTCGCGCCCTACGCGGGCTGCGCGATGGGCGAGTACTTCATGTGGCAGGGCAAGGAAGGCAAGACGCCGAAGCATGTCCTCTGCGTGTACGACGACCTCTCGAAGCAGGCCGTCGCGTACCGCGAGCTGTCGCTCCTCCTCCGCCGTCCGCCGGGCCGCGAGGCGTACCCGGGCGACGTGTTCTACCTGCACTCCCGTCTCCTCGAGCGCGCCACGAAGCTCTCCGCCGAGAACGGCGGCGGTTCGCTCACCGCGCTCCCGATCATCGAGACGCAGGAAGGCGACGTGTCGGCGTACATCCCGACGAACGTGATCTCGATCACCGACGGCCAGATCTACCTCCAGCCCGAGCTCTTCGCGGCAGGCATCCGCCCCGCGATCAACGTCGGCATCTCGGTGTCGCGCGTCGGTGGCAACGCCCAGATCAAGGCGATGAAGGAAGTCGCGGGCTCGCTCCGTCTCGACCTCGCGGCCTACCGCGAGCTCGAGGCGTTCGCGCAGCTCGGCACCGACCTCGACGCCGCGTCGAAGCGCCAGCTCGACCGCGGTGCGCGCATGGTCGAGCTGCTCAAGCAGGGCCAGTACAAGCCGTTCGATGTCATCGACCAGTGCATCTCGATCTTTGCTGCGTCGCGAGGCTTCCTCGACGACATCCCCGTCCCCGCGGTGTCGAAGTTCGAGGACGGCCTGCTGTCGTACTTCCGCGCGCAGAAGGCCGATCTCCGCGCCAAGCTCGCGACCGCGAAGAGCTTCAAGGGCATCGAGGACGAGTTCAAGGCCGCCGTCGGCGCCTACAAGGCGTCATTCCGCGCGTGATCCACGCGACACGCCGCACGCGGCGTGCCCAGCCCACCGAATCGCACGACGGGCGCCGAAAGGCGCCCGTTTGCTTTGGCTGCGATGTGGGTTCCCGCCTTGGTCCGCGCGCGCCCCTTACTCCGCGCTCGACTTCGACTTCGACTTCGTTCGCGCGTGCGTTGGTCCGCGTGCCACGGACGCGCCGAGCGCAGCGCCCACGACGCCGATCCCGACATTCACCCATTCGCACCAGTTGGGCGTCTCGCTCCAGCCGGCGGCCTCGACGATGCCGAGTTCCTCGGGCCGCGTCTCGGGGCGATCGGCGAAGCGCGCTTCGTCGGCGGGCTTGGTGAGGCCGAGGGCGCCCGCGGTTCCGAGGAGCGCCGTGAACAGGCAGAGGATCACGATGGCGCCCGTTCCGCCGATGCGCATGGCGACGAACCCGCCCGTGAACGATGCGACGAGGCCGACGAAGAACGCCGTGATGCAGAAGTCGCGCGACGCGACCCACGAGCTTCCCTCGTAGCAGAAGTCGGGCCCCGCGAGCGTCATGACCGCGCCGAGACCGAGGAAGGTCACGATTCCCGTGACGACGAAGCCGAGGACGAGGCCTGCGGGAATCCGAATGAGCTTTGACAGGCATCCCATGGTCTGGCTCCGTGCTGGGTTGGCTCCGCGCGCACCGCGAGGCGCGGTCTCGGTCTCGGTTCCGGGCGGCGTGCGGCCCGCGGTCAGATCAGCGTAGCAAGGTGCTCGAGCGCGGCGTGGATGCCCGCCGCCGCGCGCGCCGCCTCCATCGACGGACCGCCCCGTTCGGCGGCTTGCTCAGGGAGCTGCGGCACATGGATGAAGCCCGCGCGGGCAACGCGCGGATCGGCAAGCAGCCGGTAC
Organism: uncultured Klebsiella sp.; assembly: GCA_964393015.1. Taxonomy (GTDB): domain Bacteria; phylum Planctomycetota; class Phycisphaerae; order Phycisphaerales; family SM1A02; genus QWPT01. The sequence continues at coordinate 1,925 of CAYMSD010000072.1, forward strand.
ATCACCTCGTTGCAGAGGAAGCTGCCCGCGGAGAGGGAGAGCGTGGCGGGAACTCCCGCGCCGTCGCACGCCTCCGCGAGCGCGCGCACGGGAAGCGTGCCGAAGAGCGCATCGACGCCGCCCGCGACCACCGGCTCGTCGACGGCGCGGACGCCCGCGTTGTCCGCGATGCGGCTGTCGCGCAGGTTGACCGCGACGCGCTCGAAGGTGATCGCCTCGGCCCTGGCGCTTTCACCGAGCGCCACGACCGCGTCGGGCGCAAGCGACGCGACGAGCGGCTCGAGCGCGGCCCATGCGCTTCCTGCGGCCGTTCCGCCGACGACGGGGAGCGTGGCGAACGCGCGAGCGCCACGCGCGCAGGGCATCCCCTCGAGGAGCCGTGCGATCAGCATGGTCGGGTTGACGCCGCTTCCGCCGAACGGTTCGAACGCGGTCACGAGGACAAGCGGGCGCGCCGCGTTCACTCGCCGATGTCCTCGGCCCAGAGGTCGGGCTTCTCGCGCTTCATGCGCTCCATCAGCGCGACGCAGCGCGGGTCGTCGACGAGATGGAGCGCGATGCCCTCGTGCCGCATCCAGTCTTCCGCGCCCATGAATGTGCGGTTCTCGCCGATCACCACGCGTGGGATCTTGAAGAGGATCGCCGTGCCCGAGCACATCGGGCAGGGCGAGAGGGTCGACACAAGCGTCAGCGAGCGCCAGTCGCGGCGGCGCCCTGCGCTGCGGATGCAGTCGACCTCCGCGTGCGCGGTCGGGTCGCCCGACTGCACGCGCTGGTTGTGGCCCGCCGCGACGACATGGCCGCGCGCATCGAGCAGCGCGCTTCCGATGGGAATGCCGCCTTCGCGCCAGCCCTTCTCGGCCATCTCGATCGCGACATCGAGTCCGCGGCTGATCCAATCGGGGTCGATCGACATGCCCGTGCTATCGGCGTTCACGGCAGCGTGCCTTGCACGGGAAGCCGCGCGGAGCCCGCGTAGTCGGTCGCGCGAAGGATGTAGAGCGCGTGCTGCGCGCGACTGCACGCGGTGAGGATCGCCTCGTAGGAGACGTTCTCAGCCGCCCCGCGCACATCGTGCAGGATGACGGCGGGCGCCTCCAGGCCCTTGAAGCGGTGGAGCGTCTCCCAGCGGACGGCGGGCACATCGGCTGCGCCGTGGGTGAAGGACTCCGCGAGGTTGACGAGCGGGAATCCCGCGATCGTCGTCTCTCCCGCGAGGCATCCGCGGTCGCGGCGGAAGGGCGAGAGGATCATGACATCCTCGAGGCGGACATCCTCGCGGTCGACCAGGTGCCTGACGATGCGGTTGATCGCCTTGCGCTGCCCGTCCGCGTCCTCGGGCGCGAACTCCGCGACCACGACGGGCTGCCCTTCGCGCACCGAGGGCGGCGCCTCGATCCCCTCGAGCCGCGTCGGGTCGAGCGAACGGAGGAACTCGGTGATCGACACCGAGTTTCGCAGGTTCTCCCGCAGGACGAGCGGCGGACCGAAGCGTCGCGCGGTCGCGGCGGGGTCGCTGCGGCGATAGATCGCCTGGTTCGGGTCGTGGAAGAACGCGATGCGGGCGCCTGGGCCCGCGAGGGCCTCGAGCGCGTCGAGCATGGCGGGGGTGAAGTCCTGCCCTTCGTCGATCACGATCGAGTCGAAGCTGCCGAGTTCGCCCGCCCGCGCCGCGTCAGCGAGCGTGGCGATCATCGCGTCGTAGCGCGCGCCCGGCGCGAGCTCCGAGGACGGCGCGCGGCCGAGCCCGTTCGCCACGCTCTCCGCAAGCGCGTGGAGGTTCGCCACGACGATGCGGCCGGAGCGGACGGCCTCGAGCGGCGTCGCGTTGTCGACCGGACGCGCGCGAAGCGTCCGGCCGAGCACGGTCGCGAGCGGTTCGTTGAAGCAGGTGACGAGCGTGCGGCGGCCGTCGGCGATCTCGCGGCGCGCGCGGTGGAGCGCGGCGTAGGTCTTGCCCGTGCCTGCGAAGCCCTCGACCTGCACGCGGTCGAGGCGGTGGGTGGCGTCGACGATGCCGCGCACAGGGCGCATGACATCGTGCTCGACCACGCGCGCGTTCATGATCTCGTCGCGCACATAGAGCGCGGACTTCATCGTGGGCAGGATGTGGCGGTCCACGATGCGGCGCATGGGCGAGCGCTCGCCCTGCGGCACCTCGGGGTACTTCGCCGCCAGCGCCTCGAACATCGCCTCGAGCTCGCGGGCGAGCCTCGCGGGCTCCCGGCACTGCGCGGCGCCGAGGATGTGGTTGCGGGCGCTGATCGGAACCGTTCCGAAGTCGACATGGGCGTCGACAAGCGCAAGGAACCATCCATGGAGGTAGGGGGGGTGCCGCTCGTCGTGGCTGCCGTAGCTCGCGAGCGCGCGGACGAGGGCGTACATGGCGCTGATGGCCTGCTGCGGCGGCTCGCGGTCGCCGAAGCGGAGGTCGCCGCGCACGACGCGGTGCCAGCCGTGTTCGGGCGAGTGGCGGTAGTCGCCGCCCTTGACCTCGATGATCAGCAGACCGCGCTCGGGGTCGATGACGACGAAGTCCAGCTCGCGCGTGCCGACGGCGTCGGGGTCCTGCACGAGAAGGTTCTGGACGACGATCCAGGGCTTGTCCGCGAGCGCGTCCTCGAGGCACTTGCGCATGACGAGCTCGGGCTCGTTTGAGGCGCGCTCGTCGCCCTCACCGCGGATCTCGTAGGGAACGATCGGGAAGAAGGTCGCCATGCAGGGTCGAAGTCTAGAAACGGTGCCTGGCACGTGCCGTCTGGTCCCGCCAGGTGCCAGGCACGTGCCAGGCACCTGCATCTGTCGGCGCAAGTTTCTATGCAGCAAGCACTTGCATCAGGAGCATTCGGTGCCAGACACGTGCCGTCTCGTTCGCAGTGTCTCACGGCACGTGCCAGGCACCGTTTCCGTGAGGCCCCGCGGTCACCTTCGACCGAAGTCCTCGGCCTCCTCGTTCTCGTCCTCGTCATGGAACCGCAGCGCCTCGCTGTCCGCGTCGGAGTTGTCGTAGTGCTTCTGGAAGATCGTGCCCGAGGCCTCCGCCTCGTCGCGCATCTCCTTCATCCGCGCCCACTCCTCCATCGTCACCACGACCTCGCGTGCGACCGAGCCCTTGTGCTCGCCGAGGATGCCCGCGTGGCCCATCTGGTCGACGAGCCGCGACGCGCGTCCGTAGCCGATCGCGAGGCGCCGCTGCAGGAGCGACACGCTTCCGCGGCCCGACTCGATCATGATCTCGACGGCCTTGTCGAAGAGCGGGTCGCGCTCGCCGTCCGCATCGCCGCCGCCCTCGCCGCCGTCGCCACCGCCGCCGCTCGCCACCTGGCCGGAGCGGATCGTGAGCAGCTGCCGCTCGAAGCTCGGCGCGGCGACCGTCTTGAGGAACTTGGTGACCGCGCGGGCCTCCTTGTCCTCGACGAGCGTGCCCTGCGAACGGCGCGCGTCCGTCTGGCTCGGCGTGACGACCAGCATGTCGCCCTGCCCGAGCAGGAGCTCCGCGCCCTTCTGGTCAAGCACGATGCGGCTGTCGGTGCCCGACGCCACCTTGAAGCTCACGCGGCACGGCATGTTCGACTTGATGAGGCCCGTGACGACCGTCGCCTGCGGGCGCTGCGTCGCGAGGATCAGGTGGATGCCGACCGCACGCGCCTTCTGCGCGATGCGCACGATCGACTGCTCGACCTCCTTGTTGGTCATCATGAGGTCGGCAAGCTCGTCGATCACGAAGACCATGTAGTGCATCTTCTTCGGGATCTTGGCCCACTCGACATCGTCGGCGGGGCTCAGGCGCTCGCGGAGCTCCGCCTCGCCGAGCTCGTTGAAGCTGCGGATGTCGCGGACGCCCGCCTCCTTCAGGAGCTCGTAACGCTCCTCCATCTTGGTGACCGCCCACTCGAGGATCGCCGCGGCCTTCGACATCTCGGTGACGACGGGGCACGCGAGGTGCGGGATCTCGCTGAACTGCGCCATCTCGACCATCTTCGGGTCGACGAGCACGAGCTTGAGCTCGTCCGGGCGCTTCGTGTAGAGCCACGACATGATGATCGTGTTCATGCACACCGACTTGCCCGAGCCCGTCGTGCCCGCGATGAGCATGTGCGGCATCTTCGCGAGGTCGAGGACGAGCGGCTCGCCCGCGGAGTCCTTGCCGAGGAACATCGGCAGCATCATGTTCGCGGCGTGGCCGCTCGACATGAGCTCCTTCAGGCGCACCTTCTCCTTCTGCTTGTTCGGCACCTCGATGCCGACCGCGGTGCGGCCGACGAGGTTCGGGATGATGCGGACATTCGGCGCCTGCAGCGCGCGGGCGATGTCCTTCGAGATCGTCTCGAGCCGCGCGACGCGCGTGCCCGCCGCGAGCTCGACCGAGTAGAGCGTCACGACGGGGCCCGACTCGATGTGCGTGATCTCGCCCTCGAGGCCGTACTCCGAGAGCGTGCGCGTCAGCACGCCCGCCTGCTCGCGGACATACGCCTCCATCTTCACGGAGTAGTTGCCCTCGGGCTCCTCGAGGAGGTCGAGCGTGGGGAACTGGTAGCCCGAGTAGTCGACCGCGCGCGGGATGTCCTCGTCGCGAAGCTGCGTGGCGCTGGGCTTCGCGGTCATCTTGATGGGAAGCTTCTCGATCTTCGCGCGGAGCTCGTCCTCGCTGAGGGCTGCGCGCGAGGAACCCGCCGTCGCAGCGGGCTCGGCCGGGGAAGCGGAGGCTGCGGACACCACGGGGCTGGCGCTCGTCTCGCCCACGCCGTCCTCCTCAGGCTCCTCCTCGCAGGCATCGATCTCGTCCTCCGACTCGTCGCGCTCGTCGCTTTCCTCGCATTCCTCCTCGCATTCCTCCTCCTCCTCGCGCTCAACCGCCGAAGGCGCAGCGACCGCTGCGGCCGCGCGCGACGGCGAGCGCCGAGCGCGCCCCGCCGCCGCGCCCGCGACGGCCGGCTGCGGGAGCATCGCGCCCATGCGCTCGCGGAGCGCTCCGAAGTGCGCGCGCCAATCCGTCTCCCAGAGGGGCGAAAGGAACGAGAACGCCCGTGCGCACACGCCGGGCAGCATGAAGACGATCGCATCCGCAGCCACGATCGCGCCGACAGCGAGGCCCGCCGTGAAGATGAGCGACGCGCCGACCGGGCCGAAGCGCGCGTGCATCTCGTCTGCGAACCACATCGGGACGATGCCCGCGTCGACGCCCGTGAGCGGGCCGAGCGTCGGGAACCATTCCGCATGCAGCGAGCCGATCGCGCCCATCGCGATCAGGCATCCGACGAAGCGCACGAACGGGTGGCTGATGCGGCGGCCCATGGCGATGGCCGCGAGCAGCACGCCGAGGTAGACGGTGGGAACCCACACGCCGAAGCCGAGCGTGAAGTAGAGCCAGTACGAGGTGGCCGCGCCGAAGCTCCCGCACAGGTTGAGCGGCGGGTCGGTCGGCATGGCCACGACATGCGTGGGCCAGTCGGTCGAGCGGAAGCTTGCGAGGCTCACGACGAGCAGCGTCCAGAGCGCCGCTCCGAGGAGCCAGAGAATCCGCAGCCGAGTCAGCCTCGAGCCGGCGAGCGCGGTGTCGACATCCGAACCATCCTCCGACGCGCGGCTGCGCGTGGGGGCCTTCCGAGCGGTCTTTGCCATGGTCCCGATATCGGCTCGCAGGCCTTCGATTCCGCAGCGAACGGACGCTGCGCGGGGCGTCGTCCGCCGCTACCTTGCGCGCCCATGCACTTCCGCCTCGTCGACCGCTTCCTCGAGCTGACAGACCAGTCCGCCGTCGCGATCAAGAGCGTCACCGCAGCCGAGGAGTACCTCCAGGACCACTTCCCGGGTTTCCCCGTCCTCCCGGGGGTCTTCATGGTCGAGGCGCTGACCCAGGCCGCCCGGGCCGTGCTCGAGAAGCGGGGGGTGAGGCGCGCGGTCCTTGGGGAGGTGAAGGCGCTCCGCTACGGCAGCTTCGTGCGCCCGGGCGAGACGCTGCGCGTCGAGGTCAGCCTCGAGAAGGTGCGCGACGACGGCTCCGCCGTCTTCAAGGCCCAAGGCACGGTCCTGCGCCCGGCCGACCCCTCCGCGGCCGCCGAGACAGCGGTCGCGGGGCGACTTATACTCCGCCCTTTGCGGACCTGAGCGGTCCGAAGTGCATGCCTTTTTGACCGATTGGGGTGGCTTCAGCCGAAGTCACGCCGCTATGGAGAACCTCATGGCCAAGAGCCGAGCCGAGATCGAAGCCGATGTGAAGGATGTTCTGGTCGATGCCCTGGGCGTCGACGAGGACGATGTCGTTCCGACCGCCACCCTGAAGGGCGACCTCGGCGCGGAGAGCATCGACTACCTCGACATCGTGTTCCGACTCGAGAAGAAGTTCTCGACCCCCGAGAAGCCGTTCAAGATCGCGCAGGGCGAGCTCTTCCCTGAGAACCTCATGACGGATCCGTCGCTCGTGGAGAACGGGAAGGTCACCGCGAAGGGCATCGCGCTCCTGAAGGAGAAGGTGCCGCATGTCTCGCTCGGGGACTTCGAGAGCGACCCGCAGGCGACGAAGCTTTCCGGCCTCTTCACGGTGAAGAGCCTGTGCGACTTCGTCGAGCGGAAGCTCGCGTGATCGAACGGCGGCAGGTCGAGCGATCGCGAGTCTGAGCGGTCGCGCCTGGCGGGCGCTCCCTCTGGCAGGGGGAAACCTCTCCGCTCGTGGTCTGCCCCGCGCCGCCGCAGCCTTCGTGCTCCGTTCGCCCTTGGTGCTCCGT
>CAYMSD010000072.1:8749-18417 GCA_964393015.1 uncultured Klebsiella sp.
GTGCTCCGTTCGCCCTTGGTGCTCCGTCCGCCCTTGGTGCTCCGTCCGCCCTTGGTGCTCCGTCCGCTTTGGTGCTACAACGCCCTCATGCGATGGATGTGGATCGACAAGGTCGTCACCTTCGAGCCGCGGAAGCGGCTTGTCGCCGTGAAGTGCGTGTCGCTCGCCGAGGAGCACCTGCACCAGCACTTCGGGCCTGAAGCGGCCGGCGATGCGGGCGAGGCGCTTCCCGCGTGCCCCGTGATGCCGAGCTCGCTCATCCTCGAGGGAATGGCGCAGACCGCGGGCATCCTCGTCGGCAGCGTCCACGACTTCCGCGAGAAGGTGGTGCTCGCCAAGGTCGTCTCCGCGACCTTCGAGCGCGATGTCCAGCCAGGCGAGGTCATCCGCTACGACGCCACGCTCGAGCGCATGGACGACATGGGCGCGAGCACCGTCGGCATCGTCGAGCGGTTCTCGTTCGTCGACGGCGCATGGGCGCCCGTCGGCCGCATCGAGCTCATGTTCAGCCACCTCGACCAGAACCGCGCGGGCACCGAGTTCCCCGAGGAGAACTTCGTCTTCGGCGAGAACTTCCGCACGCTGCTCGAGGGCGCCGGGCTCCGCAAGGCGGGCGTCGGCGGCTGACCGCGCACGATAGGACCAAAACGCAAACCGCCAGCCTTGCGGCTGGCGGCTTGCCTTACTCCATCGGCTCGACGCGCTCCTCGGCGGCGCCGAACCGCACTCCGTTTGGGGACCCCGATCGGGGAGGCGATCCGATGCGGGGTCTGTCCAAGTTCGGATCCGCGGAAACGAGTCCCGGCGGATCCGAGGGGGTTGCCGGTCGCGGAGTCCCTTACGCGACGGGCAACATCAACAGAGTCGCTTCTGGCGGCGCGGAGGCAAGCGCCTTCGGCAGGTTTCGCCCGCTCGGGTCGTGGTCTGTGCGGCGTACGCGGCCTGTGCGGGCCATCGGCGTCGCTGGCGGGCGCGGAGCCCTCCCGTACCATGCCCGCGTGGCGCATCACCTCGCGATCTACACCGGTTCGTTCGACCCGATCACCCTCGGGCACCTCGATGTCCTTGCGCGGGCCCGCGGGCTCTTCGACGAGGTGATCCTCGCGATCGGCCGCAACCCGAACAAGGAGGCGCTCTTCAGCTTCGACGAGCGGCTGGAGCTCGCGCGGGCGCTTGTCGCCGAGATGCAGGAGACGAAACCCGCAGGCGCGCGCATCCGCGTCGAGCACTACACGGGCCTCACCGTCGACTACGCGAAGGCGGTCGGCGCCTGCGCCATCGTGCGCGGCATCCGCAACATCACCGACCTCGCGAGCGAGTGCCAGCTGGCCATCACGAACCGCCAGGTCGCGGCGATCGAGACGGTCTTCATCGTCACGGGCGAGAACTTCGCCTACACGAGCTCGAGCCTGATCAAGCAGATCGCGGCGCTCGGCGGCTCGCTCGACTCGCTGGCGACGCTCGTGCCGCCCCGCGTGATCGACGCCCTGCGCCAAAAGCGCGGCGACCGCTCGAACCCGCTCGGGCGGCTCGCAGTCGACGGGCTCGTCGAGTAGGCCACGCCGCGCTGCTACCCTGCGGCGATGTCCGTCCAGTTCCGCGTCATCTCGATCGGCACCCTCGCGGCGAACCCCCACTGGGGCGAGCGCGGTTCGGTGCGGCCCGCCCATGCGACCACGACCCTGATCTCGGCGGGCCGCGCCCGCATTCTCGTCGACCCATCGCTGCCGCCGCAGGTGCTCGTCCCGAGGCTCCACGAGCGGGCCGGAATCGGCCCCGACGAGATCACCCATGTCTTCCTCACCTGCCTGAGCCCCGTGCATCGGAGGGGGCTCCTCGCCTTCGAGCGCGCGCAGTGGCTCGTGGGCGAGCGCGAGCGCGAGGCGATCGGCGTCCAGCTCGTGGCGTCGATCAAGGAGGCCCACGCCGCAGGCGACGCGGACCTCGTGAAGACGCTCGGGCATGAGGTCGCCGTCGTCGAGCGCACGATCGCGGCGCCCGACAAGCTCGAGCGGGGCGTCGACCTCTTCCCGCTTCATGGCGTCACGCCAGGCCTCACGGGCCTTCTCCTCCCTGGGCCGAGCGCGACGACCCTCCTCGCGGGCGATGCAGTGGCCACGGTCGAGCACCTTGCGGCGGGGCAGGTGATCACGCCGTGCTTCGATCTCGAGCTTGCGCGCGAGAGCTTCTCGGAGGCGATCGAGATCGCCGACGCCATCATCTGCGGCCGCGACAACATCGTTCCGGCGAGGATTTGAGCGCTCGCAACCTGCTTCGCAATCTGCTCGCTTTGGCGCTGGAATCGCCTTGGCGCCGACGATGCGAGAGGCCGCCGCTCGCCGCCAAACGCGGGGGCGACCCGCGATCTATCATCTCGACCCATGCAGCCGATGCGTCCACTGAGCGGTTCCGAGCCCAAGCATGTCGGTGCCGATGCGGCGCAGTGGCAGGGGCCCGACCCGACCACCGCCCCCGTCACGATCCGCACCCTTCAGCGGGCCATGCGCGAGCGCAAGACCTTCGCGGCGCTCACTTGCTACGACGCCACCACCGCCCGCTGGCTCGAGCGCGCGGGCGTCCCCGTCCTCCTCGTCGGCGACACCGCCGCGGAGGTCATCCTCGGCCACCCGAACACGCTGCACGCGCCGATCGACTTCCTCGTCGCGCTCACGGCGGCCGTGCGCCGCGGGGCACCGCGCGCGCTCGTCATGGCGGACATGCCGTTCCTCAGCTACCAGGCGAGCGACGAGGAGGGCGTCCGCAACGCGGGGCGCTTCATGACAGAGGGCTTCGCCGACTGCGTCAAGCTCGAGGTCGACGCCTCGTTCGCGCCGCTTGTCGCGCGCATGAGCCGCGCGGGAATCCCCGTAGTCGCCCACATCGGTTCGCGGCCGCAGCACGCCAAGCAGGCGGGCGGGTACTCCGCGGCGGGCAAGACGGCGACCGACGCGGCGCGCATCGTGGCGGACGCGGAGGCGATGCTTGCCGCGGGCGCGACGATGCTCCTCGTCGAGGCGACGCCCGTCGAGGTCACGGAGGAGATCGTCGCCCGTTCGACCGTGCCCGTGATCGGCTGCGGCGCTGGCCCCGCCTGCCACGGGCAGGTGGTGGTGACGCACGACCTTCTCGGCCTCACGGACAGGCAGCCGCCTTTCGCGCTGCCGCTCGTCCATCTCGGCAAGCAGATCGCCGAGATGGCGGAGGCTTGGAGGTCAAAGGTGCGCTCGGGTGCGCTCGGAGAGCATCCGTACGCGCTTTCGGACGAAGAAAGGGCCGCATTCCTCGCGGGACTCGCCCGCAGGGAGCCTCGCGCTGGTTCGCAGTGACGGCGTCGGGCGAATAAAGGAGCATCGCATGCGTTCGCGGAACTTCCCGTTCATCGGCCCTGGTCTCGTCGTCCTCGCAGCTGCCGCCGTCACGCTGGTCGCTGCGCCGCTTGCGATCCGTCGCGCGAACGACGCGCAGGCCACCGCGAACATCACGCGCGCGTCGCGCATCCTCTCGGAGCCCGTGCCCGTGGTCGGGCAGGCGGGCGAACGCGCGAACGGCGAGAAGGCCGATGGAAGCGCAGAAGGCCGCACGGGCGGCGTCGGCGAGGAGGTGCACGAGCCGATCCTCGAGCAGCTCAACCGCGCGCACCGCGCCGTGGCCAAGCTCGTCGAGCCGAGCGTGGTCCATGTCAGCACCCTGAGCACGATGCAGCGGCGCATGTTCACGGCGCCCTACGCCTCGAGCGGCTCGGGCTGGATCTGGGACGAGGACGGCCACATCGTCACGAACGCGCATGTGGTCGAGTCGAGCGAGCGCGTGCAGGTCCAGTTCTTCGACGGCGAGCTGCGCGAGGCCGAGGTCGTCGGCCTCGACCTGCGCGCGGACATCGCCGTCCTCAAGGTGGCGCCTGGCGGGCTTCATCCCGCGCTGCGCGGCGACTCCGACTCGGTCGCGCAGGGCGACATGGTGTTCGCCTTCGGCTCGCCGTTCGACTTCCGCTTCTCGATGTCGTCGGGCATCGTCTCGGGCCTCGGCCGCAGCGCGGGCCTCGCGGACATCGACTACGAGAACTTCATCCAGACCGACGCGGCGATCAACCCGGGCAACTCGGGCGGACCGCTCACGAACATCCGCGGCCGCGTGATCGGCATGAACACCGCGATCGCCACGGGCCGCGGAAACTCGGTCGGACAAGGGCAGTTCGCGGGCATCGGCCTCGCGATCCCCATGTCGATGATCGAGTCGATCGTGACGCAGATCATCGAGACGGGCGAGGTGCGCAAGGGCTTCCTCGGCGTCGCCGTGATGTCGATCGACGCCGCGCGCGGCTTCGCGATGCGCGGCAACGAGCAGCTCGCCGCCATCATCGGCGGCTTCCGCGGCGAAGGCGCCATCGTCAGCGAGGTCACGCAGGACTCGCCCGCCGCGCGCGCGGGCTTCCGTTTCGGCGATGTGATCACCGCGATCGACGGCCAGCGCGTGGCGAGCGACGCGGCCGTGCCCGCGATCGTGAGCTCGAAGCGCCCTGGCGCCGAGGTGCGCTTCACGGTGTGGCGGATCGGCGCCGACGGCGCCGCGGGCGAGACGCTCGACATGGTGGCCACGCTCGACGAGCTCGACACGGCGCGTCGCCTCGCGCCCTATCTCCCAGGAGCGCTCCGCAGCGTGGGCATCCTCGAGTTCGAGACGGCGACCGAGCCGCGCGCGCGCGCGCTCGGCGTTCCGTTCCGCCGCGGCGTCCTCATCGAGTCGATCCGCGAGGGCACGCCGCTCGCGGAGGACATTCCCGTCGGCAGCACGATCACGGCCGTGTTCGGGCAGCCCGTCGGCTCGCTCGACGAGTTCTACACGCGCGTGAACCGCGCCGTGACGGGCATGGGCCGCGTCAGCCGCTTCGAGATGCCGCTCACGATCGTCCTTCCCGACGGGCAGGCCGTGCAGATCGCCATCAATGTGCGCTGATCCGCGCCACGCGCTCCGCTACCATGGCCGCGGAGCCATCCGATGACGAACCCCGCAGCGCCGACCCAGCCGAAGAGCGAGCAGCCGATCCTTCTCGAGGTGCAGAACCTCAAGACCTGGTTCCCCATCCGCCGCGGCATCCTCCAGCGCACGGTCGGCCATGTGAAGGCCGTCGACGATGTGAGCTTCTTCGTCCGTCGCGGCGAGACGCTCGGCCTCGTCGGCGAGTCTGGCTGCGGCAAGACCACCGTCGGCCGCACCATCCTGCGGCTCATCCCGAACTCGGGCGGCAGCGTGCGCTTCGACGGGCGCGATGTCCTCACGGCGGGCGCGCTCGACCTGCGCAACCTCCGCCGCGAGATGCAGATCATCTTCCAGGACCCGGGCGGCAGCCTCAACCCGCGCATGCGCGTCGGCCGCATCATCGGCGAGCCCCTCGAGGTGCACGGGCTCACGAAGTCGCCCGACGAGACGCGGGTGCGCGTCGAGGAACTGCTCGTGAAGTGCGGGCTGTGGAAGCAGGCCGCAGACCGCTACCCGCACGAGTTCAGCGGCGGCCAGCGCCAGCGCATCGGCATCGCCCGCGCGCTCAGCCTCGAGCCGCGCCTCATCGTCTGCGACGAGCCGACGAGCGCGCTCGATGTGTCGATCCAGTCGCAGATCCTGAACCTCCTCGGCGACCTGCAGGAGGAGATGGGTCTCTCGTACCTCTTCATCTCGCACGACATGGCCGTCATCCACCACATCTGCGACCGCATCGCGGTGATGTACAACGGCAAGATCGTCGAGGAAGGCTCGCGCGACGAGATCATCAACGCGCCGAAGCACGAGTACACGCAGGCGCTGCTCTCCGCGGTGCCCGAGGCAGACCCGCGCCGGAAGAAGCAGCGCATCAGGCTTGCCAACGCGCGCATGTAGCGTTCGGCATGCGGGGTTTCCCGCGCAGGCGTGACCCCGCGCCGCGGCGCGCCTATCCTCGCGGGCACCTCGAACCATCCAAGAACCCCATGCCGATCTCGAACCGCGGCCGCAGAATCTTCCTCGTCATCGTCGCCTGCTTCGTCGTGGCGATGGTCGCGACGGTCTTCTGGTCGTGGAGCGTGGTCGGCGGCGTGCGCGGACAGGCCGCGACGACCGACGCGCGGCTGCGCGACCTCGCGTGGGCGGTGCTCGCCTACGCGGATGCGAACGACGGCTTCCCGACGAGCGAGGCGGAGCTGCGCGCCTTCGCCGCAGACGGCCTTCCCGAGTCGCTCGCGCATCCGCCGCTTGCGATCGGCGGGCGCGTCTATCCGATGTCGCGGAGCGAACTTGCGCCTGCACTGCCCGCGGGCGAGGATGCGGCGGAGGTCGTCCGCGAGACCCGGCCGAGCACGCTCGACGAGTGCCTTGCGGTGGTGGAGGTCGAGTGGCCGATCGTGCGCGATGTGCAGCCGATCCTGCGGCCGAAGGGCCTTCCCACGCTGCAGGGCACGGTTCCCACCGTCGGCAACTGGCTCTACGCCATGACGGAGCGGATCCGCGGCGAGAAGTAGGGGCGGCTCGCGCGCGTTTTCGCTAGATTTGCGTGCTATGTCCGACCTCGCCGTCACGCCCGCGAGCGCCCCCGCGCCGATCGAGAAGTCGCTCCCCGAGACGCCGCTCCGCGATGTCATGGGCGGCGCGAGCCGATGGACGATCCCGATCCACGAGCACGGCTTCATCGCCCTCGTCGACGCGATGCCTCGGCTCGTGCCCGAGGGGCAGACCGCCGACAGCGCGATCGTCCAGTCTGCGCGCGTCAGCTATGGCCAAGGGACGAAGATGGTCAGCGAGGACCGCGGCCTCGTGCGCTACCTGATGCGCCACCGCCACTCGACGCCGTTCGAGATGGTCGAGTTCAAGTTCCACATCGCGATGCCGATCTTCATCGCGCGCCAGTGGATCCGCCACCGCACCGCGAATGTGAACGAGTACAGCGCGCGCTACTCGATCATGCCCGACCGCTTCTACCGGCCCGACATCGAGAATGTGCGCAAGCAGTCGAAGTCGAACCGCCAGGGCGGCGAAGGCCCGATCGACGCGGGCACGGCCGAGGAGTTCCTCAAGCTTCTCGAGAGCGCGGAGGCGAACTACGCGAAGTACCTCGACCTCACCGAGCGCGGCGTCGCGCGCGAACTTGCCCGCGCGGTGCTCCCCGTGAGCGTCTACACCGAGTGGTACTGGAAGTGCGACCTGCACAACATCTTCCACTTCCTCTCGCTGCGCATGGATCCGCACGCGCAGATCGAGATCCAGGACTACGCGAAGGCGATGTACGAGCTCATCAAGCCGATCGTCCCCGTCGCGTGCGAGGCGTTCGAGGACTACCGCCTGAACGCGATGCACCTGACCGGCCTCGAGATCGACGCGATCCGCACGGGGAAGCCCCTCGCGACGGAGAACAAGCGCGAGACGGCGGAGTGGGAGGCCAAGAAGGCGCGGCTTGGGCTTGTTTGAGCGCTCGCAACCTGCTTCGCAACTTGCTCGCTTTGGTGCTCGTGACGCCGTCGGTCGCTCGCAACCTGCTTCGCAACTTGCGCGCTTTGGTGCTGCGATACCCACGGCTGCCCTTGGACGAAGTCCAAGGAACGGATGATGCCAGCCTTCGACTCCGACATCCGTGGTTCCGTGGACTTGGTCCACGGGCACCCGCGCCTACCGCCGCTTGCGGCTGCCGTGCTTCTGGAACACGGCCTTCGACTCCGCGCGCGCCGCGCTTGTCGCGCGCAGCCCGTAGAGCCTTTCCTGCGCGAAGCGATACGCAGCACGGTGCTCGACGATCGGCGCGGGATAGTCGGTGCCGATGCGGCACTGAATCATCGCCTGGTAGAGCGGCGGCATCGTCTCGGGCTCCGCGAGGTGTTCGTCGGGCACGGCGGCAAGTTCAGGCACCCACTTCCGGATGAACAACCCGCTCGGGTCGTGGTCCTCGACCTGCTTGCGCGGCGAATAGATGCGCAGCGTGTTGATGCCCGTCGTCCCCGACTGCATCTGGATCTGCGGATAGTGGATTCCCGGCTCGTAGTCGAGGAACTGCCGCCCGAGCCACGGCGCGAACATGCGCCAGTCGAGCCATAGGTGATGGCTCGCGAAGCTCACGAGCATCGCACGCATGCGGAAGTTGATCCAGCCCGTCGCGACGAGCGCGCGCATGCACGCGTCGACCATCGGGTATCCCGTGCGGCCTTGCTGCCATGCGGCGAGGCGCGCCGCAGCGACCTCCGCGTCGAGCCCGTCGCGCAGGTTCTCGCACGAACGCGCCATGCACATCGACTCGATCGCGGGCTCGTCCTCGAGCTTCTGGATGAAGTGGCAATGCCACGAAAGCCGCGAGAGAAAGCTCTTGATCGAGCCGCGCCAGAGCGCGACATCCTCGGGAGAGAGGCCTTCGGTCGCGATGCGCGCGGGTTCGCCGAGCTGCGCCAGCCGCCGCGTGGCGCCGTGGTACGCGCGGCGCACCGACATCGTGCCCCACGCAAGATGTGGCGAGAGCCGCGAGCACGAGTCCCACGCAAGGACGGGCGAGCCCATCGTCTGGCGGTACTCGCGGCCGCGCTCGAGCAGGAACGATGTGAGCAGCGTGCCCGCCTCGCGTTCGCCGCCCTTCTGCCGCAGCGCCGCGCGCGTGTCGGGGCCGAGGCCGAGTTCGGCTGCGATTCCCTCGCGCGAACCGCGTGGAATGCGCGCCTCGTCGGGTGCGATGAACGACTCGGGCACCGCGAAGCGCGGGCGCTCCATGTGCGCCTCCCAGCGCGCGGCCCAGCCGTCGCGTCCGGGGTTCGGGCGAACGACGCCGTGCTGGCGAAACTCGCGGAACGCGATCCCGCGCTTCCTGCACCACCGCGCCACGCGGATGTCGCGCGCGTAGGTGATGGCGTTTCCCGTCTCTTCGTGCGCGAGCAACGCCGTGATCGGCTCGCGCGCGTGGAGCTCGCCGAGGATGTCGGTCATCTCGCCGACGCGATACGCGACCGCGCCGCCTCGGGCGCGAAGCGCCTCATCGAGCTCCGCAAGCGACTCGAGGTAGAACGCGAGGTGCGACGGGTCCGCATCGGGCGCCTGCCAGACTTCGGGTTCGAACGCGGCGAGCGCGATCATGGGCGTGCCGTCGAGCGCGCCCGCGGCCGCCGCATGCGCGAGCGGCGCATGGTCGTCGAGTCGGAGGTCGCGCTTGAGCCACACCACGAGCATGGCGCGCGCTTCGCGCTCCGCGCCCGCGTCGATGCGCGAAAGCAGCGGGAGCGCGCTACTCAGCAGTCTCTACTCCGCAGCCAAGGCTCCCACGACCTCTATTCGTCGTCCTTCAGCCGCGCCGCATCGAGCTCGCGCTCGGTCGGGATCGCGAGGAACCCGACGAACGGCGCGTCGGGCGCCGTCTGCACCTGCACGAGACGGATCGGGGTCGGCGGGTAGTAGCGGAGCAGGCCGCCAGGGAACGGGCCCTCGCCGCGCACATCCCAGAACTCGCCGAGCGGAATGCGGATCGTCGCTCCCGGCTCGATCGCATCGACATGACGGAGGTAGCGCTGGTTCAGCCAGAGATCGACATTCGTCCATCGCTCCACGGTCGCGTTGACGATGAGCATCTCGTCGCCTTCGTTGAAGACCTGCACCTCCGCAACGCGCTCCTGCGGCAGATAGGCGGGGTAGGCGCGGGTCGCCTTCTCGGGCTCGTAGCGCACGGTCTCGCAGCC
>CAYMSD010000073.1:0-18406 GCA_964393015.1 uncultured Klebsiella sp.
AGCGCGCGCGCAGCGCGCGCCCTCGCCGCCAAGTCGTACCTGGTACCGTTAGAATCCACAACGCGGGGGTGTGGCAGCCCTCACTCTCCAGAGACGTGCTCCTCCCCTTGCCGACTACGCGAGGATGCCTTGCACCACGTGCCCGTGTACGTCCGTCAGTCGATACCGGCGCCCTTGATGACGGTACACCAAGCGCTCATGGTCGATCCCGAACAGGTGCAGGATCGTCGCGTTCAAGTCGTGCACGTGCACCGGATCCGCGACCACGTTGTAGCCGTGGTCACACGTCTCGCCGTAGACGTGCCCCGATCGCAACCCCGCCCCCGCCAGCCAGACCGTCGTGCAGCGCGGGTGGTGGTCACGCCCGTAGTCAGTGGGCGTCAGCTTGCCCTGCGAATAACACGTGCGCCCGAACTCTCCGCCCCACAGCACGAGGGTGTCGTCCAGTAGCCCCCGCTGCGCCAGGTCCGTGACGAGCGCAGCCGAAGCGCGGTCCGTCTGCTGGCACTCCCCGACGATCGCGCCCGGCAGGCCGCCGTGGTGGTCCCAGTCCTGGTGCAGGAGCTGAACGAAGCGCACACCGCGCTCCAGCAACCTGCGCGCGAGCAGACAGTTCGCCGCAAACGTCCCCGGCCGCCGCGCATCTTCGCCATAGAGGTCGAACGTCGACTGCGGCTCGCTCGCCAGGTCCGCGACCTCCGGCGCGCTCGCTTGCAGCCGATACGCGAGCTCCGCGCGCTCCATCCGCTCGAGCGCCGCGCGATCGCCGTGCCGCGCGGCATCGTCCGCGTGCATCCGCGCGAGCGCATCGAGCATCCGGCGCCGCGTGGCACGGTCGACGCCCGGCGGGTCGTCCAGGAACAACACCGGCGCGCTCCCCGCGCGGAGCTGCACCCCTTGATGGCGTGTACCGAGGAACCCGGCGCCCCAAAGCCGCTCGTAGAGCGGCTGCCCGCTCTTGTTCTGCGTGACGAGCGCGACGAACTCCGGCAGGTCACGGCGCTCGCTCCCGAGCCCGTACGAGAGCCACGATCCCAACGTCGGCCGACCTGCTTGCTCTGCGCCCGTGAACAGGAACGTCGCCGCCGGGTCATGGTTGATCGCGTCGGTCACGAGCGAGCGCACAAAACAGAGCCGGTCCGCGATCGCAGCGGTGTAGGGCAAGAGCTCGCTGACCGAGGCGCCGCACTCTCCGTGGCGCTCGAACTTGAAGCGCGAGCCTGCGAGCGGCAGCGTCGCCTGGTTGCCGCTCATGCCGGTCAGCCGCTGGCCGCGCCGCACGGACTCCGGCAGCTCATCGCCGTTGCGGGCCCGCAGCAGCGGTTTGTCGTCGAACAGATCGAGCTGCGACGGCCCTCCGCTCATGAAGAGGTGCACCGCGCGGCGCGCCCGCGGTGGGTGGGTCCGCGCGAGCACGGGGTCGTCGACCGACGGCGCCGGATCCTCGGCCCGGGAGAGCTCCGCGAGCGCGAGGGCCGCGAGGCTGACTCCCGAGCCGCGCAGGAGCGCCCGCCGGCCGAGCGTGCGCTGCAACGACATGCCCAGAGGTGTTGAATGTGAGCTCATCGGCGCGTCACCACGTCGTCCAGGGTCAAGAGTGTGCTCGCCAGGATCGCCGTCGCGGCGTGCTCGACGGCGGCGGCCTCCGTCAGGATCGATGGGCCCGCACCTGCACCCTCGGAGGGGAATGCGATCCGCTCCAGATCGTAGGTCGCGAGGGCCTGCGCGGCGGTCGGATCCACGCCCAACACCGCACGTTCCGCGCGGAGCAGCTCGAGCAGCGCTTCGCGCTCCACCGCCGTCGGCCGACGCGCGGCCAGCGCGAGGAACAGGTAGTCGATGCGGCGTGTGTCCTCGGTCGAGGTCTCTCCGGATCCAGCGCGGCCGTAGTCGATCGCCGCGCGGGCCAGATGCACCGCCGCTTCCACGAACTGGGGATCGTTCCACAGCACGAGCGTTTGCAGCGCGGACTCCGCGGGCTCACGCGCGACCGTGCAGACCTCCCGCGTGGGCGCGCCGAGGATGCTGGCGGTGGGGGGCGGCGACGTGCGCCGCCAGAACGTGTACAGCGTGCGCCGGCGCAGATCGGCGCCTCGGCTCGGGCGGTACACGTGGCCGCCTTTCTCCTCCCACAGCCCCGGCGGCTGGTAGGGCCGGACCGCAGGTCCACCTTCGAACGGAGCGAGCAGCCCCGCGGCCGACAGCGCCGCGTCGCGCAGCACCTCCGCCGAGAGGCGCTTCCCGCTCGCGCGCGAGAGCCAGCGATTGTCCGGATCGCGCTGACGGCTCGCGGGTGTGGGGGCGCTCCCTTGGCGGTACGTCGCCGAGCGCACGATGCGGCGCAAGAGGGCGCGTGTGTCCCACGCGCGGTTCTGCGCGGAGCCGTCGATGAAGTCGCGCGCCAAGAGGTCCAGCAACGCCTGTTGCACCGGCGGCGCGCTCTGGTGGCCCAGGTCCTCCGGAGCAGGGAGGAGCCCCGCGCCCGTCACCAGTCGCCACAGTCGATCGACGTGCAGTCGCGCGGTGGTCGGATGGTCGGGGTGCAGCAGCCAATCAGCCAGGTCGAGCCGCGTCGCGATCGGTCGATCCAGCAGGGCGGGGAGCGCCGCCGGAATGCCCGCCTCGACGGGGTCGCGGCGCGCGTCGTACGCGCCGCGGTGTAGGACGTACGCCGTACGCTGCAGCTGTGGCGGCGCCTCGCGCATCGTCATGATTTGGCGGACACTGTCGCGGATGGCATCGCGCTCACGCCGCGCCGCGGTGAGAGCTGCGAGCGCTGCTTCGAGCGCGGGATCGGGTGTCCCGGCTGCGGCGCTGCCGTCGGTGAAGACGCGCCGTACGCCGTGCTCGGGGTCGAGCTCGCTGTCGTACACGCTGAGGTCATCCACCTCACCCCCTGCGAACCCCCGGTCGCGGAAGCGGCTGCCGATGGTCAGGTGCTCGATCCCGCCGCCCTGGATCGTGCGCGTGAGGTGGTCGCGCACGACCTCGGTCGCCGCGAGCTCGCCATCGACGTACAGCTTCAGACCCCCTGCGCGGCTCGAGCCGTCGTAGGTGAAGAGCACATGCTGCCATGTGCCGAGCGCGAGCGGTTCCAGCGCGCGCACGGCCAGCGCGTCTCCTGGCCAGAAGTGCACCAAAGCGACGCTGAGGTGGCCGCCTTCGATCAGGAGCTGGTATCCGCGGCTGCCCGAGTCGTGCCAGGCTTTCGAGCGGTGCAGGACCACCGCGCGCTCGAAGCGCTCGGGCGCGCGCAGCCAGAGTCCGATGGAGAAGGGGTCGCTGCGCTCGAAGACCCCGACGTTCGGGAACGTCAACGCGTTCTCTCCCGAGAGCCGATAGCCGTGGCCCTCCCCGCGAGCGCCCGCGACGCGCTCGGGCTCGTCGTGCCGCACGGGCAACGGAGCGTCTGCCGCTTCGAAGTCGAAGCGGTGGGTCGTACTCCAAGCGGGCGTCTGTACGGACGCGGCACGCGCCTCGGCGAGCGCGCGCTCGGCACCCGCAATCCGCGCCTCCGCTTCCTCGAGCCGCGCCGCCTGGTCTGCTGTCGGCAGATCCAACGCGGGCGTCGGCATCGCGTCCGTGAAGTGCGAATAGAGCCCCGATTCGTCGATCCCGTCGAACAGCGCGAACAGACGGTAGTAGTCGCGCTGCGTCACCGGATCGAACTTGTGATCGTGGCACTTGGCGCAGTTCAACGTCACTCCGAGGAAGGCGGCGCCCATCGTCTCGACGCGATCCGCGACGTACTGCACCCGGAACTCCTCTTCGGTGCTGCCGCCTTCGTTCGTTTGGCGGTGCAGTCGGTTGAACGCGGTCGCAAGGCGCGCTTCGCGCGGGGCCCCGTCGATGAGGTCACCGGCGAGCTGCCAGCGCACGAACGTGTCGTACGGGAGGTTCTTGTGCAGCGCATCCACGAGCCAGTCGCGCCAAGGCCACACCCGCATCTCGACGTCGGACTGGTACCCGAACGTGTCCGCATAACGCGCGAGGTCCAGCCAGACGGCGGCGAGGTGCTCCGCGTGCACCCGCGAAGCGAGCAGCGCCTCGACCGCAGCGTCGTAGGCTTCGTCCGAGGGGTCAGCGAGGAACGCCTCCAACGCCGGCACACTCGGCGGTAGCCCGGTCAGGTCGAGGTGCAGCCGGCGCAGAAGCGTAGCCGGATCCGCCGCAGGCGTGGGCGCGAGTCCCAGAGCCTCGAGGCCCGCCAGCACCACCGCATCGAGCGGATCGCGGACCCAGCCGCTCCGCGCGACCTCCGGCAGCGGCGCGCGCTCGGGCCGCTCGAAGGCCCAGTGGGCGGTATAGGGCGCCCCCGCTTCGATCCAGCGCCGCAGCACGTCGCGCTCGCTCGCGCTCAGCGCCAGCTTCGACTCGGGGGGCGGCATGACCCGCCGCGGGTCGCTGTGCTCGATCCGCCGCCAGAGCGCGCTCGCCGCGGGATCCCCGGGCACGATCGCCGCCCCGCCGAGCTCATCGACGGCGTCTTCGGCTCGATCCAGCCGCAGTGCCTTCGCCGCCTCCCCGGAATGGCACGCAAAACAGCGGTCCGACAGCAACGGCAGGACGTCCCGCGCGAAGTCCACGGGATCCTGGAGCGCACACCATGCGAGGAGCAGCAGCATCGGTCCCCACAGTGTGCACCGAAGCGCCGTTCCGTGGGCACCCTGGCCCGCGACACGTTCGACCTTACCGCGCTGCACCGAGGCGAGCCCTGACCCGGCTTCGTGACCTTCTCGGTTCCGCGACGTAGGCCTGGACGACGACGCAGCCGGGGCTCTGTAGCTGAACCGCTGCGGGGGGCTGGCCCGAGAGCGCCCGAGTTGGCGCTGGAGGGTTACAGAGATAGGCCGAACAGGGCGCGTTCGTGCAGCTCGACCAGCAGGGCGTCCGCGGCCTCTTCATCGGGTGACTCCGGGAGCGGCGAGGTCGGGATCTGGGCCTCCAGCAGCGCGAGGAGGCGGTCGCTCTCGGCGCGGACTTGGTCGAAGGTCCACGCGCCGTTACGGATCGCGAGCAGCTCCTCGGCGTCGGCGCGGCAGAGGTGCACTGCGCCGGTCGCGAGGATCTCGTTTCCCATCCGCAGGATGCGCACGAGGTGCATCGCATGTTTGGTGTCGAAGCCGAAGCGGCGCTCCAGTTCGGCCCGGGCCGAATTGCGGCGCGCCAGGCGAGCGGCTGCAGTCTCGGGCTCCTGGAGCCCGTGATGGTGGTTCTGCATCCGCTTCAATTGGGCCTGGGCGTAGCCAGCGAAGCGCGCGCCGACACGCCGCGTCAGGAAGAGGTCGCGCGCGGCGAGGAGCCTCGCGCCCAGCTCGTTCACGAAGAGCACCTTGTCCGTTGGCGTGTACAGCGTCTCGATGATGTTCGGATTGCCTTGCAGCGCGAGCCGCACGAACTTCGCGAGGGCGTAGACGACATGGTCGCCGCCCTCGCTCTCATGTTGCTCGAACGTGCTGAGCCCCAGGAGGAAGCGCTTCGGCGGGATGCAGACGCCGCGGGAGTCCTCATCGCTGGCCGCCGTCGCAAGGCCATAGGCGTGGGAGCCAGAGCGTACACGCAGGATCAGACCCGATTCCCAGAAGGGGAGCTCGGCCGAGCGGTCGCTGTCATCGTGGAGCTCGTTCATCAGAAGTGCGCTGTTCGCGCTGGGCCTCGTGCACTCGAACCAGGAAATCGTCGAACGGGGCGGTCGTCGGTACGCGCTCCGGCAGGTGCGACGCGATGTGCGCCGAATCGAGCTGAAGGGCGAGCTCGTCCAGCGCCGTGAGGTGCTGCGCGGCCTCGCCAGGGGCGAGCGCACCCTTCTCCGCGCCGCTGCGCTTGCGCGCGATGAGCTCATGGAGTTCGACGACTCGTAGGCCCTCTGCGACCCCAGCGGCGAGGAGCGTGGGGAGGTTGGCTTCGACGACCCCCGTCCGCAGGACGTGGATCCCCGAGAGCACGGCGCGGTACGCGTAGAGCAGGTGCTTCACCGTGGCACCTTCCCGCAGGAGAAGCCCGCGCCGCGATCCGAAGAACCCGCGGTAGTGGTGATGGAGGAGCTTCGTCGCACACTTCGCGGCCAACGCGCGCAGCTCGTCGTACCACGGCGACGTGATCACGATGAGTGGCGAAGAGATCTGCTCCAGCACCTCACCGCTGCCGCCGACCGCGAGCCGCAACCACTTGCGCACGTCATGCGCGACGAGGTCCAACTCGAGCCCGTCGTCGAAGCTCGTTCGATCGAACGTCTCGCGCGGCCGGCGCAGGCCGAGGCGCGCCCGCAGGGGGTGTACAAACGCCCCGCGCAGGTCCACGTCACTGTCGGGTGATTCGAACCCGTAGAGGTGCGCGCCGCTGACCGCTGCGAAGACGACGGTCGGCAGGTCCGCCGCGAGCGCGGCGAGGCGAGCGAAGTGGGGCGGCTCCACGGCGCCCAGGCTACACACTTCCATGGGCCGCGCGGGCCACCCGACCGCTGGAGCTGCGCCGACCTCGGCCCCGTCCGATCACGCGCGCGGCGTGGGGGTATGCGGCTGCGGGCCAGCGGCTCGGGTGTCGCTCCCTGGTGCATTCCTGCGGAGCGCCGACACTCCGCGAGGATGCTGCATTCTGGACCCACGCGCGCATCCGGGTCCCTCTCCATCCGAGGCAGCGGCGGCGCGCCAGGTCCCTGCGCGCGGCGTGACACAGTTGTGACAGGCTGGCCCCTTCCACTGGTGGTCCGCATGGTGTCCACTGCCCCCAGCGCCCATGCGCCCCGCCACGTTTCTCGCCTGCACCGCGCTCGCCGCGGCGATCCTCCTTTGGCTCAGCGGAGCCCTGAGCGGGGACGCGGGCGGCTTCGTGCGCGCGGGCGAAGTCGAGAGCCTGGGGCTCGCTCCAGAGAACGCGGTGGCGCTCGCGCCCGACGGGCTGCCGGAGGCGGCGGGGCCGAGCGGCGAGGGCGAGGGACGCACGGGCATCGAGGTCGTCGAGGTCCCCGAGGAGGCCCCCCCCGACGTCGCCGCCGCGAATGAAGGGCCGCCGCCGCTCCTGACCGGTCGGGTGTTGCGCGCCGACGGCGTGCCCGCGGCGGGCGCTCGGGTCGTCGCAGCGACGGGCTGGGCGCAGGTCCTGCCGATCGAGCTCGATGACCTCGGGCAGGTCTCGAACTGGATGCAGCGCGTGCGCACGGAGACCGACGCCGACGGGCGCTTCGAAGTGCGCGAGGGGCTCGTGCTCGGCGGCGAGCTCGTCCTGTACGCCGCCGCGCCCGGTCACGCGCCGCTGCGCCTCGATCGGCCGCCCCCGGGCGCGCGCGGCGCGAGCGCACCGATCGATTACGGCGAGCTGCGCCTCGCGGCGGGCGCGGTCGTGCGCGGGCGCGTCGTCGACCGCGCAGGCGGGCCGATCGCCGGCGCGCGCCTGCAGCTCGCTGTGGTGCTCGGCGAGCAGGGCTTCAGCGTCGACTTCAGCGCGCGCGGTGTCCCGCTCGCGGTCAGCGGCGAGGACGGGACGTTTGTGATCGACCAGTTGTCGCCCGGGCCCTTCACGTTGCTCGTCGACGCGGCTGGCCGCGCGAGCGCCCGCGCCAACGGGACGGCGAGCACGCGCCCCCTCGACGGATTCACGGTGGTGCTGGACGCAGGGCGTAGCATCGCGGGTCGCGTGACGGGCCTCGACACACGCGTGGTCTCGGAGCCCGCCGCCAGCGGTGAAGCTGCGAGCGCACCCCCGGCGCCGCTGCGCGTCGAAGCGCGCCCCGGCAAACCGGGTGGCGACCGTGTCGAAGGCCTCGAGCGCGCCGTCGGCGGCGCGCGCGTCGCCGCGGTCGCCGAAGACGGTCGCTTCACCGTCGATGGCCTCGTCGACGGCCTGCCGTACACCCTCGTCGTCGCGGAGCGCAGCGCGGACGGGACCACGTGGCAGCGCGCGAGAGAGGTCGCGCCGAAAGAGGCCGCCCCCGGCACCAGCGGCGTCGAGCTCGCGTGGGAAGCGCAGCGCCGTGCGACGCTGCGCATCGTCGACGATGCGACGGGCGCGCCGATCGAGCGCTGCCTCGTCCAATGGCGCAGCGGACCGCCGCCGCGGCCCGGGCGCGGCGACAACCTGCAGTACCTGATGGGGGACCCGCCGAACCCCCGCGTGCGGACCGAGTTCCCCGGGGGCCTCGTCACGCTGACCGGGTTGCCGGCCGGCAAACAGGACCTCGAGCTCGCCGTGCGCATCACGGCCGTCGGCTACAAGCAGAAGCTCGCGGAGCGGCTGACGCTGCGCGCTACGGCGCTGACGGACCTCGGCGAGGTGCGCCTCGAATCGGCCCCGACGGTGACGGTGAAGGTGCAGCTCCAAGGGAGCGGCGCGCCAGTGCCCGGCGCCAGGGTCTATTTGGCCAAAGCCGATTACCCGTGGCTCGACTGGTACGCCCAGAACGGCCAAGAGGTCTTCGGCGACGAGTCCGTGCAGTCCGCGGTCACCGATGCCGACGGCCTCGCCGTGCTCGCGGCGCTGCCGGGCCAGCGCGTGAAGGTCACGGCTTCGTCCGAGCGCTACGTCGCGCCCGAAGCCAAGGACCACCTCTCGAGCACGACGGGCGGCGAGACGCTCACCGTCGAGGTCGGCGAAGGCGGCACGCTGGTCGCGCGCGTGCGTCGGCCCAACGGGGCGCCAGCGGTCGGGGTCAAGGTGTTCTGCCGCAAGCAGGCGCTGGGCGCTGATCGCAACCAAGGGCGCACCCGCGAAGCCGTCACCGATGCGGACGGCCTCGCGAGCTTCCCGCGTTTGCCCGCAGGGCTGCACGAGGCCTCGGTCTCGACCGAAGAGCAGCAGTCGCGACGCGGCAGCGCCGCGTGGCGCCCCGCCCTCGTCGCCATCGGCAGCGAAGTCACGGTGGTGCTCGACAGCCCGGCCTCCGGGACCCTGTCGGGGATCGTGCTGGAGTCCGGTCAGCCGCTCGCCCGCGCGAGCCTCAGCATCGGCGGCGAAGGAGAGGGCGGCGGCGGCGAAGATTGGGGCGGCTTCTGGGGTGACGACGGTCGCTCCGCTGGTCGCCGGGCGACGAGCCGCGCGGACGGTTCCTACACCCTCGGGCCGGTGGAAGCCGGCGAGTGGTGGCTGACGGTGCGCCACGAGTCGCGCGCGATGGCGACCCGCGTTCCCGTGCGGATCGTCGAGGGCCAGAACGTCTTCGACGTGCGCCTCGACGTGGCGCTCCTCGAGGGGCGCATCGTCGACGAGCGCGATGAGCCCATCAGCCAGCTCGAGGCGCGGGTCTACGCGGAGAAGGAGAACCTGCAGGGCGGCTCACAGCGCATCGCGTTGACGGAGAGTCCGACCGGCGATGTCGATTCCGATTGGAACTGGATCAGCCTCGACCAGACGCGGACCGACACCGAAGGCGCGTTCCGCTTCCGCGGGCTCACCACCGCGCGCCCCTTGAAGCTCTCGCTCAACGGCCCGTACATCGTGCCGATCCTGATCGACCTCACGGACTTCGCCGACGCCGAGCTGCGCGACCTCGGGACGCTGAAGGCCGAGCCTGCGGGGGTCCTGCGCGTACGGCGCCCGGGGGGCGGCAACGACCGGCTGCGCGTCCGCCTCGTCACCGCGAGCGAGGACCCTGCCGAAGACGGGCGCGAGGTCCGCAAGCCCGCCGACGTGCGCGGCACGAGCGGCCCGCGCTGGTCCTCCGTGCCGCCGGGGCGCTACCGGGTCGAAGTGGTGGACGGGAACGGGCAACCGACGGGGCCGCGCGCGGACGTCGAGGTCCGCAGCCGCGAGACGGTGAACGTCGACCTGTAGGGCCCACACTCGGGCTGCGCCGCCAGCCTCCGGCCCGTCGGGTTATCCTGTCGCGATGGAAGGCCGCCGCTACGACGCGCTGTTGCTGGACCTCGACGGGACGCTCCTGAACTCCGAGGAGCGCATCCCCGCGTCCACCCACGCGGCGCTCCTCGCGGCGCGCGAAGCGGGCGTCGTGGTGATGACCGTCACAGGTCGCTCGCTCATTTCGGCACAGCCCGTGATGGACGAGCTGCGCTTCGACACGCCGACCGTCCTCTTCAACGGCTGCGCCGTGTGGTGCCCGAAGGAGCGGCGGCTCATCGAAGAGCGCACGCTCTCCAACCGCACGAACAAGAGGGTGCTCGCCTGGGCCGCGGAGCGCGACGCGCAGGTCATCGTCATGACTGCGAACGAGAAGCTCACCCACGCGCCGCGTACGGATGCCGAGCGGCGCAACTTCGAGGGCTTCTACGGGATGCAGTTTGCGCCCCGTGAAGAGCTCTTCCGCGAATACACGATCCGCCTCAGCGTCCTCGTCGACGACCCCGACTCCGAGGGGGTCGCGCGCGAGCTCGAGCGCGCCGCCGGCGAGATGGTGTACGTCTCCCACTTCCCGCTCGCGATGTTGCCGCGGCACCGCTCGAACCCCTACAGCGCCGTCGACGCCCATCCGCCGTGCCGCGGGAAAGCCGAGGCGCTGCGCCTGGTGGAGGAGCGCTACGGCATCCCCGCAGAGCGCGTCGTCGCGGTAGGGGACGGCGACAACGACGTGCCGATGCTGCGCGCGGCAGGCCTCGGCGTGGCGATGGGGAACGCCGAAGGTGTCGCGCTGCGCGCGGCCGACCGGGTCATCGGCACCAACGACAGCGACGCGATCCCGGCCCTGATCCACGAGCTCTGGCTCGCCTGAACCGGGCACGGGCCTCGCGCGCGTTCACTTGCCCTTCGGCTTCGACGGGCGCTTGGACCCGGACCCGCTGGGCTTCGCCGGCGCCGACTTCGAGGCGCTCGCCTCTTTCGACGAACCCGACTTCGACGACGCCGAGCTTTCGCTCGCCGGGGCCTTCTCCGAACTCGAAGGGGACTCAGCCGCGCTGCCGCTCTCGGCGCTGCGCTCGGCCTTCTGGCCTTCGACGTAGGACTGCGAGCGGTAATCGGTGAGGTAATAACCCGAGCCCTTGAAGATCAAGCCGGCGCCGCCGCCGATCAGCCGCTCCAGCGCGTTCTTCGCGCACGACGGGCACTTGCGCTTCTCACGCTCCGTCATCGACTGGAACAGCTCGAAGGTGTGCCCGCACGCGTTGCAGCGATAGTCGTAGGTCGGCATACGAGTCTCCGGTCAGTCTCCGATGCGCTCGCTCGAGGTGTCGTCGACCCCATCGACTTCGGCGCTGTCCGCGCTCGAATCTTCTGGGCTCGACCCCTCTTGCGCCACCTGGGGCGCGGCCGCGACTCGCACTTGCGCGTAACGCAGCACCTGGTCTCCGTACATCCAGCCCTTGCGGAACGTCTCGACGATCGAACCCGGCGGGTGTTCGTCGGTCTCGATCGTCGCAAACGCCTGGTGCTTCGACGCGTCGAACACCGTGGTCGCCGGGATCTCCTTGACCTTGAAGCGCTCCAAGAGCGCCGCGAGCTGCCCGCGCGTCATCGACACGCCGATCTGGAGGTTCTTGCCCTCCTCCGTCGTGCACTCGGTCGCGAGCGCCATGTCGAGGTAATCGAGCACGGTCAGGGCTTCACCCAGCACCTCGCCGCGCGCGCGCCGCGCCGCGGCCTCGATGTCGGACTGCGTGCGCCGCCGCAGGTTCTGGTAGTCCGCCATCGCGCGCTGCCCGTTGGCCAACGCTTCGTCGCGCTCGGCCTCCAGCGCCAAGATCCGTCCTTCGAGCTCCGACACCGCGTCCGGCGCCGCTTCGGCGTCCGCCGCTGCGTTGCCGTCGGCAGCATCGTTCCCGTCGACGTCGGTCGGCTCGACCTCGGTTCCGTCCTTCGAGTCCATGCGTCTCTTCCAGCCGAATGCCATGGGGGTCCTCAGTGGGGGGGATCGGGGTCGGGGTCAGGAGAAGAAGTCCACCACGCGCTCGTAGAACGACTTCTTGCCGCCCTTCTCGCCCTCGATCTCCTGGAACTCGCGCAGGAGTTCCTTCTGTCGTTCGCTGAGCTTCTCCGGGATCTCGCAGAAGACCCGCACGAGCTGGTCGCCGCGGGTGCGCGAGTCCATGCGCGGCAGGCCCTGCCCGCGCAACCGGAAGACCTTGCCCGTCTGCGTCCCGGGCGGCACGGTCATCTCGACGCGGCCGCGCAGCGTCGGAATCTCGATCTTGTCGCCGAGGGCGAGCTGCACGAACGAGAACGGCGCTTCCATGATGACGTCCGCGCCCGAGCGCTGGAACGCCTTGTGCTCGGCCTCGCGGATCACGCAGTAGAGATCGCCGCGCTGCGCGCCTTCGGGCCCAGCGTCACCTTCGCCGCTGACGCGGAGCTGCATGCCCTCTTCGACGCCCGCCGGCACGTTGATCTTGATGTCCTGGACCTTCGGCTTGCCGCCGCTGCCCGAGCAGTCCGCGCACGGCGACTCCAGCATCTCGCCCGCGCCGCGGCACGTCGGGCACGGCGTCGCCATCGAGAAGAAGCCCGCGTTGCGCGCGACCTGACCGCGGCCGTCGCACGTCGCACACGTGCGCTTCTTCGTGCCAGGCTTTGCGCCCGAGCCCGAGCACGTCGTGCAGCGCTCGACGCGCTTCAGCGCGATCGTCTTCTCGGCGCCTTGGTCGATCTCCTCGAGGGTCAGCTCGAGCTCGATGCGCAGGTCGCGCCCGCGCTTCGGCCCACGCTGCCGACGGCCGCCACCGAAGAGGTCGCCGAAGACGCCGCCGCCGCCGCCGAAGATGTCTCCGAAGTGCTGGAAGATGTCCTCGACGTTCGTGAAGCCGCCCTGGCCGCCGTTGCCGAAGGCCTGGTGCCCGAACTGGTCGTACTGCTTGCGCTTCTGCTCGTCGCCGAGCACGTCGTACGCCTCGGCGGCTTCTTTGAACTTCGCCTCCGCGTCCGCGTTGCCCGGGTTCTGGTCCGGGTGGTACTGCAGCGCCAGCTTGCGGTACGCCTTCTTGATCTCGGCGGCCGCAGCCGTACGGCTGACTCCCAGGACCTCGTAGTAGTCGCGTTTCTTGCTCATGGCGCGGTGCGGCGCGCTGGGGCGCGCGGAGGGCGGACATCAGGCCGGGCGATGGGGCGCGTGAGCTCCCATCGCCCGGCACGGTCGGTTCAAGCCTGGGGGCTCAGGAGATCGAGCCAGAGATCGTCTCGTCGTCCTTGATGTCCGTCACCATCGAGTCGGTGGTGAGCAGCAGGCCCGAGATCGAGGCCGCGTTCTGCAGCGCGGTGCGCACGACCTTCGCCGGGTCGATGACGCCGGACTTGAAGAAGTCCTCGTACTCACCGGTAAGCGCGTTGAAGCCGAAGGTGCGGCCCTTCTCGCGGATCGTCTCGGCGACGACCGAGCCGTCGTGGCCGGCGTTCTCTGCGATCTGGCGGCACGGAGCCTCCAGCGCGCGCTGCACGATCTGGGCGCCGAAGCGCTCTTCGTTCTTGAACTTGCCCGCGGCGACCGCCTCGGCGGCGCGCAGCAGGGCCACACCACCACCCGGGACGATGCCCTCCTGGATCGCGGCGCGGGTCGCGTTGAGAGCGTCCTCGACGCGGTCCTTCTTCTCCTTCATCTCGGCCTCGGTCTTACCGCCGACCTTGATGACGGCGACGCCGCCCGTCAGCTTCGCGAGGCGCTCTTCGAGCTTCTCGCGGTCGTAGTCCGACGTCGTCTTCTCGATCTGCACGCGGATCTGAGCCGCGCGCTCGTCGATCGCGCGCTTCTTGCCCGCGCCTTGCACGATCGTCGTCGCGTCCTTCGTGACCACGACGCGGCCCGCCGTGCCGAAGTGCTCCGGCGCGACCTTGTCGAGCGAGAGGCCGATCTCGTCCGTGATCGACGTACCGCCCGTCAGGACCGCGATGTCGTCGAGGTACGCCTTGCGGCGGTCACCGAAGCCCGGCGCCTTCACGGCGACGACCTGCAGCACGCCCTTGAGGCGGTTGATGACGAGCGCCGTCAGCGCCTCACCCTCGATGTCCTCCGCGATGATGAGCAGGGGCTGGCCCTTGCGCATCGCCGTCTCGAGCGCCGGCACGATCTCGCGCACCGTCGAGATCTTCTTGTTGCAGATCAGGACCGCGCAGTTCTCGTACACGGCCTGGAGCTTACCGAGGTCCGTCGCGAAGTACGGCGACAGGTAACCCTTGTCGAACTCCATGCCCTCGACGTGCTCGAGGACCGTCTCGACGCCCTTGTTCTCTTCGACGGTGATCACACCCGTGTCGCCGACCTTTTCGAAGGCGTCCGCCAGGAGGTTCCCGATCTCGCGGTCGCTGTTCGCGGAGATCGTGGCGACCGCCGCCTTCTCCTCGCGCGACTTCACCTTGCGCGACTGTCCCGCGATCGCTTCGACCGCGATGCCGACCGCCTTCTCGATGCCGTTGCGCACGTCGATCGTGGAGACCCCGCTCGTGACGTACTTCAGGCCCTCGTTGAAGATCGCCGCCGCCAGGACCGTCGCCGTCGTGGTGCCGTCACCGGCGACGTCGTTGGTCTTGTTCGCGACCTCGAGCACGAGCTTCGCGCCCATGTTCTCGAAGGGGTCCGCGTGCTCGATCTCCTTCGCGACCGACACGCCGTCCTTCGTGACGTGCGGCGACCCGAAGGACTTCTGGAGGATGACGTTGCGGCCGGCCGGGCCGAGGGTGACGCGTACGGTGCGGGCGAGCTTGTCGATGCCCGCCTTCATCTTCTGCCGCGCCGCGTCGTCGAACATGATCTGCTTCGCCATGGTCGTGTGCTCTCTTTCGTGTGCTGGTGTGGGGGGGGAGCGCTGCGTTCAGGGACGCGGCATCAGAAGTCCATCCCGTCCATGTCCTCGCCGCCTTCCATACCGGCCGGCGGGCCCGCCTTCTTCTTCTCCTTCTTGGTCGCGATCAACGCGTCCGTCGTCAGGAGGAGCGTCGCGACGCTGACAGCGTGCTGCAGCGCCGACTTCGTGACCTTGGCCGGGTCGACGATGCCCATCTCGAGCATGTCGCCGTACTCGCCGCGCAGCGCGTCGAAGCCCCAGTTGACCTTCCGCTCGCGACCCACCTTGTGGGCCACGACCGGGCCGTCGAAGCCCGCGTTCTTCGCGATCTGCGTGATCGGCTGCGCCAGCGCCTCGTAGAGCGCGTCGAGGCCGATGTTGTAGTCCACATCGTCGCGGACCTTCAGGTCGGCCAGCACGTTGCGCGCGCGCAGCAGCGCCGTGCCGCCGCCCGGCAGGATGCCGTCCGTCACCGCGGCGCGGGTCGCGTGCAGCGCGTCCTCGATGAGCGCCTTGCGCTCCTTCACCTCGGTGTCCGTCGCGCCGCCGACGTTGATCTGGGCGATGCCGCCCGTCAGCTTCGCCAGGCGCTCCTGGAGCTTCTCGCGGTCGTAGTCCGAGGTCGTCGTCTCCATCTCCTGACGGATGCCGGTGACCCGACCTTCGACGTCCTCGCGCTTGCCCTTGCCGCCGACGATCGTCGTCGCGTCCGAGGAGATCGTGATGCGGCGCGCCGAGCCCAGGTGCTTCACCGTCACCTGCTCGAGCTCCGTGCCGGTGTCCTTCATCACGGCCGTCGCGCCCGTGACCGCGGCGATGTCCAGCAGCATCTGCTTGCGGCGGTCACCGTAACCCGGCGCCTTCACCGCGCAGACCTGCAGGATGCCGCGCATCTTGTTCACGACGAGCGTCGCGAGGGCCTCGTTCTCGACGTCCTCCGCGATGATCAGCAGCGGGCGGTTGCCGTTCTTCACGGCCTCGAGCAGCGGCAGGAGCGCGTTGACGGTCGAGATCTTGCCCTCGTGCACCAGCACGAGGCCGTTCTCGAACTGCGTCTCCATCTCCTCCGGGTTCGTCACGAAGTGGGGCGACAGGAAGCCGCGGTCGAACTGCATGCCCTCGACCACGTCCACAGTCGTCGTCATCGACTTGCCGTCTTCGACCGTGATCACGCCGTCGCGGCCGACCTTCTTCATCGCGTCGGAGATCAGCTTGCCGACCTCCTCGTCGTTGTTCGCGGAGATCGTCGCGATCTGGCGGACCTCGTCGTTGCCCGACACGGCCTTCGCCATCGACGTCAGCTTCGCCACGACCGCCTCGGCGCCGCGCTGCAAGCCCTGGTTCATGCGCGCCGGGGAGACCCCCGCCGTGATCGCCTTCAGGCCCGCAGCGAAGATCGCGCGGGTCAGCAGGGTCGCCGTCGTCGTGCCGTCGCCCGCGACGTCGCTCGTCTTGCTGGCGACCTCTTTCACGAGCTGGGCGCCCATCTGCTCGTAGGGGCAGGAGAGCTGGATCTCCTCGGCGACCGTCACGCCGTCCTTGGTGACCGTCGGCGCGCCCCAGCCCTTGTCGAGCACGGCGTTGCGCCCGCGGGGCCCGAGGGTCGTCGTGACCGCCTGGGCGAGTTTTTCGACGCCGCGGAGGATCGCCTCGCGGGCGTCGGACTCGAAGACCATCTGCTTGGCCATGGGATGTGTCGACTCGTATCCGGGGTGGGTGGGGGGCCCGCGGGCGCGGTGCGGTGCGCCGGCAGGGGATCGTGTGCCTCTGGCGTTGCAAAGGCCGTGCCGACCGCCCTGGGGCACCCCTGGACCCGCCCCGCGCCCGTGCCTCCCCGTGCGCACCCGGGCCGCCCTGCCGACTTGGCAGCGGGCCCAGGGCCCCCTCCCCCCGGCTGCCAGCGTGGCAGAGGCTCCAGCGTGGGAGGGGCTTCTGCCCCCCCGACACCGCGGCCGATAGCATCTGCACCCCCATGAGCGCCGCCCCCGACCCCCGCGCCACGGCGAAGCTGCCCCACGAGGACCAGCACCTCGCCGCCCTCGAGCGCATGCGGGGCCTCGCTCCCTATTACCGCTGGGTGCTCGACCTCGCCGAGGCCTTCCACGGCGGCCCGCTCGGTCCCCGCGTCCTCGACGCCGGCTGCGGCATCGGCAACTTCGTCGAGCTCCTCCGCGGCCGCGCCCAGCACGTCCTCGCCGTCGACCTCTCCCCGCAGAACCTCGCCGTCCTCCGCGCCCGCTTCCGCGACGCCCCCGAGGTCGAAGTCCTCGCCACCGACCTCGACGTCGAGCGCGAGGCCCTCCGCGCCCGCGCCGTGGACACCGTCGTCTGCCTCGACGTGCTCGAGCACCTCGACGACGACGCCGGACTCCTGCGCGCCTTCCACGCCATCCTCCCGCCCGGCGGCGGCCTCTTCGTCAAGGTGCCCGCGCTGCCCTGGCTCTACGGCTCTCTCGACGAAGAGTCCGACCACCGCCGCCGCTACACGCGCCGCGGCCTCGTCACACTCGTGCGCGCCGCCGGCTTCGAAGTCACCCACGCGCGCTACATGAACCTGGTCGGAGTCGCGCCCTATTGGCTGAAAGGACGCGTTCTACGCCGCCGTTCGACCCTCTCGAACTCCTTCACGCCGCGCCAGCTCGGCTGGATCCGCCGCTCCATCGGCCTCTTCCGCTGGATCGATCGCCTCACCGGACCGCCCCTCGGCCAGTCCGTCGTGCTGCACGCACGCCGACCCTGACGGCGCCATTTTCGCGACGTTTCCCTTGAACGCCGCGCACCGGCCCCTACAATGCGCGCTCACAACACGGAACGCGGGGTGGAGCAGTCTGGTAGCTCGTCGGGCTCATAACCCGGAGGTCGCAGGTTCGAATCCTGCCCCCGCTATTCCCCTCCTCTGGGGTGCTCGCTGCGCTCGCCAAGGGGGGAATAGGTGTTGCTGGCCCGTCCGCTGACGCGGACGGAGCGATTGCGCGCTTCGCGCGCGGAGCATTGCGGCGACGCGGCAGGGCCGCGATGCGAGCAAGGCCGCGATGTGAGCAAGGCCTCGATGTGAGCTAGGCCGCGATTCGAGCTAGGCCGCGATTCGAGCTAGGCCGCGATTCGAGCTAGGCTGCGATTCGAGCTAGGCTGCGATGCGAATGGGCCGCGGCTCGAATGGGGGCCCGATGGGGGCTCTTCGGGTCTGGATCGAGGCGGTGACGCCGGGCGGGGGCTGGTTCTCAGGGGGATGGGGGTTACGATGGGGGCGTGGAAGTGTTCTTCATCGTCTTCGGCGCGTTCCTCGTCGCGGTCCTTGCGATGGCGGTCGGGTTCATCGTGCGCGGCAAGAGCCTCAAAGGGTCCTGCGGCGGCGTCGACCCGCAGACCGGGCGCTCGCTCGGAGATTGCCTTTGCGAGCGCCTCAACAAGCCGCTCTGCGAGGATCGCAAGCGCGAAGTGGCCGAGGTCCGCGGGCGCTGAGTTCGGTCCCTGGCGCAAGCGCATGCAGGCGTCCGCCTAGGGATCGTGACAGCGGCGGTCGCCGCGCGGCTGCGCGATTCGAGGACGGCGCTGTCGCCCCGACCATGGGGCCCTGCCACTATCGCGGCGCGGTGCCTCGACGTGCAGGGGACCGCGCAGAGGCGTCAACGAACCCATCGACCGATGTGAGCGTCTGCACTTGGAGGCCCACGCAGCTCGGTCGGGGGCAAGAGGTCAGAGCGGCGGGCCCAGGGTGCTGATCATCAGCGTCAGCGCGTTCGTCGCGTTCCAGC
>CAYMSD010000074.1:0-18405 GCA_964393015.1 uncultured Klebsiella sp.
GGCTGCTGCGGCAGCCGCCTTTGGCGGGGGCGGGTGCGCCGCTCTTTGCTCGCCGGCGCGCCAGTCGCGACCGCGCCAGACTCGGAAACGGTGCCTGGCACGTGCCGTCTGGTGCCAGGCACCTCCCGGCACGTGCCAGGCACCGTCTCCGAGTCGTCAGATATGCACTGAGTTGCACGACACGTGCCGTCTGGTGCCAGGCACCTCCCGGCACGTGCCAGGCACCGTTTCTGTTCCGGTCAGGCTCGGCCGAGCTCCGCGCCGCGATCACGCGCCGCGCGCAGCGTCTCGAGCATCAGCGCATCGATCCCGCCACCGCGCGCGGTCTCGTCTTCCATCCGCGCAAGCCCCGCTGCCGTCGTGCCGCCCTTGCTCGTGACGCGCGCCCGCAGCACCTGCGGCTCCTCGCCCGTCTCGTCGAGCATCGCGGCCGCCCCGATCAGCGTCCCGCGCGCGAGCGCATGGGCCGTGTCGTCGGAGAGCCCCAATTCCTCCGCCGCGGCACACCACGCCTCGAGGAATCGAAACACAAACGCAGGCCCGGACCCGCTGACCGCCGTCACGGCGTCGAACAGCGCCTCCGGAACCCGCACCGTCGTCCCGACCGACGCAAAGAGCTGTTCCGTGGAGGAGAGGTCCGCGGCGGCGACGGCCGCGTCCGAGGCGATCGCCGTCACTCCGCGTCCGATCGCGGCGGGGGTGTTCGGCATGGCGCGCACGATGCGGGCTCCGCCCCCGAGCGCCGCGCGAATGGCATCGGATCGGATGCCCGCCATGACGGAGACGACAAGCGGGCCGGCGGCCGCGATGGGCGCAAGGGCGCGCGCCGCCTCCGCAAAACGCTGGGGCTTGACGGCGAGAAGGACGATCTCGCACTCCGCAACCTCCGTCGCATCGGGCGTGCGCAGCCCAAGCGCCTCCGCCCGCGCGCGCTGGTCGGGCTCCGGGTCGACCGCCCCGATCTCGCTTGGCGCCGCGAGGCCCGAGGCGATGGCGCCGCGGGCGATCGCCTGACCGAGGTTTCCGAAGCCGACGATCACGATGCGGGGGGCCATTCGTCCAAGGTACCCGCGAACCACCCGCCGTTTGGACACCGGAGAACATCACGGCACCCACGCGGTACACTGCGCCGCCATGCCACGCCCCGGCTACAGCCCGCTGTACCAACTCGACTTCGAGACGCCCATCCTCGACATCGAGCGTCAGATTGACGCGATCGAGGAGCGGCCAGACGCCGATCGCTACGCAGACGAACTCGGGAAGTTGAACGAGACCCGTCTCGGGCTTCTCCAGAAGATCTACGCCGACCTCTCGCCGTGGCAGACCGTGCGCATCGCGCGGCATCCGCTCCGCCCGCAGTCGATGGACTACATCTCCCTGATCTGCCGCGACTTCTGCGAGCTGCATGGCGACCGGGCCTTCGGCGACGACCCCGCGATCATCACGGGCTTCGCGCGCATCGGCTCGGTGAAGTGCATGCTGATCGGGCACAACAAGGGGAAGACGGTCGCCGAGAAGGTCGCGGCGCACTTCGGCTGCGCGCATCCCGAGGGCTACCGCAAGGCGCTTCTCAAGATGAAGCTGGCGGAGAAGCTCGGCCTCCCGATCGTCACCCTCGTCGACACGCCCGGCGCCTATCCGGGCGTCGGCAGCGAGCAGCGCGGGCAGGCGCAGGCGATCGCCGTCAACCTCATGGAGATGAGCCGCCTCCGCACCCCGATCGTCTCGGTCGTGATCGGCGAGGGCGGCTCGGGCGGCGCGCTCGGCATCGCGGTCGCCGACCGCGTCGGCATGCTCGAGCACGCGTGGTACTCCGTCATCTCGCCCGAAGGGTGCGCGGCCATCCTCTGGAAGGAGGCCAACGAGGACACCAACAACCGCGCCGCCCAGTGCCTCGCGTTGACCGCTCGCCGCAACCTCGAGAACGGGCTCATCGACGAGGTCATCTCGGAGCCCCTTGGCGGCGCGCACCGCGATCCTCGCAAGGCCGCGGACTTCCTCCAGACCTGGATCGTCGACCGGCTGCGGGATCTTTCCCGCGTCAATCCCGAGACCCTGGTCCGCCAGCGCCTCGACAAGTTCCGCCGTATGGGCGCCTTCGCCGACGAACTGGCGGTCTGACGCGGGCGGCATCCGTCCCGTGGTCGTCATGGGCCGCCTCGGGGATTCGCGAGGTGGACCCGAGGTTCCTTTGACGCTTGTCGGGGGCGCTGCTACGCTCCCTGCCCCCTTGCGGCCGTGCGACTTGCATGGCGGAGCGCGGAGAGAGAGAGCGACTCCTTGCCGACGAAGAAGGAACCTGCCAAGAGCGCGAGCACGCCCGCCGCGAAGGCCAAGGCGGCGGCCTCCAAGTTGCCCGCGAAGCCAGCGGGGGCGAAGTCCGCATCTGCGAAGCCGGCTCCGAAGCCGGCCCCGAAGCCAGCCCCGAAGCCCACCGCGAAGGCCGCTGGCACGGCTGCGGGCAAGAACGCTCAGTCCGCCGCGAAGTCGAACGGGAAGGCCTCCGCGCCCGTCGCGAAGGCTGCGGCGTCCGCCGCGAAGTCGAACGGGAAGGCCTCTGCGTCCGTCGCGAAGGCTGCGGCACCTGCCGCGAAGTCGAATTCGAAGCCTGCTGCGAAACCCGCCGCGAAGGCGGCAGCGCCCGAAGCCAAGCCCGCGGCCAAGCCCGAAGCCAAGCCCGCGGCCAAGTCCGGAGCCAAGCCTGCCCCCAAGGTGGAGACGAAGCCCGTTGGGAAGGCTGCCGCACCCGCCGCCGCGCCCGGGAAGTCCCCGACATCGAAGGCAAAGCCCGAGGCATCCGACACGCCCAGCGTGCCCAAGAAGGGCCCGATCGATCTCGCGCAGCACAAGTCGGTCGCCGCCGCGGCCGCAGCCGTCGCGAATGCGCGCGGCGGCGCGTCGAACGACTTCATCATCATCAACGGCCGACGCGTGCGCGCGATCTCGACCAAGGGCATCACCGTCGCCAAGAAGTCGAAGGAGAGCGCCGCGGAGGCCGCGCCTGCGCCGACCGAGCAGCAGATCGCCTCGATCAAGACGAAGCTCGGCAAGAAGGAGCTCGAGGAGTACCGCAACCTGCTGCTCGCCAAGCGCCGTCAGCTCGTCGGCATGCTCTCGGGCATGGAGGACGAGGCGCTGCGATCGTCGGGCGGCAACCTCTCGAACATGCCCGTCCACATGGCCGACATGGGCTCCGATGTCTACGAGCAGGACTTCACGCTCGGCATGGCGGAGACCGAGCGCGCCATCCTCGGCGAGATCGACGCCGCCCTGCAGCGCATCGAGGACAAGACCTTCGGCGTCTGCCAGATGACGGGCAAGCCGATCACGAAGGCCCGTCTCGACGCGAAGCCATGGGCGAAGTTCACCATCGAGGCCGAGCGCATCGCCGAGTCGGGCGGCCTGCGCTGACCTCGTGCGGCGCCTACCCTTGCGCCGTTCGTCGTCCCCAGCAGGAAGCGTCCCCCGTGGTCACAGCGCCTGAGCCAGTCCAGCAGCCTTCCGCCGTGCCTGCGGCGACGGTCGATCCGCGCGAGCATCTCGCGTGGCGCAGTCCGTGGTCATGGGTCACGCTCGGCGTCGTCTTCGTCGGCGGGCTGTGGTTCGACCTCTGGTCGAAGTACTGGGCCTTCCGCGAGATCGCGGGCTACCCAGTCGAGCTCGAGCGCGAGCGCATCCTCGGCGACCCGTCGTTCCATCTGCCGTACCACGCGCGCGTGGTGGCGATTCCCGGCGACCTCCTCGATTTCCGCCTGGTGCTGAACCACGGTGCCGTGTTCGGCATCGGCCAGCACCGCCGCGAGCTCTTCATCGTCTTCACGCTCGTCGCCACGATCGCCGCGATCGCGCTGTTCGCGCGCGGAACGCGCGTGCGGATGACCGCGGCGCATGTCGCGATCGGCCTGATCCTCGCGGGCGGCATCGGAAACCTCTACGACCGCATCGTCTATGGCGCCGTGCGCGACTTCCTGCACATGCTGCCGCACTGGCAGCTTCCGTTCGGCTGGAAGTGGCCCGGAAGCTCGATGGGCGATGTCTTCCCATGGGTCTTCAATGTCGCCGATGTGATGCTGCTCGCGGGAATGACGGTGTTCGTGATCGCGAGCTGGCGCGAGGACAGGCGCATGCGCGCGGAGGAGCAGCGTGCGCGCGTGGGCTCCGGCGACCAGGCCGCGCAGGCGCGGTGACGGGCGCGGTCACTCGCCCGCGCGCCGCACGAGATCCATCGCATCCTCGAGCGGGATGACCGCGGAGGCGTCGATCGACTCGGGGAGCTCCGCGAGCGTGCGCGACATGGCGAGCGTGAACGGCCCGACCGCTGTCCGTCGGATCGACGCGCAGTGGCCGCCCGTCCCGAGCGCGAGGCCGAGGTCGCGCGCGAGGCTGCGCACATAGAACCCCTTGGCGCATCGGACGGCGACGGTGGCGATCGGCCACTCGTACGCGAGCAGCGCGATCTCATGGACCCGCACCGCGCGCGGCGGCAGTTCCGGCGGCGCATCGTTGCGGGCGAGCGCATAGGCGCGCTTCCCGCCGACATGCACCGCGCTGAACGCGGGCGGCCGCTGCATGGTCTCGCCCGCGAACCCCGCGAGCGCGCGTTCGACCGACTCGCGCGTGGGCGGAGCGTCGACCGCGACCTCGCGGCGCTCGCCCTCGCGGTCGTCGGTCGAGGTGAACGCCGAGAGGTCGATCTCGGTCTCGTAGCGCTTCTCGGTGGCCATGAGCGCGTCGATCGCCTTCGTCGCGCGCCCGAACGCGACGACGAGGATGCCCGTCGCCAATGGGTCGAGCGTGCCCGCGTGCCCCGCCTTGGCGCGCCCGGCCCGGCGCCGCAGGATCTCGACCGCGCGCATCGAGCTCATGCCGATCTCCTTGTCGAGGACGAGGATTCCCGTGAGGTCGCTGTGGTGGCGCATGGCGTCAGTGTCGCTGTTTTTCGTTCGCTCCGCGCGGACCGCTCCGCTAGCATGGCCGCCATGGATGGAACCTCGATGCTGGTGGGAATCGCGATCGGCTGTGCCCTCGGCGCCGCCGCGGCGGCCGTGTTCTTCATGCTTCGTGCGCGATCGTCGACGAAGGCCGTCGCCGACGCCGAGGCCGCGCAGGCGGAGCTCGCGGGCGTGCGCGGAGAGATCGCGGCGCTGCGCGCGCAGCTCGGCGGAGCGCAGCAGGGCGAGGCGGGCGCGAAGGCGACGCTCGCGGCCGCGCAGGAGCAGCTGCGGGAACTCCGCGCGCAGGTCGACGCCGAGCGCCAGCGCGCCGAGCAGGAGGCGGCGCTGCGGTCGAAGACGCAGCAGGAGCTCCGCGCCACCGAGGAGCGCATCGCGGAGCGGGAGAGCGCGATGCAGCGGCTGCTCGCCGAGCGCGAGAAGTCGATCGTCGAGCTGAAGGCCTCGATCGAGCAGTCGAAGACCTCGCTCACCGAGACCTTCAAGGCGACGGGCGCCGATGTGCTGAAGCAGACCGCCGAGCAGCTGCTCCGCCAGGCGAAGGAGCAGTTCGAGGGGCATCAGAAGCTCTCGCAGCAGGAGCTCGAGGCGCGCCAGAAGGCGATCGACGCCACGCTCGCGCCGCTCAAGGAGCAGCTCGCCAAGAACGAGCAGCTCGTGAAGGAGCTCGGCGAGAAGCGCGAGGGCGACGCGAAGACGCTCGGCGAGCAGCTCAAGCAGATCGCCGATCTCCAGCAGAAGGCCTCGTCGGCGGCGCAGACCTTGTCGAGCGCGCTGCGCGACAACCGCCAGCGCGGGCGCTGGGGCGAGGTGTCGCTGCGCAACATCGCGGAGATGGCGGGGCTCGTCGACAATGTCGACTTCAGCGAGCAGTCGAGCCTCGAGGGCGACGAAGGCAACCGCCTCCGCCCCGACATGACGGTGCGCCTGCCGGGCGGCCGCTTCGTGCCCATCGACGCGAAGGTGCCCATGAACGCATACCTCGACTCGCTCGACGCCGCGCTGTCCGATGCCGACCGCGCCGCGCGCCGCGCGTCGCACGCGCAGGCCATGCGCGGCCATGTGCGCGCGCTCGGCTCGCGCGAGTACGCGAAGGCGCTCGGCGAGGGCGTCGAGATCACCGTGCTGTTCGTGCCGTTCGAGAGCGGGCTCATCGCCGCGCTCGAGGAGGACGCGACGATCTACCAGGACGCGCTCGACGCGCGCGTCATCATCTGCACCTCGTCGACGCTGCTTGCGCTCCTTCGCACCTGCGCGCTCCAGTGGCAGCAGGCGAAGCTCAACGAGAACGCGCGCAGGATCGGCGACAGCGCCAAGGAGCTCCTCGCCCGCATCGGCACCTTCGCAGACCACCTCGGGAAGGTCGGCAAGGGCCTCGAGAGCGCGACGAAGAGCTACAACAGCGCGGTCGCGTCGTTCAACTCGCGTCTCCTGCCCGGCGCGCGCGACACGGCCGAGCTCGCAGGCGACCTCAACAGCGTCCCGAGCGAGCTCGAGCCCGCCAACACCGCGCTGCGCGAGGTGAGCGCGCGTGCGCTTCCTGCGGCGGAATAGGCTCTTTCTGACGGAGCCCGGCGCGCGAGGTCGTTCCGTGGGGTCCTCCTGTGAGGTCAGTTCGTGAGGTCAGTCCGTGTGGCCGACGGGCCGCAGGTGGACGACCTCGCCGTGCGTGAGCGCGGGGCAGCTTGCGGCGATGCGCTCGGCCTCGAGCGCGCTCGACGCCTCGATGATGAAGTAGCCCGTGAGCGTCGTGTCGCTCGGATCGATCGGCTCCGCGTCGGGCACGCCGCGGGCGTCTGCCGCGATCACGACGCCGCCGCGACCGAGCGGGTTGCCTTCGCGCAGGATGCCCTTCTCCTTGAGGTCGCGCACCCACAGGCCGTACTCCTTGAGCAGGATGTCCTTGCGCGCGGGGGGAAGCCGGTACCACGCGTCGCCGCGCTCGTACATCAGGATCGCGAACTGCATCCTGCCCGCCGCGGCCTGCCGCTGCGGGGCGGCCTTCGCGTCCGCGGTCGCGCAGCCGGCGGGCACGGAGAGCGGGAGGAGCAGGGCGGCGATGACGATGGTCGTGGGCTTCATGGTGTCGGCTTCCTGCGGAGCGAGAGCAGCGGACGGACGATGAGAAGGACGGCGACGACTGCGACCGACGAAAGGACGGCGTGCCAGCCGCCCTGCACCACGCTCGCGACGACGGTCCAGCCTGCGAGCGCGAGGTACACGATGGGCGTGACCGGATAGAGCGGCACGCGGAAGGGGCGCGGCGCGTCGGGCATCGTGCGGCGGAGCACGAGCACCGCGCCGACGGAAAGCGATGAGAAGACGTTGATGAGGACGGTGAGGAGGTCGAAGATCCTGCCGAGGTCGCCGATCAGGAGGCACGCCGCGCTCGCGACGAGCGTGACGACGAGCCCGCGCATCGGCACGCCGCCCGCCGTGCGGACGCCCGCCCAGCCGTGGATCTCGCCCGCATGCGCCATCGACTCGAGGATGCGCGCCGCCGTGATGGTGCCCGAGACGATCGTCGCGAAGAAGAGAAGCGCGATCACGCCCGCGAGGACCTTGCCCGCCGTCGCGCCGAGGAGCTGCGTGGCGGTGACGGCGCCGATCGCCTGCATCTCCGCGCCGTCGGGCTCCGTCATCGCCAGCGGATCGATCACGCGCAGGTAGACGAGGTTCACGCCGATGTAGAGGACGAAGACGATCGCGATGGCGCCGATGATGCCGACCGGCACATTGCGCCCGGGCCGCCTGATGTCGCCCGCGATGTCGGCGCCCGTCGACCAGCCGAGATAGGCGAAGCTCACCGTCAGCGTCGCCGCCGCCACCGCCGCGGAGAAGAGGCCCGGCGTCTCGACGGCTGCGGCCGCCGCGGTCGGCTCGATGCGCGCCTCGAGCGGCCAGAGAAGGCCGAAGCCGACGAACGCGGCGACGAACGCGACCTTCAGGATCGAGAGCCCGGTGTTGAAGGCATAGCCCGCGCGCAGCCCGACGACCTGCGACAGGAACGCGAGCGCGATGGCCGCGAACGCGACGAGCGGCAGGTTCAGCGGCTCGGGCGCGATCTTGTTCACATACTCCGCGAGCATCAGCCCGACGGCCGCCAGCGAGAGGAAGTAGCCCGAGAGGATCGTCACCATCGCCACGAGGTATCCCGTGGTCTTGCCGAACGCGCGGCGCGCGAACTCGACGCTGCCGCCCGAGCAGGGAATCATCGCGCCGAGCTCGGCGAGCGACAGGCCGCCGCAGAGCGCGAGCACGCCGCCGATCGCCCACGCGGCGATCACGTTCTCCTCGGTGCCGACCTTGGCGCCGAACATGCCCGTGAGCGTGAAGATGCCGCTGCCGATCATCGCCGACACGATGATCCCGATCGATCCGATCGGGCCGACGACACGGAAGCCTTCGGCCGCGCGCTGCTGCATCGCGCGCAGCGTACAGGGCGAGTGGAAGTTTCGTACGCTGTCCGCATGGCCGCGCGCCGCCACATCGCCATCGATCTCGGCGCCTCGAGCGGCCGCGGGGTGGAGATCGCGATCGGAGGCGGCGCGCTCTCGGTGCGCGAGCTGCACCGCTTCGCGAACGCGCCCGTGCCCGCGCGCCGCGCAGGGTCCGTCACGCTGTGCTGGCCGATGGAGCGGATCTGGGAATCGATCCTCGACGGCCTGCGAATCGCGGCCGC
The DNA here is from genome assembly GCA_964393015.1 of uncultured Klebsiella sp. Lineage (GTDB taxonomy): Bacteria > Planctomycetota > Phycisphaerae > Phycisphaerales > SM1A02 > QWPT01. The sequence continues at coordinate 8,635 of CAYMSD010000074.1, forward strand.
CGGCGGCGCGGTCGACTCGATCGGGGTCGACTCGTGGGCGGTCGACTATGCGTTGCTCGGCGAGGACGGGGAGCTCGTGCGGCCCGTCGCCGCCTATCGCGATCCCCGGACGAAGGCGCCGTTCGCTCGTCTGCGCGCCGAGCTCGGCGACGGGTCGATCTACGGCGCGACGGGAATCGCCTTCCAGCCGTTCAACACGCTGTACCAGCTTGCGGCCGACGCGGACGACCCGATCCGGCCGCTCGAACGGGCGCAGCGGATGCTGATGCTTCCCGACTACATCGCGCACCGGCTCTGCGGCGCAGCCGTCTGCGAGCGGACGAACGCGAGCAGCACGCAGTTCCTCGACGCAGGGACGCGCGCGTGGAACCGTGAACTCCTGCGCGCAGCGGGCGTTCCCGCGCGCATCCTGCCCGAGCTCGTCGATGCGGGCTGCGAAGAGCCGCTCGGCACGCTTCTCGACGATGTCGCCGACGAGACAGGCCTCTCCGCGTCGACTCCCGTCCTCGCGACCGCGACGCACGACACGGCGTCCGCGGTCGTCGCCGCGCCGATCGACCCCGCGCGCGACCTCTTTGTCTCGAGCGGAACCTGGTCGCTCGTCGGCCTCGAGCTGCCGCAGGCGATCACGAGCGCCGCAGCGCGCGAGGCGAACATGACGAACGAGCTCGGCGCGTTCGGCTCGGTGCGATTCCTCAGGAATGTCGCGGGTCTCTGGCTCGTGCAGCAGTGCGAGGCCGCGTTCGCCGCCGAGGGGCGATCGCGGTCGTGGGACGAACTTGCGGCGCTCGCGCGTGCGGCCGAGCCGCTGCGCAGCGTGGTCGATCCGAACGACCCTGTGTTCTTCGAGGCGGGCGACATGCCCTCGCGCATCCGCGCCTCGTGCGCTGCGCGCGGCGAGCCCGTTCCCGGCACCGACGCGGAGGTCGTGCGCTGCGCGCTCGACTCGATCGCGCTCGCGACGGCGCACGCCGCGCGGCAGGCGGCCGCGCTCGCCCGCCGCGAGGTCCGGCAGATCGCGGTCGTCGGCGGCGGCAGCGCGAACGACCTGCTCAACCAGCTGATCGCAGACGCCTCGGGCCTCGCCGTCGAGGCGGGACCCGTCGAATGCACCGCGATCGGCAACGCATTGATGCAGCACGCGGCGCTCGAACGCGTCGGGCGTGCGTCCGAACTGCGCGCGCTCGTGCGCGCAAGCACGGCGATCCGCCGGTTCGAGCCGGATTTCCACCAAAGCGCCCGCATGCGCGACGCGATCGATCGGCTCGCGCGGTAGTCTTCGTTCTCCAGGCGGTTTCACCATGTCGAGCGCCACGCTTTCGCCCAACCCGTCCTTCGTCCGCCGCACCTGGAACGACGCCGAAGCCGCGCAGCTCGACCCGGTCGGGCTCCTCGTCTACCGCTCGAACCGCCTCGGCGACGACCAGCGCGTCACGAACACGGGCGGCGGCAACACCTCGAGCAAGGTCGTCGAGAAGGACGCGCTCACGGGCAAGAGCGAGCGCGTGCTGTGGGTGAAGGGCTCGGGCGGCGACCTCCGCACCGCGGGCCGCGAGTTCTTCTCGTCGCTCTCGCTCGAGAAGCTCGAGCAGCTGAAGGCCGTCTACGCCGCGCGCACGCCGAAGGGCATCAAGACGCAGGCGGAGGACGACATGGTCGACCTCTACCGGCACTGCACCTGGAACCTCAATCCGCGCGCGACCTCGATCGACACGCCGCTCCACGCGTTCGTGCCGCGCGCGCATGTCGACCACACGCATCCGAACGCGCTCATCGCGATCGCGGCGTGCGTGCGCGGCGAGGACGCGATGCGCGAGGTCTACGGCACGCAGCTCCGCTGGCTGCCGTGGATGCGCCCGGGATTCGAGCTCGGCCTGGCGCTCGAGAAGCTCTGCAAGGACTTCCCCGACGCGGACGGCGCGATCATGGGCCAGCACGGCCTCATCAACTGGTCCGACGACCCGCGCGCCTGCTACGACCTCACGCTCTCGCTCATCTCGCGCGCGGCCGAGTATCTCGCCGCGCACGACAAGGGCGCGAACGCCTTCGGCGGGCAGAAGGTCGCGCCCGTCGCCGACGACGCGCGCCGCGCGCTGCTCGTGAAGTTCCTGCCGTTCCTGCGCGGGAAGGTCTCGTCGCGGCGCCGCATGGTCGGCACCGTGCAGCACGACGACGCGATGCTGCGCTTCGTCTCGAGCCACGACGCCGCACGCCTCGCCGAGCTCGGCACCTCGTGCCCCGACCACTTCCTGCGCACGAAGATCAAGCCGCTCCTCGTCGATTTCGACCCGAACCGCGAGTCGTTCGACGCGCTCTGCCAGAAGACCGAAGCCGGCCTCGCGCAATATGTGAAGGACTACGCCGCGTACTACGACGCGTGCAGGCATGCCGACAGCCCCGCGATGCGCGCGCCCGAGCCGACGGTGATCCTCGTGCCCGGCGTCGGCATGGTCGCGTGGGGCTCGTCGAAGTCCGAGTCGCGCACGACCGCCGAGTTCTACCGCTGCGCGGTCGAGGTGATGAAGGGCGCCGAGTCGATCGGCGGCTACCGCGCGCTGCCGCGGCAGGAGGCGTTCGACATCGAGTACTGGCGGCTCGAGGAGGCGAAGCTCCAGCGCATGCCGAAGCCGAAGCCGCTCGCGGGGCATGTCAGCGTGATCGTCGGCGCGGGCAGCGGCATCGGCCGCGTCACGGCGTCGAGCTTCACCGCCGACGACGCGTGCGTCGCGTGCGTCGACCTCGACGCGAAGGCGGCCGAGGCGACCGCGAAGGACCTCGAGAAGTCGGTCGGCACGGGAATCGGCGTCGCAGGCAGCGGCATCAGTTCGTGCGGCCCCGCGATCGCGCTCCAGTGCGACGCCACCGACCGCGCGGCCGTGCGCCGCATGCTCGACGAGGTCGTGATCGCCTACGGAGGCATCGATGAACTCGTGGTGACGGCGGGGCTCTTCCCGACGCCGGGCGCCGACGGCAAGACGAGCGACGCGGACTTCATGCGCGCGATGCAGGTCAATGTGCTCGCGCCCGCGGTGCTCGTCGAGGAGGCGGCCGCGACGATGTGCGCGCAGAGGCTCGCATGCAGCGCGGTGGTGACGACGAGCGTCAACGCCGTCGTCGCCAAGAAGGGCTCGAGCGCCTACGACGCGTCGAAGGCGGCGGCCAATCATCTCGTGCGCTCGCTCGCGGTCACCTTCGCGCCGTTCGTGCGCGTGAACGCCGTCGCGCCCGCGACCGTGATCGAGGGCAGCACGATGTTCCCGCGGCCGCGCGTGATCGCGAGCCTGAGGAAGTACGCGATTCCGTTCGAGGAATCGATGACCGACGCGCAGCTCGTCGAGTGCCTCGGGCGCTTCTACGCCGAGCGCACGCTGTTGAAGACGACGATCACGCCGCGCGACCAGGCGGCTGCGATCCGCTTCCTCGCAGGCCCCGAGAGCTCGCGCACGACGGGGCAGGTGCTGCATGTCGACGGCGGGCTCGCGGATGCGTTCGTGCGGTGAGCCGCCGCCCTGCGCGCCGCGCCTCGGGTCGAACTACACCCGCACGGACGGCTCGAGCGCGCGCACTCCCTCGACCATCGGCGTGAGGTCCTGGAGGCGGCCGTCGGCGACATCGTAGATCCAGCCGTGCACCTTCACTTCGGCGCCCGCCGCGTGCAGGATCGGCGACTCGCGGACATGCACCACCTGCACGGCGACGTTCAGCTCGCACAGGCGACGGCCTTGATCCACGGGCGTGGCGAAGCGCTCGAGGTCGTCCCTGTAGTGCTTGGCGATGTCGCGCACATGGCGGATCCAGTGATCGACGATGCGCCCTTCGCTCGGCTCGAGGGCGGCCTTGACGCCGCCGCAGCCGTAGTGGCCGCACACGATGATGTCGGTCACCTTCAGCGCATGCAGCGCGTAGTCGAGCACCGCGAGGCAGTTGAGGTCGCTGTGCACCACGAGGTTCGCCACGTTGCGGTGGACGAAGACCTCGCCGGGCGGCAGGCCGATGATCTCGTTCGCCGGCACGCGGCTGTCGGCGCATCCGATCCAGAGGTAGCGCGGCTTCTGCTGCGACGCGAGGCCCGTGAAGAAGCCCGGTTGCGCCATCTCCATGCGCGACGCCCACGCGCGGTTGTTGGCGAGGAGATGCGTCAGGTCGGACATGCGATCATGCTACCGCGCCGGCGCTCCGGCACAACCGCGCGAGTCGTCAGACCACGAGCGCAGGCACGGGCACATCGAGCGCGTCGGCGACGGCGCGGACCACGAGGAACTCGTTCGCATTCGCGTCTCCGTCGTGCAGCGCCGCGGCGGCCGAGGCCTCGAGGAGCCGTTCGCGATCGGCGAAGCGAATCGTGGCGAGCCGCTTCACGGCCCCGTCGAGGGCGTCGAGCGAGAGCTGCGACTCCGCAGGCATCGGCTGCGGCGCGATTCCCAGCCGACGGCAGCCGCGGGCGAAGGCCTCGCCGCGCTCCGCGGGGTCGTGTTCGCCGATCGCGATCGCCGCAAGGACGATGCGTGCCTCAGGCTCCATCGACGACAGGCGGCCGCCTGCGCCTGCGGAGCCCTGCACGAACCTGCGCTCGACATGCCGCTCGAGGCTCTTCGCGAGCGCCCACTCGCGGAGGTCCATCTTGCGGTCGCTGCGCATCACCTCCGCGAGCGTCGCGCGGAAGCGTGAATAGCCCTGCCGCCCGAGCGCGTGCAGCGCGGGCGCCGAGAGGTCCGCGAGCGCGAGCTGCTCCACGGGCGATTGCCGCGCGAACACGGAGCCGAGCGTGTGGAAGTACCGCGCAGCCTCGGGATCGTCGCGTTCGACGAGCCGCGCTGCATCCGCGGCGCCCTCCGTGCGTCGCGCGATCAGGTAGCACAGCGCGCGTGCGCCGCTCGCGCGGTGGACGGCGTCCGCCAGTTCGGGCGGCACGCCCTCGAGCCAGGCGCGCGAGCGCGCGACCATCTCGGGCTCGAGCGTGCCCGCGAGGCCGATCGCCTGCACGGCGGGCCGCCTCGGGAGCGGCGGAAGGCCGCCCGCGACGGCCGCCGTTCCCGCCGAGGCGGAGGTTCGCGCGGCCGTGCGCGTCGCGGGCGACGCGAGGGCCGCGGCCGTCTTCACGGCGCCCATGGCGGCGAGGCGCCTGATGCGTTCGTCGATCGGCGGGTGCGTGGCGAACAGCGTGTTGAGCGAGGTCGCGAACAGGAAGTGGTTGAGCTCGCTCGCGGCTGGGCTCTCGATCCGGCCCGAGTAGTGGTCGCGGATCTTCGCGAGCGCGCCCGCGATGCCGTCGGGGTTGCGCGTGTACTGCACGGCGGCCGCGTCCGCGAGGAACTCGCGCTGTCGGCTGATCGCGGCCTGGATCAGACGGCCGAACAGCATGCCGAGCGATCCGATCGCCCACACCGCGAGACCGAGGACGATGATCCCAAGGCCGATCGCGGGGCCCGGGTCGTTCTTCCCGCGTCCGCTCGAGCGCGCGATGCTCGGCCCGACGAAGCGGAACAGCAGGTAGCCGATGGTGCCGACCGCCATGATGCCCGCGATGACAGCCGTGGTACGCGCGTTGATGCGCGTGTCGCCGTGGAAGATGTGGCTGTACTCGTGCGCGACGACGCCCTGGATCTCGTCACGGCTGAGGTTGTCCATCAGCCCGCGCGTCACGCCGATCACCGAGCGGCTCGGGTCGGGGCCGGCCGCGAACGCGTTGATCGACTTGTCCTCCATCACATACACGGGCGGCACGGGCACGCCGCTTGCGATCGACATCTCCTCGACGATGTTCAGGAGCTGTCGCTCGCCCGCGTCGCGGGTGACGGGGTCGACGCGGCGGCCGCCGAGCATCTGCGCGATCTTCTCGCCGCCCTGCGAGAGCTGCGACAGCTTGAAGAGCGTCACGACGCCGACGATGCCGCCGACCACGACGACGACGCCGATCGGGAGCATGGGGTTCGTCCAGGCCTCGGGCCCCTGCGAGCCCGACAGGACCGCGGCGAGCACCGCCCACAGCGACGCCATGGTCGCGAGCATGCCCGCGACGAAGAAGAAGACGAGCCGCCCCGTCTGCCTGCGGGCGTTGTCCTGGCTGGTGAAGAAGTCGGTCGACATCGGGCTGCCCTCGGCTTTCACTTCCCTCGGAGGCGATTTCGCGCGGAACCCAGCGCATTCGAACGCACGCCTTCGGACCACTCGCGACCGGTGCGGTCAGAACTTGACCGCGACGGCGGCGCGCTCCGCGCCCGTCGCCTCGAAGAGCCCCATCTCGCGGATGCCGAACGCGTTCGCGACGAGGTTCGACGGGAACACCACGATCGACTCGTTCAGTCGCATCACGGCGTCGTTGTAGCCCTGGCGCGCGAAGGCGATCCTGTTCTCCGTGCTCGCGAGCTCCTCCTGGAGCTGGAGCGCGTTCGTGTTCGCCTTGAGCTCGGGGTATGCCTCGACGAGCCCGATGAGGCGGTTGAGCGCGCCGTCGAGCGCGCCCGAGGCGTTCGCCAGCGCCGTCATCGACGCGATTCCCATCGCGCCGCCCTCGACGACGCCGAGCGCGCTCGCGGCCTGCGCGCGCGCCCGCGTGACGGCCTCGAGCGTCTCGCGCTCGTGCGCCATCGAGCCCTTGACGGTCTCGACGAGGTTCGGGATCAGGTCGTGCCGCCGCTTCAGCTGCACGTCGATCTGGCTGAAGGCGTTCTGCGCGCGCACCTGGTGGCGGCGCAGGCCGTTGTAGGTGGCGATGAGCCAGATGAGCGCGCCGAGGAAGAACCCTCCGACGAGCGCGAGGGCGATCATGCCCGTGCTGGCGAGAAGAAGCGGGGCCCCATGCATGGCGGCGATTGTAGTCATTGCGGGGCGCGGCTTTCGGCGCCGCCTCTGCGCGGTTTCGCGGCCGTCACTCCTCGCCGAGCGGCCGTCACTCCTCGCCGCGCGGCCATCACTCCTCGCCGAGCGGCTGCCACTTGCCGAGAAGCGCTCGGCTCCGCGCGCGCCGGACCTGCGTGCGCGCGAGGAGATCCTCGATGAAGGCGACGGTGTCGACCATGAAGGGACCGATCCCGAGCATGATCGCGTCGGCGCGCGCGGCGTCGGCCGCGTCGGTGACCTCGCCGCGCGTCGGGAAGCCGTGCTCGGTCATCGACTCGCGTGGGCACCCCCTTTTTGGCCATCGTCTCGAGCACCTGCGTCGCCCAGATCACGGGCACATGCGCCGCCTCGCACAGCGCGAGGATCTCGTCCTGCGCCTCGGGAAGATGCTCGAAGCCGATCTCGACGCCGAGGTCGCCGCGCGCGAGCATCACGCCGCACGGCGGGCTCTTCATCAGCTCGAGGAGGATCTCGGGCAGCGCGCGGCACGCCTGCGGCGTCTCGATCTTGGCGACGACGCCGATGGTGCGGTGCGTGCGCTCGCGGATCGCACGGTGCAGGTCGGTGATGTCGCGCGCGCTGCGCACGAAGCTCATCGCCACGATGTCGACGCGCTCGGTCACGAAGTCGAGGGTCTTGAGGTCCTCGTCGGTGAGCGCCGCGATCGGCATGTCCGTGTCGGGGACATTCACGCCCTTGCGGTCCTTCAGGCTCCACGCGCCCGCGCGCACCGCCTCGATCTCGACGGAGACCTCGCCGCGCGCCCGGTCGGCCGCGATGCAGCGCGCGCGGATGTTCCCGTCGTCGAACATCACGCGATGCCCGACCTCGACATGATCGACGACCTCGCGTGGCCGCACCGCGACGCGTGGCGCGCCCACGAGCTTCCCCGCGCCGTCGCGGAGCCCGTCGACCGACGCGTTGTCGGCCGCATGCAGCACGAGGCGGTCGCCCGCGAGAAGCGCGATCGGCCCGGTCGCGCACACGCCGGTGCGCACCTTCGGCCCCGCGAGGTCGACGCACACGGGAACGCGGCGCCCCGCCGCGGCCGACGCCGTCCGCAGCGCGTCGATCGACGCCTGCCACTGCACGGGGTCGCCGTGCGAGGCGTTGATGCGGGCGACATCCATGCCCGCGTCGATCAGCGAGTGGAGGAACGGCACATTGCCCGCCGCCCACGGCGGAATGGTGACGACGATGCGCGTCATGTGCGGCATCGGGGTCTCGAGCAGCTCCGTCGCGTGGCGCGCGAGGAGGTCGGGTCCGTCGTCGATCGAGAACGCCGCGCGCGCGGGCTCGCTCGCCACGCCAGAGATCGCCGCGAGCGCGCGCTCGACCGCGTCGAGGGTCGCCATCACATGCGCCTCGCGGCGCGCGAGCGAGCTGAGGCCGTGGCGCACGAGCTCGCCCTGCAGCGCCACATGGCCCGTCGCGCGCAGCGCGAGGTAGTGCGCGAGGTTGGCGGCGCTGCGCCGCTGCGCGACGGGAACCGCTGCGATCGCGGCCGCGCGCGCCGCTTCCTGCGAGGAGGCCTGCTCGCGAAGGTCGCGCACGGCAGCGAGGAGTTCCGTCGGGTTCATCGCCATGTCGTCAGCTCCTTCTCATCGGTTGCGCCCGGCATCGCTCATGCAAACGGCAGCGTCGAGAGCTCGACCTCGGGCAGCCGCTTCTGGAAGTTGCGGATCGACCATTCGTCGCTGAAGAAGATCACGGGGCGGCCCGCGTTGTCGACGCCGTGCGTCGAGTCGGAGAGGAGATCGGGCATCCAGCCTTCGGGCGAACCGTTCTTCCGCCACCAGCGCACATGCTGCCAGCGCGCCTTCTCGAGCCGCGATTCGGCGCCGTACTCGCTCTTCAGGCGGTACTGCACGACCTCGAACTGCAGCGGGCCGACCGCGGCGAGGATCGGCGTCTTCACCTGTCCGACGCCGATCTCCATCTGCTGCACGACGCCTTCCTTCAGCAGCTGGTCGACGCCGAGGCGGTACTTCTTCGAGTTGCCCGGCTGCGGGTTCGTGAGATACGCGAACACCTCGGGCGCGAACTGCGGGATCTCGTCGAAGCGTATCGTGCGGTCCTCTGCGAGCGTGTCGCCGATCTGCAGGATGTCGTGGCCGATGATGCCGATCACATCGCCCGCCTCGCCCTCCTCGACGGTCTCGCGTTCCTGGCCGAAGAGCTTCTGCGCGCTCGACAGGCGGATCTTCTTGCCGCTCTGGACATGCACGACGCTCATCTCGCGCTCGAACCTGCCGCTCACCACGCGGATGAACGCGATGCGGTCGCGGTGCTTCGGGTCCATGTTCGCCTGGATCTTGAACACGAAGCCGCTGAAGACGGGATCCTTCGGCTCGATGATGCGGTCGCCCGAGCGGCGCGGCCCCGGGTCGGCCGAATGCTCGAGGAATCCGTTGAGGAGGAGCTCGACGCCGAAGTTGTTCGCGGCGCTGCCGAAGTAGACGGGCGTGATCTCGCCCGCGAGCACGCGGCCCTGGTCGAACTCGGCGCCCGCGCCCTCGAGCATCTCGAGTTCGTCGCGGCCCTGGCGGTAGATGTCGGCGTCGATGCGCGAGGTGATCGCGGGGTCGTCGAGGCCCATCACCTGGACGGGCGCCTCGCGCATGCCGCCCTTCGTCCGCTCGAAGAGGTGGAGCTTCCTCTCGAGCCGGTCGTAGACGCCGCGGAACTCGGGCCCGTTGCCGAACGGCCAGTTCACGGGGAACGCGCCGATCCCGAGCACGCTCTCGAGCTCGTCCAAGAGCGCGATCGGGTCCTTCGTCGGCCGGTCGCACTTGTTCATGAAGGTGAAGATCGGGACACCGCGCCGGCGGCAGACCTCGAAGAGCTTGCGCGTCTGCGGCTCGATGCCCTTGCCCGCGTCGATCACCATCACCGCCGCGTCGACCGCGGTGAGCACGCGGTAGGTGTCCT
>CAYMSD010000075.1:0-17673 GCA_964393015.1 uncultured Klebsiella sp.
TGCGCTTCCTCGGCGATGTGCGCAAGCGCTTCGGGGGATAGGCGAGGTTTGAGCGTCGAGGTTTGAGCGGTCGCGGCGAGGTTTGAGCGGTCGCGGCGAGGTTTGAGCGGTCGCGGCTGCGGCCGCTCCCTTTGGCGGGACCGAAAGTCAGTGGTGCCCGCCTCCGACGATTCCAAGCGCGCGACACGGAAATCATGGGTGCCCGCATGCTTCAGCATGCGGAACGGTTGACGCCAGCCGTCGACTCCGGTGCGAACGGTTCCGTGCTCACCGCCACTCGTGGCGCGGATAGCGGCGCCTGAGTTCGTTGCGCATCTCGGGGTAGAGCACGCGCCAGAAGTTCGCGAGGTCCTGCGTCACCTGCAGCGGCCGGAAGTTCGGCCCGAGGATCTCGACCACGATTCCCACACGGCCACCCGCGACCTTCGGCGTCTCCTCGAGGCCATAGAAGTCCTGGATCTTCGCGCGGCCGCGCGGCGGCGCACCGACCGCGTACTCGAGCTTCATGCGGTATCCGCGCGGCAGCGCGAGCGTGGCGGGCGCCATCCTCTCGACGAACTGGATCTCGTCCCACGACAGCGCGCTGCGCACGGCGTCGATCGCGGTCTTCGCCTCGACCTCGCGGGCGCGCACGCAGCCCGACGCGATCTCCGTGCGGATGACGTCGAGGTCCTCGTCGGAGTAGTCGATGAGCTTCCGCTCGGGAAACCACGCCGCCACGCAGCGGACGCGCGCGATCCACGGCTCGCAGTGCTCCTCCCAGCCCTCGAGCTTGATCTCGCCCGACTTGATGCGCGCGACGAGCTCGCGCTCGACCTCGGGCGACGGCTTCGCGCTCCGCGCCTTGCGGGCGATCGGCGTGTCGAGGAAGCGCTCCTCGTCGGCCACCTCGACCGCGCGCAGCTCCTTGTTCCACGCGGTCGCGGTGACCGCGCTGAACGCAGCGGGTAGCGCGCGCTCGACCACGGCGCGCGGCACGGGATGCGCCACGGGGATCGACACGAGCCGGTCGTGGTCGGGGCCCGATTCGCGCACCTCGAGCGCCACCACGAAGCCCGCCTCGTGCACGAGCGACTCCTTCGAAAGCTCGACGCGCCGCCGCCCAGCAAGCGCGCAGTGCGGCCGCTCGCGCTCGAGCTTGAACGCGAGGCGATCGACGAAACCCGCGACGAGCGCGGCATCGACCGCTGCGTTCGACGCATCGCTTCCCGTCTCCTTCACGCTGCGCGCGAGCTGGTCGGCGACCAGCACCGCCTCGCGGCACGCGAGCCGGTCCGCCGACGGCGGCAGCGCGCGGCCCTCCGCCGCCGCGACCAGCTTCTCGCGCACAAGCGCATCGCTGTGCGGGTCGCCCTTCTCGAGAAGCGAGAGCAGCGCGTTCGCCCCGACGCCCTCGGCCGGGTCGCGGTCGCTGAGCGCCGCCGCGATGCGCGCCACGCGCCGCGCGCACCCAAGCCGCGCAGCCTCGACCAGCGCGCGCGCAAGCCGCGGATGCGCCGGCACGCGCGCCATCGCGCGCCCTGTCTCGGTCAGCCCGCGCCCGCCGTCGCCAAGCGCGCCGAGCGTCGCCAGCGTCTTCGTCGCCTCGTCGATGCGCGTCGCGTCGGGCGCATCGAGCCAGGGAAACCGCGCGAATTCGTCGACCCCAAGCGACATCGTCTCGAGCATCGCGCTCGCGAGGTCGATGCGCGCCACCTCCGCCACCGTGTGCGCGTCGCGGCGCTCGTGCTCGGCGATGCTCCACAGGCGGATCGCGCGCCCTGGCGCCGTGCGCCCCGCGCGGCCGGCGCGCTGCTCGGCGCTCGCCTTCGAGACCGGCTCGACGCGCAGCGTGTCGAGGCCGCGCAGCGGGTCGTAGCGGTGGATGCGCGCGAGCCCCGAGTCGATCACCGTGCGCACGCCGTCGATCGTGAGGCTTGTCTCGGCGACATTCGTCGACACGATGATGCGCCGCCGCTTCGCGGGGTCGACCGCACTCACCGCGCGGTCCTGCTCCTCGGGCGGCAGCGCGCCGTGCAAGGGCAGCACCTCGGCCGCGACGCCCGTGCGCGCGAGCGCGATCTTCGCCTTCTCGCAGGTGCGCATGATCTCGTACGCGCCCGGCATGAACACGAGGATGTGGCCGGGATCGTCCGACTCGCCGCGCGCATACGCGTCGAGCACGCGCTCGATCGCAGCGCCCGCGAGGTCCCACGCCGCGTCGCGCGACGGCCGCGCGAGATGCTCGATCGCGACGGGATACGAGCGCCCCTCGGCGAGGATCGTCTCGCACGCAAGGAACCCCTCGAGCCGCTTCGCCTCGAGCGTGGCGCTCGTCACGACCATGCGCAGGTCCTTGCGCCGCGACTCCTGCGCGAGCTTCACAAGCCCGAGCGCGACATCGACCGCGACCGACCGCTCGTGGAATTCATCGAGAATCACCGCGCCGACGCGCGCAAGCGCAGGGTCGCGCTGCATCTGCCGCACGAACAGGCCATCGGTGACGAAGCGGACGCGCGTCCGCTCCGACACGCGCCGGTCATGCCGCGTCTCGTAGCCGACAAGCCCGCCGAGTTCGTCGCCCAGCTCCTGCGCGACGCGCGCGGCCAGCATGCGCGCCGCAAGCCGACGCGGCTCGAGCACCACGACATCGCCCGAGACGCCGGGGCAATCGAGCAGGAACTTCGGCAGCTGCGTGCTCTTGCCCGACCCGGTCGGCGCGACGACGACGAGCCGGTTCCGTGCGGAAACCGCGGCGCGGACCGCATCGCGCACGCGCTGGATCGGAAGGTCCTCGGGCGTCTTCATGCAGGAGCCGCGCGCGCGTCAGATCGCGCTCTCGTGCCACGCGTCGCCGCCACGGCGCCGATGCCGCGGCCCGCCGCGCGTGCCGTCGCCCGAGATGCGCTCCTCCTCGTCGGCCTCGAAGCGGGGCAGCGTCGGCGCGACCACGCGCTGGCCGATGTGCGCCTCCCACACGACCTGCACCGCCTCCTCGACGCTGTCGGTGACGGTGAAGATGTCGAAGTCGCCTGGGCTGATTGCACCATACTGTTCAAGAAGAGTGCCGCGCATCCAATCAAGAAGGCCGCTCCAGAAGGAGCGGCCGACCAGAACGACGGGAAACGGCACGATCTTGAGGGTCTGGATGAGGGTGAGCGCCTCGAAGAGCTCGTCCATCGTGCCAAACCCGCCCGGGAAGATGATAAAGCCGCGCGCATACTTGACGAACATCACCTTGCGCACGAAGAAGTAGCGGAACTCGAGCTCGACCGACTGGTGCGGGTTCGGCTGCTGCTCCATCGGCAGCACGATGTTGAGGCCGATGCTCGTCCCACCCGCGGCCTTCGCGCCCTTGTTCGCGGCCTCCATGATCCCGGGTCCGCCGCCCGTGATGACGCTGAAGCCCTTCTCCGCGAGGAGCTTTCCGCAGCGTTCCGCCTGCAGGTACGACGGGTGCTCGGGCTTGAGCCGCGCGGATCCGAAGACAGCGACCCCCGATGGATAGCGGGACATCGTCTCGACGCCGTCGACGAACTCGCTGAGGATGCGGAGGGCGCGCCAGCTCTCGAGCGCGAGGGACTGCTTGCGGAGCGTTCGTTCCATGTGCGGAAGGTACGGGAGCGCGGCCGATCGCGTCGGAGGGCGGCGCGGGCGCGCGCTCTCTCCGTAAGACCATGCTGCGCAGGCACTTACAACGAACTATTTGCGTGTGCGCGTGTGTTTCGCTATCCTCCGCCCTCTATGTCGAAGGGCACTCCCGCGCGCGATTCGCGCCGCGTCAACGGTTCGGAAGCATTGGGCAAGAAGCGTTCGAGCACGGCGAAGGGCGTCTCGCGGGCGCGCGCGGCGGCCGATGCGGCCGCCGAGCGCACGGCCCGCACTCCCTCGCGCCTGCCCAAGATCGAGCCGCATGGCGCGATCAAGGTCGGGAAGTCTGCGCCGGTGCCCGCCGCGAAGGCCGCGTCCGTCACGAAGGAGAGGGCGCCCGCAGCCGCATCCCCGAAGTCCTCCGCGAAGCCTGCGAAGACCCCTGCGGCCGCCCCGTCCTCGGCGAAGCCGTCTGCCGCAGCGAAGCCCGCACGCGTCGCGAAGGGCCGGAAGCCCGAGGTCGAGGCACAGCCCCCCGCCGGGGCGGCCACGGGCGGCATGTCCGAGGCGACGCGCCGCGCGATCGCATCCGCCACGCCGCGCCAGGCGCTCGACCAGCCGCCCGCCCGACAGCTCGGCCTCCGCGCCACGCGGCCTGCCGAGGTCGCGACGGTGCGTCCGCTCGAGATGCGGGCCAGCAGGTCGACCGACGGGCGCGCTCCGAAGGGTTCGGGCGACATCAACGGCTACAGCGCCGCCGTGCGCTACCTCCTCGAGCGCACCGACTTCGAGCGCATGCGGACGGTGAAGTACAACGAGACCACCTTCAAGCTCGACCGCATGGAGCAGCTCCTCGCGAAGCTGGGGGACCCGCACAGGCAGATCCGGACCGTGCATGTCGCCGGCACCAACGGCAAGGGCTCGACCGTGCACATGATCGGGTCGATGCTGCAGGCCTGCGGCTACACCGTGGGCATCTACACGAGCCCCCATCTCGTCGACCTCCGCGAGCGGATCCTGATCAACGGGCAGGTCATCGAGAAGCCCGTGTTCACCGACCTCATGAAGCGCGTCGCCAAGGCCGCCGAGAAGGCGGGCGTCGAGCCGACCTTCTTCGAGGCGATGACCGCCGTCTGCCTCAAGCACTTCGCCGAGCAGGCGGTCGACATCGCCGTGATCGAGGTCGGGCTCGGCGGCCGGCTCGACTCGACCAATGTGATCCGCCCCGAGGCGTGCGTGGTCACCTCGATCGACTACGACCACATGAATCTCCTCGGAAACACCCTCGAGGAGATCGCGCGAGAGAAGGCGGGCATCTTCAAGCGCGATGTGCCGGCGTTCATCTTCGAGAGCGATCCCGCCGTCGAGCGCGCCATGGCCGAGGCGGCCGAGCGCGCGGGCGCGCCGCTGAAGATCGTGAACAAGGACATCGACTACTCCGCGCGCTTCTGCGTGACCGACGACCTCGGCCCGCACACGCGCGTGTGCCTCTACACGAAGACCTCGCGCCTCGAGCACCTTCCCGTCCCGCTCCCGGGCGAGCACATGGCGTCGAACTGCGGCCTCGCGCTCGCGGTCGTCGACCACCTCAAGACGGTCGGCTTCGACTGCCCCGAGGACAAGATCACGGCTGGCCTCGCCGCGACGAAGGTGCCGCATGCAGCTCGTGTGGGACCGTCCGCGCGTCCTCGTCGACGGCGCGCACAACCCCGCGGCCGTGGGCGCCCTCATGCGCTGCGTGGGCGCGCACCTGCCGTACGACTCGATGATCTGCGTCTTCGGATGCTGCAGCGACAAGGATGTGCCCGCGCTCATCGACAAGGTGAACCTCGGCGCGGACAAGGTGATCTTCACGCGCGCCGCAGGCAATCCGCGCGCGGCCGATCCCGAGGACCTGCAGAAGCTCTTCAACGAGCGCTCGGGCAAGATGAGCCAGGTGGCGAAGACGCTGCCCGAGGCGCTCGAGATGGCGACGCGCGCGGTGAGCCGCGAGGACCTCGTCTGCGTGACGGGCTCGTTCTACCTCGTGGGCGAGACGCTGAAGCACCTCCAGCACTTCGACCGCTCGAAGGGCGGCAAGATCCCGGCACAGGTTCCCGAAGTTTGAGCGGTCGCGGCTGCGGCCGCTCCCTCTGGCCAGCCTCGCCGCGAGTGAATCGCGGCGCGCTGAGACGAAACGGATCGATACCGCCGCCGCTTGCGACGGCGGCCCTTGGCGATGGGAGCACCGAAGCGAGCGGCCGCAGCCGCGAGCGATCAAGGAATGCTGAAACGGTGCCAGGTACGTGCCGTCTGGTGCCTGGCACCTCCCGGCACGTGCCAGGCACCTCGTGTCGCAAGTGACGCTCGCGTGCGATTCCGCGCTGTGGCCGGTCGGATTGTCTGTCATGGACGGGAACCGGCGCAGTGCCCGGCACGTGCCGTCTGGTGCCTGACACCTCCTGGCACGTGCCAGGCACCGACTTTCTCAGGACCGTTCCTGCCGGGACCGCGCCGCGGCTCCGCCCGCTCCGTGATCGTCATGGGAAGGCATCCACACATGAGGTCTCTTCTTCTCCTTCCGTGCCTCGCGCTACTCGCAATCACCGCCTTGCCCGGGGATGTCTCGGGCGGGGCGGACGCCATCGTGTGGCCGAGAGGCTTGGAGCCAACGAGCGTTGGAAACAGCGCGGGCGTTGCAGCCGAGGAATCCGCCTCGGCTTCGGGTGCGGTCTCGCCCACGGCGCTTGACATACCGATCGAGTTCCTCAACGGGTTCCTACCGTTTCGACTGCCGATCTCATCGACGCCCGACACCCCCGAGTACCTCGAGTTCACCGCTCCCCGCATGAGCAGAGGATCGCGCGAGCGGATTCGCCACATCATCGAGGTGGAGCTCGCGCGGTACCCCGCAGGAACGCTCGAGGGTGTCCTTCGGCATGTACTTGTCGTCGGAACCCTCTCGCAGACAGGACGCAAGGGCGGCGGGGCCTACTTCCTCGGGATGGTCTTCATCGCCGTCGGTAATCAGGATGACGGGCGCCCGACGGATCAGCATGTGGTGCAGATTCTTCACCATGAGATCTCGAGCCTGCTGCTCGAGCGGCACCCCGGCCGTTTCGACCGAAATCGATTCAGGGCGGCGCTTCCACCTGGGTTCGTCTACGAATACGAGCGGGAGGGCGTCGAGACGATTCCTCCCTGGCGGCGTGCGGAGGGCGAGGCAAGCCTCGGCTTTCTCGAGGTCGGGTTCCTGAAGCCGTGGGCGATGCGAGATCTCGAGCAGGACTTCAACTCGTACGCGGCGGAGCTCTTCGTCCGCCCACCCCGACTCCTGCGCCTCTTCGCAGCGGACTCGCTGGTCGTACGAAAAGCCACGGTCGTACGCGACTTCTACCTGGCGATCGACCCCCGTTTCGAGGCTGTGTTCAAAGGGGAGGGCTCCCCTTACCTGTACCCGCCGAAGTAGCGCGACGACCGATGGGCTGCGTCCGGCGCTCGAGGTGATGCGGCGCGTCCACTTCCCGAGTGGATCGCAGCGGACTGCATCGGCCTTACAATCCGCCCCTTATGTCGGCCCAGCACACCCAGGAAGCGAACGAACTCCAGCACCGCTACAGCGCGGCCTACGCCAATGCGCTCGAGGAGCGCTGGCAGGCATCGCTCGCGTGGCCCGACGGCAAGGGCTACGGCTTCCGCCAGCCGAACCCAGGCGAACCCGGTTTCGACGCCTCGAAGCCCAAGTTCTACTGCCTCGACATGTTCCCGTACCCGTCGGGCGCCGGCCTCCATGTCGGCCACCCCGAGGGCTACACGGCCACCGACATCCTCTGCCGCTACAAGCGCCTGAAGGGCTTCAATGTCCTGCACCCGATGGGCTGGGACGCGTTCGGCCTGCCCGCCGAGCAGTACGCGATTCAGACGGGCGTGCATCCTGAAGTCACGACGAAGAAGGCGATCGACAATTTCCGCCGCCAGCTGCGCCGCTTCGGCTTCATGTACGACTGGTCGCGCGAGTTCGCCACCATCGATCCCGACTACTACAAGTGGACGCAGTGGATCTGGCTGCAGGCGTACTCGTCTTGGTTCGATCCATCTGTGAAGAAAGCGCGCCCGATCGGCGAACTCGAGGCGAAGCTTGCGCGCGAGGACGCCGCGATCCCCGTCGACGGCGGCGGCACGAAGAAGTGGTCGTCGTGCACGAAGCGCGAGCAGCAGGCGCATCTCGACACCTTCCGCCTCGCCTACCTCGGCACGCAGACCGTGAACTGGTGCCCGAAGCTCGGCACGGTGCTTGCGAACGAGGAAGTGATCGACGGCCGCAGCGAACGCGGTGGTTTCCCCGTGCTGCGCATGCCGCTCAAGCAGTGGATGTTCCGCATCACGGCCTACGCCGACCGCCTGCTCGAGGACCTCGCGTTCGTCGACTGGCCCGACATGACGCGCACGCTCCAGACCGAGTGGATCGGCCGCAGCGAAGGCGCGGAGATCCGCTTCGCAATCGACGGCGGCGCCGCCGACGCGCTCACCGTCTTCACCACGCGCCCCGACACGATCTTCGGCGCGACCTACATGGTCGTCGCGCCCGAGCACGCGCTCGTCGCGCAGGCGATCGCGCGCGACCCGTCGAACACGAAGCTCGCGGAATATGTCGCGTGGGCGAAGAACCGCTCCGACATCGACCGCCAGGCCTCGAAGGAGAAGACCGGCTGCGCGACCGGCCTCTTCGCGATCAACCCCGCGACCGGCGCGCGCATTCCCGTGTGGACCGCCGACTATGTGCTGATGGGCTACGGCACCGGCGCCATCATGGCCGTGCCCGCGCACGACGAGCGCGACTTCGAGTTCGCGAAGGCGTTTGGCCTCACGATTCAGCAGGTCGTCGAGATCGACGGCACGCCTTTCACAGGCGAGGCTGCGACCGCGGGCGAAGGCCGCGCCGTGAACAGCGCGAATCCGAACACGCTCTCGATCGACGGCCTCGCGACCGCCGAGGCGAAGAGGGCGATCATCGCGTGGCTCGAGAAGCAGGGGATCGGCGCGCGCCGCGTGAACTACCGCCTGCGCGACTGGCTCTTCAGCCGCCAGCGCTACTGGGGCGAGCCGTTCCCGATCGTCTACGACGCCGACGGCAACCACTATCCCGTCTCGCCGTCGCAACTGCCGCTCGTGCTGCCGCCGCTCGCCGACTATTCGCCGATCGAAAGCGACACGCCGCAGCCGCCGCTCGCGAAGGCGCGCGAGTGGACGCACACGACCGCAGGCGCCGCGGGCGTCGACCCCGCGCTTCTCGCGCCGAACACTCCTGTCGTTCGCGAGACGAACACGATGCCCGGCTGGGCCGGCAGCTGCTGGTACTACCTGCGCTACTGTTCACCCAAGGACGGCGCGCACTTCGTCTCGCCCGAGGCCGAGCGGTACTGGATGCTGTCGCGCAAGAAGTCGGCCGCAGCGGCTGGTGCCCCGACCGCATACGACCCCGCGACCTGCCACACCGGCGGCGTCGATCTCTATGTCGGCGGCAGCGAGCACGCCGTGCTCCACTGCCTCTACGCGCGCTTCTGGCACAAGATCCTCTTCGACCTCGGCCATGTGTCGACGCCCGAGCCGTTCGGCAAGCTCTTCCACCAAGGCATGATCACGAGCTACGCGTTCCAGCGCGCCGACAAGTCGCTCGTGCCCGTCGACCAGGTGAGCGAGGTGACCGAAGGCGAGTTCGTCGAGACCGCGACCGGACAGAGGGTCGCGCAGATCGTCGCCAAGATGTCGAAGTCGCTGAAGAATGTCATCAACCCCGATGATGTGATCGCCGACTACGGCGCCGACACCTTCCGCCTCTACGAGATGTACATGGGCCCGCTCGAGGCGTCGAAGCCGTGGAACACGCGCGACATCGTCGGCGTGTTCCGGTTCCTGCAGCGCGCGTGGCGCCTCGCGGTCGACGAGAAGACCGGCGAGCTCCTGCTGGCCGCGAACGCCGACGCGAAGATCGAGAAGCTGCTCCACCGCACGATCCACAAGGTCGCGGACGACATCGAGAAGCTGTCGTTCAACACCGCGATCGCGGCGATGATCGAGTTCGTGAACGCCGCGACGCGTCCCCAGTCGCTCACCGACCCGACGCAGGGCGGCCTGACGCGCGACCAGCTCGCGCGCTTCGCGACGATCCTCTGGCCGTTCGCGCCGCACATCGCGGACGAAATCGGCGCCAAGCTCGGGATCTCGAGCACGACCCACGAGGGCATGCGCGTGAGCCTCGCGAACGAGCCGTGGCCAACGATCGACCCAGCGATGCTCGTCGACGACGAGGTCGAGATGCCCGTCCAGATCCAGGGCAAGATCAAGGCGCGCCTCATGGTGCCTGCGAAGGCCGATGCAGCCGCAGTCGAGGCGCTCGCGCTCGCGCACGCCGATGTCGTCGCCGCGATCGCCGGCCGACCGGTCAGGAAGATCGTCGTGGTGCCCGGCCGCATGGTCAATATCGTGGTGTGAGGCACCGCGCGCGGAGGCGCATGCATGCGGTTCGGCTACGCTCCGTGCGTGCGCCTGACCGCGTTCCTCGGTCTCCTGCTCGTCGCGATGCTCTCGACCGCCGGCTGCGGACGCGAGACAGGCGAGTTCGAGCGCATCGCGCAGCCCGCGCGCTTCGCGCTCGTCCGCGACACGGCGCAGTGGACGCCAGGCTTCGACCCCTCGTGGTGGACTGCGATCGATGCGGCGTATGCCGCGTACGACGGCGAGGTCGAGACCATCGTGCGCACGCGATGGAACGCGCTCGCACGCGAGGCGAGCGCCGCGGACCAGAGCGCGAACCCGCCCGAGCCAGGCGCCGCGACGGCGTGGCGCGCGCGACAGCGCGCGATCGACGCGGAGCTTGCGACGGCCGAGCGCGACCTCGTCGCACGGATCGATGCGGAGCTTCCGCCTGCGGCGGACCGCTTCATCGCGTTGCTCGCCGCGCGCGTCGAGTGCGCGCGCGCAACGGCGATCTGGGCGGGCCACGCGCGGCCCGTGCCCGGACCCCTCGAGGTTCTCGCGCGCGTCGGCGTGCACGAGGGCGACGACGCGCTGTGCGCAGCGGCGATCGACGGATATGCGCGGATCACGCGCGAGGCGCGTCGGCTCTCCGAGCGGCGCTATGCGGGCTACATCGCATGGACGGAGGACTTCGGCGCGCTCGACGAATCGCTTGCGGCCGCCCGCGCGCGCGAGCGTGCGGAGACGGGGAAGCCCGAGGGCGCGCGCGTCGAGGTCGCGCAGGAGGCGTTGGAGGCTCGGGTCTTCGCCATGCGCGAAGAGCGCGCCGAGACCACCGAGTCGCTTCGCCTCACGCTTCTCTCGGTCGGCGATGCGTTTGCAGCGGTCATCTCGGATGAGGCCGTTCGTGCGGAGTTCCTCGAGCGGCTCGAGGCGGATCTCCACGAGGGGATGTCGACCGCGCGCTCGATGGCGATGTACGGCAGGCTCGCGGAGCGTGCGATTCGCGCCGCGCACCCTGGCGACGACGCGCGGCTCGAGGCGTTCCGCGCGGAGCTCGAGCGCGGGCTCGCGCTCCAGCGCGAGCGGCGCGCGCAGCTCCGCTCCGCCGACGGGGGCGTGCGCCGCGAGGCCTACCGCGAGCTCTCGCAGATGCCGGGGAAGATCCTCGCGAGCGCGGGGGACAAGCTTGGTCAGCAACTCGCGGGGCGCCTCTTCTGGGCTGCGGTGCTCGTCGACCTCGGCTATGCGGGCGAAGACGCGGCGGTCGAGGGCATCTTCGCGGAGGACGCGCGCGGCATCGTCGACGAAGGCCCTGCGGATGCGGCCCCGTCGCTTGTCGAGGCGATCGGGAGCGCGGAGCAGCTGGCGTTCCTCGGAACGGCGCTCTCGCCACGCGTCCTTCGCGAGCTCGCCCATGGCCTTGATCTCGACGACGCGAAGCAGGCCGAACTGGACGCGCTTGTCGTGCGCGAGACGGATGCGCTTGCCGCCGCACTGCGCGCCGAGGCCGCGCGAATCGCCGCAGCCCTGCGCGGCCTCGACCGCGGCGAGGGCGGCATGGCGGACGACACGGTGCGCCGCCGCGCCGTCGACGCGGCCATGCGGGTGATCCGCGCATCGGCCGCGTCGACGCTCTCGCTCCATCGTGCCGCCAACGCGCGTGCGCTGGAAGAGGCTGCGCGCCTCGGTGGAATCACGCGCGATCATCCTGCCCTCGTCGAGGCCGCGGTCGAGCTCGAGCTGCTCGCCCACATCGGATCCCGCGGTCTCGGGCAGGCGGCGGGCCGACGCGAGCTCGAGGGCTTCGCGGGCGTCACCGTCGAGTGCTATTCGAACCCGTTCGCCGTCGCGCGCCTGATGGAGGCGTCCGATGCGGACCGCGCGGCTGCGCTCGCGCTCATCGCCGCGCGCAGCGATGAGCTCGTCGCTTCGGCGCAGGCGACGCGCGCCGCGATGCTCGACAACCTCCGTGGATTCGTCGATGCGCTCGTGCGCGGCCAACGGCGAAGCGCGCTCGGCGAGTCGCCGTGGCGGCCGACGCTCGCGTCCCGCGAGGCCGTCGCGCTCCGCTTCGCGCTGGTCGACGACCTCGCGCAGGTGCTCGCGCCGCAGGTCGCGCTGGCCTACGAGCGCTGCTGGCGCGCGCTCGAGCAGCCCGGGCTTCGAACCCCGCGCTTGCCCGCGATCGGGCGCGTCGAGACGGTGGTGGAGCGAGGCGAGGTCGACCCCGTCACAGAGGCGGCGCTTCGGGCGGTGCTCGCGGCGTCGAACGAGACGCGCCGGAGCGCCGTCCGCGCGGCGCACCGCTGGCGCGCGACCACGATCGTCCGCGACAGCATGGACTCCGCAGAGCAATGGCGCGACCGCGCCTTCGACGAGCCGCTCGGCGTCTTCCTCTTCAGCAGGATCGACGACGCAGACCATCGCGCGCTCGCGCTCAGCGACGCGATCGCGGCGTCGACAGGCGCAGCCGCGCGCGTTTCCGAGGCCACGCAGATCCGCGAGCGGCCGATGGTGAGGACGATCCGCCCGCGCAGGTCGTGAGTCGAGGGGAGTCCGTGAGAAACGTCGACGCGGCGGCAGCCTCGGGGGGAAGGCGCGGGGATCGAGTCACGCCTTGCGCCGTGGCGGCTCCCGCGCCCCGATGGATTCCTGGCCACTCGAGGACCTGCATCCTGAAGACAATCCGCGCGGGTCTCGTGCGTATGTCCTGCCGGCCCAGACAACCATGCAGGGAGCGCCCGCCGTGTTCACTCGTCCTCTTCGTCGTTCATGGACCTGCGTCCCCGCTCAACTCGGGCTTCTCTCGGCGCTCGTACTCGCGTTCTCGTCATGCACCGCGCGGCAATCCGGCGATAGCGGCGAAGTCGCTCCCGCCATGCCGGCGACGGCGGCAGGCACGCCGCCCGAGTCGGGCCGCGATCCTGCGACCATTCCGCCGCCGATCAGGATCGCAAGCGGCGGTCCGGCCGTTCGAGGAGCGGCCGAGGCCACGATCTTCGATTCGCGCACGGTCGAGAGGCAGATCGACCGCCGCACCTTCGAGGTCCCCGAGCGTCGGCTGGGCAGCCTGCTCCCACCGCACAAGCGACCGTCGATCGCCAAGGGGCCGCCCAACAACCTGACCTACGGCATGCAGGGAACGGCGCGGCGCAACGATGTCGATCCGGCGTTTCCCGCCATCAGCGCCACGGGCTGGGCGCCGCCTGATCCGTATCTTGCCGTCGGGCCTTCGCACATTCTCGCGACGGTGAACATGAAGGTGGCGTGGTATGGGAAGGACGGAACGGTGCAGTTCGAGAACTTCCTCGATTCGAGCGGAAACCCCGGCTTCTTCGAGGAGGTCGGTGGTGGAAGCTTCACCTTCGATCCGAAGTGCTTCTATGACGAGCACACCGGCCGATTCGTGGTCCTCGCGCTCGAGATCTACTCGGCGACGACCGAGGCATGGATCACCTTCGCGGTCTCGGACGACGACGATCCGAACGGCGTGTGGTTCAAGTACCGCACCCCGGCGGTCGTCGAGGTCGCGCCCGGATGCCTCTACTGGATCGACTATCCCGGGTTCGGGTACGACGGACAGGCGTGGTATGTGACGGGGAACCTGTTCAAGCTCGCGGGTCCTTCGGAGTGCCTTGGCTTCGGCGGCAGCCTGGTGCGTGTCTTCGAGAAGCCTGGGGCGATGTCGGGCGGCACGGCGGTATGGCGCGATGTCGTCGACTCGGGATCGTCCTGGCAGGTCGGATCGTCGCGCACGGAGACGGATCCCGCCCATCTCCTCCGCGTCGCGAGCGACAGCACGCTCTCGATCGCCCGCGTGACGAATCCGCTTACAGCGCCGACGCTCGTCAAGTCGACCTGCCCGGTGCCGTTGATGGCGCAGTTCCAGCCCGCGCCCACGCCGAACGGCTCGCTCTCCATCGTCGATCGCCGCGTGTTCAACGCAGCGGTGCGGAACGGACGCATCTTCGTCGCCAACCACGCCGCGCTTGTCGCGAATGGTCCGGCGGGCGCCGTGTGGTACGAGATCGATGTCTCGGGCGAGGCACCGACGCTCGCGCAGTCGGGGCGCATCGCCGCGAACGGCAACGCGCACACCTTCTTCCCTGCCATCGCGGTGAACGACGGTGGCTCGATGGCGATCGTGTACGGTCGGTCCTCGCCGACCCTGCATCCGCTCCTCGAGGTCGCCGGCCGCCTGCCGTGCGACCCGCCCGGCACGCTCGGCGCATCGAGCGTGATCGCATCGAGCACGACCAGCCCGGCCGGAGCCAACAATCGCTGGGGCGACTACTTTGCGGCAACCGTCGATCCCATCGATGGCCGGACCTTCTGGGTGATCGGCGAGGTTCAGGTCTCGAGCGGGTGGCGGACCGAGATCACTTCGCTCCGGATCGGGCGCGCAAGCGATCTCTCGGGCGATGGCGCGGTCGATGCAGTGGATCTCGCGGAACTGCTTTCGGCGTGGGGTTCGGCGGGTGCAGCCGATCTCAACGGAAACGGCGTCGTCGATGCGCCGGACCTCTCGCAGCTGCTGTCCGAGTGGGGGCCGTGCGGACCGTGACCTCGCGGATGCGGCGCCCGGGATCCGCCGTCAGAAGATCACCGACACGAGCAGCCAGCCGATTCCAAGCGATGCCGCGGCCGTGACGAGCCCGGGCACCATGAACGAGTGGTTGAGCACATACCTTCCGATGCGCGTCGTGCCCGTCCTGTCGAACGCGATCGCAGCGATGATCGTGCCGTAGGTCGGCAGGAAGAAGGAGCCGTTCACAGCGGGAAAGACGGCGATCAGCGTGCCAGCGGAGAGCCCGAGCGCGACGCCCACTTGAACATCGCGGCCGTGCGCCGAACCATGCGGTTCACGCCCGTGCGGCAGATGCGGCCCACCGAGAGCAGCGACTCCGCGGCCCCGAGGGCCGGCTACACGCATCGCCTACACGGAATGCGTGATGTCTGCTCGATCCACGGCGGATCGGTAGAGCGGGGAACCATCGGATTTCACCGATGATTCCCGCGCTCTCAGGCAAGTCGGGCTGGCGGGATTCGAACCCACGACCTTTTGACCCCCAGTCAAACGCGCTAACCAAGCTGCGCTACAGCCCGAGTGGGTCGCGAAGTCTAGCACAAGCGATGCGCGATCGCACCCCGTCGACGCATGCGCAACCGAGGTTATCCGCGCCTCGACGCGCGGCGCGGCGGCCACGCCCCGTCGGAAAATCGGCTGTAATCGCGCTCCATGCTCGCCCTTGCGCTCTCGGCAGCCTTCTCGATGTCCGCCACCCCGAACCACGCGTCTGCCGTGCCTCCGCCCGAGCCGATCGGGCCGCTGCCCACCGCGCGGCAGCTCGCGTGGAAGGACCTCGAGTTCACGGGCTTCATCCACTTCGGCCCGAACACCTTCACGGGCGTCGAGTGGGGGCATGGCGACGAGCCCGCCACCGTCTTCAACCCGACCGCGCTCGATGCGCGTCAGTGGGTGAAGGTGATGAAGGACGCCGGCATGAAGGGCGTCGTCATCACGGCGAAGCACCACGACGGCTTCTGCAACTGGCCGACGAAGCTCAGCACGCACTCGGTCGCGTCGAGCCCGTGGAAGGGCGGCAATGGCGATGTGCTGCGCGAGCTGAGCGACGCGTGCCGCGAGGGCGGGCTCAAGTTCGGCGTCTATCTCTCTCCATGGGACCGCAACAACCCGAAGTACGGCACCGGCGAGGAGTACAACGAGTACTTCCGCGCGCAGCTGCGCGAGGTGCTGACGAACTACGGGCCCGTGTTCGAGGTGTGGTTCGACGGCGCGTGCGGCGAGGGGCCGAATGGAAAGCGCCAGGTCTACGACTTCCCGAGTTTCCATGCGGTCGTGCGCGAGCTGCAGCCCGATGCGGTGATCTTCAGCGACATCGGCCCCGACATCCGCTGGGTCGGCAACGAGCAGGGCTGGGCGGGGGAGACGAACTGGTCGATGCTCAAGGCGGAGGGGCACGGAATCGGCAACGACAACCCACCGCCGATCAAGTCGCTGACCGAAGGCGACGAGCACGGCGAGTCGTGGATTCCCGCGGAGGCCGATGTGTCGATTCGGCCAGGCTGGTTTTACCACGCGGATCAGGACGACAAGGTGAAGTCGCCTGCGCAGCTCTTCGATCTCTGGGAACGCAGCGTCGGGCACAACGCGAACTTCCACCTGAACTTTCCCATCGATCGCCGCGGGCTGATCCACGAGAACGATGTCGCGGCCGTGCTCGGGCTGCGCAAGCTCATCGACGCCACCTACGGGGACGGCACCGACCTTGCGCGCGGCCGCACGACGGCGGGAGACAACATGCGCGGCTTCGTGCCGAGCGGCGCGTTCGAGAACCCGCGCGCGCTCGAGTTCGGCACCGACAGGGCGGTCGATGGCGACCCCAGGACCTTCTGGGCGACGGAGGACGGCACGACGGCCGCGGCGATCGAGGTCGAACTCGACGCCGCGCAGGCGTTCGACCGCGTGGTGCTTGCGGAACCGACATGGCTCGGCCAGCGCGTGCGGAAGTTCCGCATCAGCGTCCCGGCCACGCCCGACGACAACCACCGCGGCTGGACCGTGATCGCGGAGGGAACCACGATCGGCCACAAGCGCATCGTGCGCGTGCCCGAGACGAGGGCGACGCACCTGCGCGTCGAGATCCTCGACTCGCGTGCGTGCCCGTGCCTCGCCACGCTCGCGGTGCACAAGACGAAGGCGCCGGGCTGACGGATGGCCGCGCAGAAGAGTCCAGCCGAGGCCGTGACGCGCATCTCGCGATCGCTGTCGCGCAAGGTCGGTGTGCTCGAGTTCGCGTCGCCGGTGGCGTTCGTCTACAACCCGCTCGAGTATGCGCGTGCGCCGCACGAGCGGTATCTCGCGCACGCGAGGCGCGGAATCGACGCGCTCTACCTCGGCATGAACCCGGGACCCTTCGGCATGGCGCAGACGGGCGTGCCGTTCGGGGAGATCGCGGCCGTGCGCGGGTTTCTCGGGATCGAGGAGCGCGTGCGCGCGCCGAAGGCGATGCATCCGAAGCGGCGGATCGAGGGCTTCGACTGCCCGCGGAGCGAAGTGAGCGGCCGGCGGTTCTGGGGGCTCATGGCGCGCGAGTTCGGCTCGGCCGAGCGGTTCTTCGCGCATGGATTCGTGTGGAACTGGTGCCCGCTCGCCTTCATGGCGGAGAGCGGGGCGAACATCACGCCTGACAAGCTCGTGCGTTCGGAACGCGAGGCGATCGAGTCGGCGTGCGATGCCGCGCTGCGCGCCATGGTCGACGCACTCGAGCCACGGGTGATCGTCGGGGTCGGCGGTTTCGCGTCGAAGTGCGCGGAACGCGCGCTTGGCGAAGGCGCGCCGGACATCGTGACGATGCTGCACCCGTCGCCGGCGAGTCCGGCCGCGAATCGTGGTTGGGACGCGGAGGCCGGGAAGATCCTCGAGCGCGTGCGGCGCACCTGAGCCGTCGCGTCGGATTGCTCGCCGCGCAGATCTCATGGACGCAAAAACCGCGGCTTGCCCCGCAAAGCGGGTCAAGCCGCGGCTTGAAGCGGACAGGGGGAGATTCGAACTCCCGATACGGCGTAAGCCGTATACAGCATTTCCAATGCTGCTCCTTCAACCGCTCGGACACCTGTCCA
>CAYMSD010000076.1:0-17341 GCA_964393015.1 uncultured Klebsiella sp.
GTCCGCGTGCTTGCCACCGTTCAGGATGTTCATCATCGGACCGGGCAGCGTCTTCGCAGCGACACCTCCGAGGTAGCGGTAGAGCGGCTGTCGCGTGGCCGCGGCCGCCGCGTGCGCGACCGCCATCGACACGGCCAGCGTGGCATTCGCGCCGAGGCGCGACTTGTTCTCCGTGCCGTCGAGCTCGAGGAGGACCGTGTCGATCCCCTCCTGGTCGGTCGCGTCGAGGCCGAACACGGCCGGCGCGATCTCGTCATTCACATGGTCGACCGCCTTCGTGACGCCCTTCCCGAGCCAGCGGCTCTTGTCGCCGTCGCGCAGCTCGACCGCCTCGTGCTCGCCCGTCGACGCGCCCGAGGGCACCGCCGCGCGGCCGCCCATGCCGTTCTCGAGCACGACCTCTGCCTCGAGGGTCGGGTTGCCGCGGGAATCAAGGATCTGGCGTGCGTGGACGGACTCGATGGCGAAGCTTGACATGGCCGTGCTCCTCTGGGAGCGCGGAGTCTAACCCAAAGCCGCGGCCCGCAGACGCCCGTCCCTGCCGCGCTGCTTCACCGCAGCTCAGGCGTACGAGTGCAGCCCCGTGATCACGAAGTTGATCACGATCCAGTTGAAGAGCATCACCGCCGCGCCGATCACGGCGAGCCACGCCGTCCACATGCCCTTGTCCTTGGCCTTGAGGCGCACATGGACGAGGACCGCGAAGACGAGGAAGGTGTTCAGCGCGAAGACTTCCTTGGGGTCCCAGCCCCACGGACGGCCCCAGGAGTGGTCGGCCCAGATGGCGCCCATCACGATGCCTGCCCAGAGAAGCACGAACGAGACCTCCATGAGCACCATCGTGACGCCGTCGAGGATCTCGCCGATCCCGGCGCGGCCGTCGACCATGCGCTGCTCGCCGTTCGGCCCTGCCACGATGAGGCTCGCTGCGCCGCCGACCTTGGCGTAGGTGGGCGCGCCCCCGAAGGTGCGGTACGCGATGTAGAGCCCCGCCGACACGGCCGCCATGAAGATCAGCACATAGCTGAAGATGATGACATTCGTGTGGATGTAGAGCCACATGTCGTGGAGCACGGGCATCATGTTCGTGATGTTCGGGTTGAGCTGGACGGGCAGGAAGTAGGCCGCCATCAGCGCGACCATGCCCGAGATCGCGCCACCGAGCGCGAAGAGGCCAGACATCGCGGTGCGGCGCGTCCACCACTCGATGAAGACCGCGCCGAGCGCGCCCATCCACGCGGCGGTGGTGACCGCCTCGAACATGTTCGAGTTCGGCCAGCGGTCGGCGATGTACCAGCGCAGCATGACGGCGGCCGTGTGGAGCAGCACCGCGAGCCCGAACACGCCGAAGCCGAGGATCTTCGCCTTCGGCCACTTCCACACGAACGCCATGAGGAGAAGCACCGACGCAGCGAGATAGACGAGCCAGACCTTCGTCATGTGGCCGTTCGCGAAGTACCAGTACTCCCACGACAGGCGGTTCTGGTCGGGATAGTTCGCGGGGTCGATCGCGGGAAGCGCCGCCGCGAGGTCTGCGACGGCCTTGTTCACGCCCTCGGCGTCGACGCGAAGCCACGCCGCCACGAACGCACGCCACGGGTCGGCGACCGAGGCGAGCTGCTCGGGCGTGAGGTCCGCGGGAGCGGGCCCCTTCTCTGCCTGAAGGAGCATCGAGCCGGGCAGCGGCACTTCGCCGTCTGCGAACATCACGGAGTCGATGCCGTGCCACTGCTGCTCGAGATCGCCGTCGCCCCGCGGAACGATGCGCAGCTTCGAGAGCAGGAACCGCGGGCTCTTCACCGTGATGGCCGAGTCGACCGCGTCGACGACCTTGGCGGTGCGGATGAGGTCCTGCCGCATCTCGCGCAGGAGCTGGACCACCTCGGGCTTCAGGAGGAGCGTCTCGCTGATGAGCCCGCTCTCCTCGAACGCGCGCATGCGCTCGCGCATCTCGGGCGAGCCGTCGATCGTCAGCACGCGGTCGACGATCCGCTTCCGCGGGCCAGAGCCCTTCACGAAGATGGCGTCCGCGTCGCGATAGGCGTCGGGGCGGAACAGCATGTCGAAGTAGGTGAAGAGCGGCGTCTGGCCCGCGATCTTCCGCGGCCCCGAGACATAGCCCATCATCTCGTTCGCGAAGCTCGACATGCTCTTGATGCGGCCGTCGCTCTGGACGGCGATCGTGCCGAGCGGGCGGAGGTCGACGGATTCCGCGAAGGTCTTCGCGCCCGCAGCGTCCTGGGCGTGCGCAGCGCGCTGCGCAGGCAGGAACGCAAGGAGCGCCGCCGAGACGAGGACGAGCGCCGCGAGCCACGCGCTGCGCATCGATCGAAGGGTGATCGGGTTCACGACGCCTTTCCTTCCTTGGAGGCGCCCGATGCGGCGCCTGACTTCGAACGCGCGAGCGCGGCGAGGACTTCCTCCTGCCTGCGACGCTTCAGGACGGGCTTCACATAGAACGCGTAGACCATGCCCGCCACGGCGATGCAGCAGCCGAGGAGCTGGGTGTAGACGCCGTTGCGGTTGCCGACGCCGAGCACGGTGTAGTTGAGGCCGAGGCTTGGCCGCTGGCCCTCGGGAGCGTTCGTGTCGGGCGGGTCCCACTGCGCCTGGAAGAACCAGAGGCCGTTGTGGAGGATCGGCGCGTTCATGCTCACGCTCTCCGCCTCGCTCCAGCCTTCCTGCACGCCGCCCTCCGCGGTGTCGCGGAAGCGCACGCGGCTCATGTAGTCGCGGATCGACCCCTGTGCGCCCGTGAAGCCGCCGACATGCGAGGTCAGCCTGAACTCCTCGAGCCCGATCTCCGTGCCGAGCGGGATGCGCTGCCGCGAGAAGAGCACCTCGACCTCGCGGCCGTCCGCGAGCCGCACGATGCGCGGCTCGTAGGGCGCGCGGCGGATGGAGCGCTCGCGGCTCTCGAAGGCCCACCGCGTGAACGGAATCCACGATGGCTCGCGGCCGGGCGCGGCGAGGCGGATCATCGAGAAGATCTCCATCGCGTCGCGCTCGCGCTGCTCCTTTGGAACGACGAGCGGCTTCTCCTCGAGCACCGCGCGCTCCATCAGGTCCTCGACGCGCACGGTGATGCCGCCCGCGAGCGGAGTCGTCTCGCGCTCGCGGATGTCGGTGACGCGCGTCTCCTGTCCGATCGACGACACGAGCCGCATGCGGCCCGCCTCGGGCCCGTGCACGATGGCGACGAGCGAGAGGCCGTTCCCGGCGGTGTAGGTCGCCTCGATCGAGTCGTCGACGAAGACGGGCGGGCCGTGCGCGTCGGACCCGTCGGGCTCGACCACATCGCGCGTGAGCGACGCGTCGTCGAAGACCCAGCGGCGGAAGAGGCCCTTCGGCGTGCGGAGCTCGAGGATCGCGAGCGACACCTCGCGCCCCGCGACGGGCAGGCGGTCGCGCACGGTGATCACGCGGTAGGCGTAGGCGGCCTTGCCGTCGCGCTCCGTGCCGCGGATCTCGACGAACGGCGCGTCTGGGTTCGCCGACGCGACCTCCTTGATCTCCTCGCGCACGACGACGCCCTGCGACGGGATGCGCAGCTCGATCGTCGGCTGCGCCGTGAACGCAGCGAACTGCGACTCGTCGGTGATCGAGGCGAAGCGCAGGAGCCCGCCATCCGCGGACGCGCGCTCGGGGTCGGCGGCGACGAGGCGGTAGTCGGCGCGCTGGCCGCCTTCGCTCGCGACGGTCACGAAGGCCACTGCGTTCCGGGGCGCCGCGGCGTCGCCCTCGACGAAGCGGCTCCGCGGAAGCGCGTAGCGGAGATACCCGCTCACCTCGAAGACGACATCCGCGAACGGGTCGTCGGGGCTTTCCGCGGGAACGGCGATGTCGAGGCCCGACCGAGGCAGCACCCTGTCTCCCGCCGACTGGAAGACCATCGACGGCTCGGCGACATAGTCGTTGTACATGGGCATGCCGCGGATCGGCCGCTCGACCCACTGCGTGTCGCCCGGCTTGCGCACATAGAGCGCCCACGACTTCACCAGCTCGTTGCGCAGGTAGAACCACTGCTGCGGCTCGTAGTCGAGCTCGAGCGTGAGCGAGTCGTCGTAGATCGCGTTGCCCGTCTCACGGACCGCGCGCTTCAGCGGCTGCTGCGGATCGGCGGTGAAGATCAGGTCCTCGGTCAGCTCGGGATAGCCCGCGAGAAGCTGCCGCACGAATCGCTTGCCTCCCTTGTCGACCGCGACATTCACGCTGTAGGCGCGCTCGCCCTTCGCGTCGCCCGTGAGAAGCTCCCAGTCGGGGTCGATCGATGTCACCTCGAACAGGACGCGCTCCGCCCCGCTGCCGCGCTCGACGCGCACGCCCGGGGTCGCCAGGAACTCGACCGTCTCCATGCGCTTCGCGCCGTCCGCGCCGACCGCCTCGTACTGCGCGACGACCTTGCGCCGCGCGATGGGCGTGTCGCCCTCGACCTTCGTGCCGAAGTAGACGAGCGAGCCGATGATGAGGACGATGATTCCCGAGTGGATCATCCACACGCCGTAGTTGATGGGCTTGAAGGGAATCCGGCGCAGCGTGGTGACGACCAGGTTGATCGAGAGCAGGATCATCATGAGGTCGAAGGGCCACCAGTGGAACCACTCGAACTCGGTCATCTCGAGGCCGCGCCACTGGCGGATCTGGTCGTGCGCCCAGTTCTCCGCCTTGAGGATGTTCCATGTCTCGGGGTAGACGATGCCCGCCGAACCGATGGACGAGTAGATGAAGAGGAGCGCCATCAGCCAGATGCCGAGCTTCACGCTCGAGAAGAGGTCGAGGAGCGCGCCCACCAGGCCGCGACGCCACCACGGCGCGAGGTCGTCGGAGCGACGGAGCGTGCGATCCGCATCGTCTGAGGTCGAGCCCTGCTCGCGGGAGGTGTCGGGTGCGTTTGCTGCGTGCGCCATGGTGCGGAGGCCTTCCGTGACCGCGTGGTCGAGAGCGGCGATGCTATGCGAGCCGACCCGTACGCGCAGCCTCTCCTTCGGTTGCAGAGCCGCGGGTTCGGCTATCATCGCGCTCCGCGTCCGCAGCAGCACGAAACGCCGCGAGACGCCCCGCACGCCCCCACTCGCTCGCAACGGAGCCACCATGCGCCTGATCGCCTCTCTCGCCGCCGCCACGCTCTCGATCGCACCTCTCGCGCTCGCGCAAGAGACGCCCGCGACCGTTCCCGCGGCGCCCGCCGCCCCCGCCAACTCGTCGGAGCCCGCCGCGCCCGCGACGGACTACGCCGTCATCCGCACGAACAAGGGCCCGATCGTGGTCGAGCTCGACCGCGCCAAGGCGCCGATCTCCGTCGAGAACTTCCTCACCTACGCCAAGGACGGCTTCTACGACGGCACCGTGTTCCACCGCGTCATCCCGGGATTCATGGTCCAGGGCGGCGGCTTCGGCACCGACTCGAAGCAGAAGCCGACCCGCGCGGGCATCCGCAACGAGTGGACGAACGGGCTCTCGAACAAGCGCGGCACGCTCGCCATGGCGCGGCTCGGCCGCCAGCCCGACAGCGCCACGGCGCAGTTCTTCATCAACCTGAAGGACAACGGCTTCCTCGACCAGCCCCGCGACGGCGCGGGCTACGCCGTGTTCGGCAAGGTGATCGCCGGCATGGAGGTGGTCGACGCGATCGCGCTCGTGCCGCGCGGCCAGCGCAACGGCATGGCGGACTGGCCGACGCAGGACATCGTGATGGAGAAGATCGAGGCCATCACGAAGGACGAGGCGGACGCGATGGTGAAGGCCGCCGCGCCCGCTGCCCCGAAGGCGCCTGAAGCGCCGGCTGCTCCCGCTGTTCCCACGGCTCCCGCGGCCCCTGCCGCCCCCGCAGCCCCGAAGAAGGAAGGCTGAACGCGCCGCGGGCCGCTCCGCCCGCGTTCGCGCTCGCCCATCGCAGTTCCGTTCAAGTCGCTCGGCGAACCATGCCGACGATTTCTCCGTGCGCGAACCCCGCGACATCGTCGACATTCCAGGGATCCGCCGCCCCGAGCCGGCGCAGCCTGCCGCCCGAGCGGACTCGGCCGGCGACCGCGCGCCTGAGAAGGGACCGCGCAAGCCGTTCCTGATGATCTGGTTCCGCTGCTGCCTGACCTACGGGCGCCTCAACAAGACTCCCGACGGCCTCTTCTACGAGGGCCGCTGCCCGAAGTGTCTCGCCCATCTCGAGGTGCCGGTCGGCGACGGCGGCACCAACCGGCGCATGTTCGAGGCGGAGTAGCGGAGACGGCCCTCGCGGCGGATCGCGCACGCGTATCCTCCCGCCCCATGGATCCCTCGGCGATCGCAGGCGCCTCGCTCTTTCTCGGCTCATCGGCGGCGCTCGTCTACGCGGGCACGCTCGCCGGCGTCGTCCGCGAGGCGCTCCGCCCTGAGCGGCGCACGGTCGCGTGGGCGCTCTCGCGCGGCTCGCCTTCGGACCCCGCTGCCTGGGGGCTTCCCGTGCGCGAATGGAGCCACGGCTTCCGCGGCGCATCGTGCCCCGTCTTCGACCTTGGCGACGAGGACCCGTCTGCACCGACTGCGATCGTCCTCCATGGCTTTGCGCGCTCGCGCTACGACGCGCTGGCGCGGCTCGGGCCGATCCTCCCGCATGTGCGGCGCGTGCTTCTGCCCGACCTCCCGGGCCACGGCGACGCCATCGGCCGCGGCACGCGGCTCGGCGCGGACGAGGACCTCTTCCTCGAGAGCCTCGCGGAGACGGCGACCAAGGGGCCGCTTCTCCTCGTCGGACACTCGCTCGGTGCGACCATCGCGATCACCGCCGCCTCGCGCGAGGCGCTTGCGTCCCGCACCGTCGGCGTCGTCGCGCTCGCGCCGTACGAGCGGCTCCGCACGCCGCTCGGCGCGCGGCTCGAGCTCAGGTCGATGCCGAGACGCCCCCTGCTTGGCCCCGCGATCTCCGTCCTCGGCGCGCTCGGCGTGGCGGAACGGTCTTCGCGCGAGGCCGCCGCGCTCCTCCGCTGCCCGCTCGCAGTGATCGCGGGCGAGGACGACCCCGTGACGCCGCTCTCGGAGGCGCGCGCGATCGCCGAAAAAGCGCGAACGGGACGCTTCCTCAGCGTCCCGCTCGCGCGTCATGACGATTTCAGCACGCTTGGCCGCACGCATGTCGCCGAAGCCCTCGCATGGCTTCACGCGGCGCGCGGCTGACGGCGCATCACTCCGCCGCGCCAGGCAGCATGCGGTACGAGGTGGTGAAGCCCGCGTCGCTCGCCGTGAAGTCGAGGAGGGAGTCGCCGAAGCAGCGCTTCACGAGCTCCTTGTTCGACATCAGCTTCCAGAAGCCCATCACATCGTCGAGGCTGAGCTCGACGCCCGGGATCGCCTCGTCGTCGAGGTTCACCATGCCGCCGAGGCCATCCATCATGGTGTTCATCGTGCGCGCGGTCGACTCGAGCTGGCGGACGGTGTCCCACCACGCCATGCCGACGACGGGCGAGGTCGACATGCCGGCGAGCGCCTTCTTGAAGCTCGCCTCGCCCGCGAGGCCCTCGCCTGCCTTCGCGTCGACGGCGCGGAGCGCCTGCTCGACATGCTCGACGGACCCGAGCACCAGCGCGCCTCCGCCGATGCCGACCGCGAAGGGCGCGAACTCGTCGGAGAGGATGGTCATGCCGTTGAAGTCGCGCGACTGAAGGCCGAGCGGAAGCAGGTTGATGAAGTCGACGACCGCGCGCGCAGAGTCCTTGTCGTTCTTCATGCTGATGGCGGTGACCGTGCCGCTCGCAGCGATGTCGGCGGGGTCGGTCTCGACCGACCAGAGGTGCACCTCGGGGCCCATCGCCGCGAACGCGGCCTGCATGGCCGGGCGGTAGAGGTCGATCTGCGGGCGGATCATGTCGGCCTGCTCGGGGGGAAGCCCGCCGAGCACCTCGTCGAGCATCGGGAGCACGCGGTCGAAGCGCACGTTGAGGCGGCCATAGCTGAGGGCGTCGGCGGGCACGATCGCGGGCGGCGCCTTCGGCTCCGTGGCCAGATCGACGAGCGAGAGCAGGCCGACCTTGCCGTCCGGAACGAGGATGCCCTGCGCCGTCTCAAGCACGCCGTCCTTCGCGTGCATGCCGAAGCTCCACGCCTTGATGTCGCCGAAGAGGCGCGCCACGAGCGGCTGCACGAGCATCAGCTCGGGGAACGCGCCGAGAAGCGGGCCCGCGGCCTCCGTCGAGAGCACCGCGTAGATGTCCTGGGTGCCGCCCGCGAGGTCCGTCGCGCGGCGGAAGTTCTCCGTCTCGCCGACCGACTTCGCGCGGTCGCCGTCGACCCGCACGAGGAGCCCGTCCATCGCCTCGACGCTGCTCGCCGCCAGAAGGCGGCCCTTGTCGGAGACGACGAAGATCTCGCTCGGGCCGATGTCGCCGAGACCGCCGCCGAACTCGTCCGCGAACTCGTCCTCGAACTCGTTGCCATCCTCGCCGTCCGCCGCGGCGCCTGCGCCACCGGTCGGAAGCCCGATCGCGCGGCGTCCGCGGATCTCCTCGACCTTCACGGTCGCGCCGCCGTCCTTGGCCTTCTTCTCGATGTCGGCGACCAGCGCGTCGACGAAGGCACCCGCCTTCTCGGCCTCGGCCGACCAGTCGCAGAAGAAGACGAACTCAGGCGACGGGATTCCCATCTCCTCATCCATCTCGACCATCAGCGCGAGGCCGAGGCTCGAGGGCCAGGTGATGTCCGCGCGGTCGATGCCCGACTGCGCGGCCGCATCGGCGATCGTCTTCTCGAAGTTCTCCTTGATGGTCCGCACGAGCTCGGCGGACTCGGGATCGTTCCAGAGCTTGCCGTAGGCGGTCGGCCCGAGGCGGTCGAGCGTGCCGCGGAAGTCGTCGGCGCCGACCACGAGCACGGCGCCCTCGCGGGCGATGTCGCGGATCGAGAGCGCGTCGCCTGCGAAGAGCGGCGCGCCGAAGAAGGTGGTCGAGACGAAGAGGACTGCTGCTGCGGTGTGCTTCACTTGGTTTCCTCAGGGTTTGGCACGGGATTTAGCACGGGATTTGGCACGGGATTTGGCACGGGAGTTGGCTCTGACTGCTCCTCGGCTTGCACCGAGGTGGCCCTCCGGGCCCGCTCGCTCGGAGGGGAGAGATCGGGCGCTTCGAAGCGCGGGTTGAGCGGCATTGGGGAAGGGCCGCGGTGATTTCAGAGCGGCACTTCAGCGCGCGGGCTCGGCGGAGCCGTCCTCGAGCTCGCTCGGGGCGCCGTCGCGGAGCCGCGCGGGCGGCTTCTGGTAGTTGTGGCCCGAATTCGGGTTGTTGCGGTCGTAGGCGAAGGCCTCGCGGTTGCGGATGAAGTCCTTCACATAGCGGGCGGGGATGGCGAAGCCGAGCGCCTCGCCGCCGAGAATGCCCATGTTGGTGATGCCGATGACCTCGCCCTTGGTGTTGAAGAGCGGGCCGCCCGAGTTGCCGGGGTTGATCGGCGTGTCGGTCTGGATGTAGGTCAGGCCGTCGAAGTTGCGCTGCGTGGTCGAGATCACGCCCTGCGTGAGCGTGCGCTCGAGGCCGAGCGGGTTGCCGATCGCGAAGACGTTCTGGCCGTTCTCGAGCTTCTCGGCGTCCTGCACGGGGGCGAAGACGAAGTCCTTGCCCTCGGGGTGCTTCACCTTGATGAGCGCGAGGTCGATGTGGTTGTTGACCGCGAGGATCTCGACATCGTCGATCTCCGTGCGCTTGAGCGTGCCGTCTGCCTGCGCGAACCAGACCGTGGCGCGGATGTTGGTCTCGCCCTGGATGACATGCGCGTTCGTGATCGCGTGCCCCTCGCGCGAGAGAATCACGCCCGACCCGAGGCCGCCCGGGGTCGAGACCTTGATGACAGCGGGGCCGAGCGTCTTCGCCTGCTCGCGCGGCGGCAGCTCCGAGAGGCCTTCCGCGGTCGAGAAGAGCGAGTCGGCGCGGATCTCGACATTGGCGGAGGCCTTGTCGCTCTCGACGCTCGCGACATCGTTCATGTCGAAGCTGAGGACATCTGGGCCGACGTCGACCCAGATGCGTCGGTCGGTCCGCTTGAGGACATCGCCCTCGACGCTGGCGCCGCTCTTGAGGATCACCTTGTCGGCCGCCTCCGCGCCCGACGGCGCGGCCACGAAGAGGGCCGCGCAGGCGAGGAGCGTGACGGGAAGACGGACGAGGCGACCCGTCGCGAGGAAAGTCGTTCGGTTCAATCGTTGCATCGGGTGCGTACTATAGCCGCGCGGTATCGTGCCCTGCGCGCCGCGTCGCGCGCATGCTCCGACGCCTCGACCACACCAGACCACACCCGACCGCCCAAGGACGCCCATGCACTCTCCGAACGACCTCAGGATGGCCATCCGGCCGATCGCGCCCTTCGCCCTTGCAGGAGTCCTCGCAGCGGGCGCCCTTGCCGGCGCCGCGTTCGCGCAGGCGACCGACGGGATCTCGGCGCACTACGGCTTCGACGGGCTCGAGGTCATCAAGATCGACCCGAAGGCGGGCCCGATGGCCGTCGGCGACTTCGATGGCGACGGGAAGGGAGACTTCGTCGTCGCGAACAACTTCAAGAGCCGCATCGAGGTGCATGTGCTGAAGCCCGATGCGTCGCCAGACGACCCCGTCGAGGCGACGGGATCGATCAACGAGGTCCCGCCCCACTGGCGCTTCCGGCGCATCGAGGTTCCCGTTTCGCATCAGGTGACCGCGGTCGTTCCGATCGACTTCGACGGCGACGGACTGCTCGACATCATGTACGCGGGACAGCCCGGCACGATCGTCTTCCTCAGGCAGACGAAGCCGGGCGTGTTCGAGGTCGAGCGCCGCGTGCCCCAGCGCGGGCTCAGCGGTTCGCGCGACGGATTCCTCGTGGCGGACCTCGTCGGCGACAGCCGGCCCGACCTCGCGGCCGTCGTCGGCGGACAGGTGATGGTGTGGCCGATCGAGGGCTCCAAGCTCGGCGACCCCGTGGAGCTCGGCTCGGGCGACACGATCGTCGCGCTCGTCGTGGGCGACTTCGACGGGGACGGGCACCCCGACCTCATCGGCGTGGCGCCCGACAACGCCGCGCCCGTGCGGCTCTGGCTCGCGAGCGTCGAGGAGACGCCCGCGGGCCCGCGCGCGCGCCTCGGCGCGCAGCGCCGCTTCGAGATGCCGCCGCTGCGCGAGCTGACCGCGATCCGGCTGCCAGGAGGTGGAAAGGATCTCATCGCGCGCATCGAGCGGCAGAGCCGTCGGCTCGTGGTGGAGGAAGTCGTGCGCGACCCGAGCGGCTCGAACGAGGCCTCGCTCGAGGTGTTCTCGATGAAGACGGGCAAGAAGCGCGCGTTCGCCACGGCCGATGTCGACGGCGACGGGCTCCTCGATGTGATCGCGAGCGACCCCGCCGCGAGCGCGCTGACGACCTTCCGCCAGCTCGCGGGCCGCGGCCTGCAGCCGGGCGTCCAGCAGCCGAGCTTCGCGGAGATCGACTCGATCGCCGCGGGCCGCACCTCCGATGATCCGCGCGCGGAGGTGTTCGTCCTCAGCGAGAAGGAAGGCGTGGTCGGCCGATCGCGCTGGGAGAACGGCGCGCTCGCGTTCCCGACGGCGATGCCGCTCTCCGCAGGCGCCGTGCCCACGGTGCTCTCGCTCGTCCAGCTCGAAGGCGGCCCACGCGTCGCGGTCGTGACCAAGGACGGGCGCAACCACCAGATCGAGCTCCTTTCGCTCACGGGCGGCGAGAGCGAGATCGTCAAGCTCGGCTCGCTCGTGAAGGGCCCCGACGCGATCCTCGACCTCGACGCGGACCAGGACGGCAGGACGGATCTCCTGCTCTTCACCGCCGACAAGCCGATGTCGATGCTGCAGGCGGTCGAGAAGGACGGCAAGGTCTCCTTCGAGCTGCGCGAGTCGAAGGACATGGCGCAGTTCGGCCTGGCGCAGGCGGCGAACGCGGGCAACTCGGTCGCGCACGACGTCGACGGCGACGGCAGGAAGGAGCTCGTGGTCGCCGACCGCAACTTCATCCGCGCGCTGCGCTACGCACCCGAGGCGACGCCTCCGGGCTGGCAGGTCGTGGCCCAGATGAACGCGCAGCGCCCCGACGCCAAGTTCGTGGCGCTCACGGTGCGCGGCAACGGCCTCGTGGCGAGCGACCGCGAGAACAACGAGCTCGCGATCTTCGCGCGCGGCGCGGAGGGCGCGTGGTCGCAGTCCGACGAGCGCTCCGTCACGGGCTTCAAGTTCGGTCCCGTGCGCGCGGGCAGCTTCACGGGCGCGGAGTCCGCGGACATCATGCTCGTCGGCGACGACGGGTTCGCGATCGCGGGGCTCGAGGGCGCGCGCCTCGCGCTCGAGGAGTTCGCGAGCTATCGCGGCGACCGCATCCAGCAGGTCGACCACGAGATCGCCTCGGGCGATGTCAACGGCGACGGCTTCCTCGATCTCCTCGCGCTCGACGCGGGCGAGCAGTCGCTCGGCATCCTCAGCTTCAGCGCCTCGGGCCGTCTCGTGCCCGCGCTGCGCTTCAAGGTCTTCGAGTCGCGGCTCTTCCAGGGCGGCGAGCCGCGCGAGTTCGAGCCGAGCATGGCGATCGTGGCCGATGTCACCGGCGACGGCAAGGAGGATGTCCTCCTCCTCTGCCACGACCGCGTGCTCCTCTACCCGCAGGCCGCCAAGAACACCGCCGCCGCGCGTTGACGCGCGGCGGCGGAGGTGAATCCCGGATGAAGGCCGCGTCGGCCGCTGCGCCGGCGTTCAGCCGCGCTGCGTGATCGGCGTGTAGGCGGCCGCGTGCGGCCCCGTGTACAGCGCCTGCGGACGGATGAGGCGGTTGTCCTCGAGCTGCTCGATGCAGTGGCCCGCCCAGCCCGACATGCGGCTCATGGCGAACATGCAGGTGAAGAGGTCGGTCTTGATGCCGAGCGAGTGGTAGGTCGTCGCCGAGTAGAAGTCGACGTTCGGGAAGATGCCCTTGTCGGCCTTCGCCGCGAGGACGATCCCCTCGATCTTCTGGCTCATCTCGAAGAGCGGCAGGTTGCCGGTGTCGGTCGCGATCTGCTTCGCGAAGGTCTTGAGGTAGGTCGCGCGCGGGTCGTACGCCTTGTAGACGCGGTGACCGAAGCCCATGATGAGCTCCTTCCGCTCGAGCTTGCCCTTGATGAACGGCTCGACGTTGTCGATCGAGCCGATCTCGTTGAGCATGTACATCACTTCCTCGTTGGCGCCGCCGTGGAGCGGGCCCTTGAGGGTGCCGACGGCCGTCGTCATCGCGCTGTACATGTCGCTCAGGGTCGCGATGGTGACGCGCGCGGCGAAGGTCGAGGCGTTGAGGCCGTGGTCGGCGTGCAGGATGAGGCACACATCGAGGCCCTTCGACATGGCGTCGGTGGGCTTCTCGCCGTTCAGCATCCACAGGAAGTTCGTGGCGATGTCGAAGTCCTTGTTCGGGCGCACGAACGGCTTGCCCGAGCGGTGACGGTCGAAGTTCGCGATCAGTGTCGGGGTCTTCGCGACGAGGCGCAGCGCCTGCCGCTTGGCCTTCTCGATGCCCGCGGGGCTCGTGTCGCTCGAGGTCGCGTCGGCGTCGTGGAGCGCGAGCGCCGAGACGAGCGTCCGAAGCGCGTGCATGGGCACGGCGTCCTTCGGGATCTGGCGGATCATGTCGTAGACCGCGTCGGGGATCTCGTACTCGGCCTGGAGCGCGCGGCGCAGGCCGTCGAGCTCGGTCTTCGAGGGAAGGCGCGTGTTCCACAGGAGGAACACGGTCTCCTCGAAGTTCGAGTTCCGCGCGAGGGTGTCGATGTCGATGCCGACGTACTCGAGCACGCCCTTTCCGCCATCGATGAACGACATCTGCGTCTCGGCGGCGATGGTGTTGGCAAGTCCCTTGTCGAAGAGCGGCGTCTGCGGTGCGGTCATCGTGGTCATGGCTCGTTGGTTGCGTGTGCGGCGGTCCGCTCGGAGGCGTGCGGAGCCGTCGCCCTGCCGCACGCCGAACCGCGGCGGAGGCCGCGCGTCCGACACTGACAATCGACTCTCGGCCCCGTCGGGACGAGTCTTCCTCGGAGGAAGTCGAGAGATTCCCGCCGAGGTTCGCGAGGATCGCGTCGCCCGATGCGGGAACGGCGATGCTAGCGCAAGAGCCGCGCGCGATGGGGCGGCAAGCCGCCGCGTTCGGGAAGTCTTCATGCGGATGCGGTGGGCCTCCGCAGCGGGGTTCCGATACGCTTCGGCCATGTTCATCCCGCTTGGGACAAACCTCGGCTCGACGCGGCGGCCCTGGGTCGTCTACGCGATGCTTGCGCTGAACGGCGCGATCTACGCCCTGACGATCGCGGGCTTCCGCGGGGGCAACGACGCGCTCGTGGAGTTGTTCGACCGGGGCGCGATCTCGCTTCCGTGGTTCGAGTGGTGGCAGCCCGTCACCTACCAGTTCCTGCACGATCCCTTCTCGATCCTGCATGTTCTCAGCAACATGGTGTTCCTTTGGGCCTTCGGCGCCGTGGTCGAGTCGCGCCTCGGACACCTTGGGTTCCTGGCGCTCTACCTTGTCGGCGGTGCGCTCGCGGGGCTCCTCCAGGTCTGGATCACGGGCGGGTCCGCGGTCGGCGCAAGCGGCTCCGTCTCGGTCGTCGCGGGCGCCTTCCTCGCCCTCCACCCGCGCGGGATCGTGCACGGGCTCTGGCTGCTCCCCCCGATGCGCATCGCCATGCCTGCGGCGTGGCTTCTCGGCCTCTACGCGGCGATCGATCTCGTGAACACCTTCACCGACTTCTTCGGCGCCACGCAGACGGGCGTCGGCACGATCGCGCACCTCGGCGGCCTCGTCTTCGGGCTTGCGGTCTGCATCGCGCTCCTCGGCCTCGGCCTCCTGAAGCGCAACGACTTCGATCTCTTCTTCCTGATGAGGCAGTGGAAGCGGCGCCGCGACCTGCGCGCGGCCACGGCCCACGCGGGGGTCGGCGTGGCGGACGGGCCCGTCGCTGCGCGCGTGCGCGCCGATGGCGTGGACACGATGTCGGCGAAGGAGCGGACGCTGCGCAACACGATCGCTGCGGCGCACCGCGAGCGCGACGGGATTCTGTGCGCGTCGCTCTACCGCGAGGTCCTTGCGCTCAATCCGGGCGCAACGCTTCCCGCGCAGATCCAGCTCGATGTGGCGAACCAGCTTGCCTCGGAGGGCCACGCATCGGACGCGAGGGCCGCGTACGCGAACTTCGTCGCGCGCTTCCGCACGGATCCGGCCGTG
This sequence comes from uncultured Klebsiella sp., assembly GCA_964393015.1. Classification (GTDB taxonomy): domain Bacteria; phylum Planctomycetota; class Phycisphaerae; order Phycisphaerales; family SM1A02; genus QWPT01. Next base: position 15,175 of record CAYMSD010000076.1, read on the forward strand.
CACGACGCGCGGCTGATGGTCGCCGTGCTCTCGCTGCGGAGGCTCGGCGACGCGCGCGGCGCGCTTGCCGCGCTCGGGGACCTCGATCGGAACCGGCTCGACGGCGAGAAGGCGTCGCTTGCGGCCGAACTCGAGCGCGAGGCGCAGGCCCAGCTGCGCGCGGGGGCGGCGCCGTGAGGCGCACGCTCGTCAAGATCTGCGGGGTGAGCGACCGCGCGACGGCGGAGGTCGCCGCCGCTGCGGGCGCGGACTTCATCGGCGTGGTGCTTGTTCCATCGAGCCCCCGCTTCGTGCCGCCTGCGGCGGTCCCAGCGCTCGTCGATGCCGTCATCGACGCGGGCGCGATGCCCGTCGCGGTCGTGCGGCTCCCCGTCGACCCCGAGACCCGCAGCGCACTCGACCGCTTCCCCGTGATCCAGTTCCACGGCGTCGAGGAGCCCGACGATCTCGCGCCCTTCTCGACCGGCCCCGCCGCATGGGAATGCTGGAAAGGTCTCCCGTTCGCGGCGCCCGCCGTCGGGTCGTGGCTCGCCAGCGGATGCGTCGCGCGGCTCGTCGTCGACGGGCCAGACGCGGGCAGCGGCGAGCCGTTCGATCATGGCGCGTTCGCGGGGCTCTCGGACAGCGCACGCGCGCGGTGCTTCCTGGCGGGCGGCCTGACGCCCGAGACCGTGGCCGACGCGATCCGCACCGCGCGGCCCGCGGGCGTCGATGTCTCGAGCGGCGTCGAGCGCGCGCGCGGCGTGAAGGACCACGACAGGATCCGTGCGTTCATCGACGCCGTGCGCGGCGCGTGACGCCGCGCCTCACGCGCCGACGGAGACCATCTTGCGCGTGGCGCCGAGCTCGCTGATCCAGTTGCGCATGTCCGAGCGGCACGAGTCCCATGCACGCGAGGTGCGCACCTCGATGAAGGCGCGGTACATGGCCATCAGCGCCGTGTCGAAGGTCGCGAAGCTGTCGAGGCGCTCCTCGAGCAGCGCGCGGAACGACTGCGGCTTGTCCTCGGGCTTCGGAAGCTTGAGGCCCGACACCTCGAAGCGGTCGCCCTGCAGGGTGCACTCCCACACGCGGCCGAACTGCGAGACGGTGAGCCCGATCTTGCGGGGCCACTTGCCGAGCTGCACGGCGCGCGCGGTCTCCGCCTTGCGCGTCGGCGCATCGCCGCGCAGGCTCGTGCGGCCCGAGAGCCCCCACGCGCACTCGAGGTCGAGCACCTTGTCGATCAGGATCGACACCTCGCCTTCGGGCGTCTCGACGAGGCCCTCGCGGGTGTCGCAGTGCCACCAGAGCCAGAGAAGGAAGAGATTGCCGAGGAAGTCCTGCGGTTCGTTCGCGTTCCACGGGAGCTCGGGGCGGTCCGCCGACGAGCGGCGGCCGTCCTCGCGCGCGAGCTCGATCTCGGGCGGCGCGCTCGAGAGCGCATCCGGGCGGAGGTCGTCGTAGTCCGCCGTCCGGCCCCTCTGCGCGAGGATGTCGAGCGCCACCGTGCCGCTCGAGCGCGGCGCGATCGTGATGCCGAGCGAATCGATCGAGAGGCGGCGCAGCGCCTGCACCTCGGGGTCGGCGGAGATCGCGGCGAACATCGTCGACTTCGCGAAGTCCCACCAGATCGGCGCATGCTTGGGGCGGCGGTAGCGGCCCTCGGAGATCTCCTCCTCGATGCGGCGGAGCGCGTCCTCGCGCGCCTCCTTCTTCGCCGTGCGCGGGAGATAGGCGCCGCCGCCATCCTTCGATGGAACGAGGCGCGCGTCCTCTGCCATGGCGATGTAGGCCTTCTTGATCTCGGGGGGCACGCGCACGGCGTCGGAGCGGAGCCCGAGGAGGAGCCCGCCGCCGAAGCCGATGCGCTCGAAGTCGAAGAGCGTGTCGAAGAGGTGGCGGCCTGCGGTCCAGCCGACATGGATCTCGCCTGGCTTGATCGGCTCGAGTTCGCCGAGGGCGTGCTCGCGGAGAAGGCCGTAGACCTTCGAATCGAGCATGTTGGGGGCCTCGCCCGTGACGGCGAAGCGGCGGTAGCTGATGGCACCGGAGCGGAACGGCATTCCGCGATTGTGGAGGAAGTCGCTTTGGCTCGGGGGGAGCTCCCCGCTTCCGACAGGTTGTTCAGACCAGAAACGGTGCCTGGCACGTGCCGGGAGGTGCCTGGCACCAGACGGCACGTGTC